>NZ_PREY01000028.1:0-100694 GCF_002959955.1 Burkholderia sp. BE12 | reverse complement strand
ACAGCCCCGCGCGCGTGATCTGGTACTGCGCGCGCGCCGCCTCGATGTTCAGCACCGACACGCGCAGGTCGCGGTTGTTCTTCAGCGCGATCTCGATCAGCCGCTGCAGGCGCGGATCGACGAAGAATTCGCGCCAGCCGATGGCGGTCGCCGCCTGGCCATTCGCGCTGCGCGCGCCGGCCGCGCCCGGCTGCGTCGCGTAGACGCCGCCGGCCGGGTACGCCTGCGCGACGGGTGCGTCGGGCCGCTCGTAATGCGGCGCCATCGTGCAGCCCGTGGCAAACAGCGCGGCAGACAGTGCGACCGCGGTTGCGTTCAAAGCGTGTTTTTGCATCGTTACTGCCCCTTCGAATCGTGTGCGTCGTCGCGACCGCGCTGCAGATCGCCCTGCACGAGACGCCATGCATCGTCGACGTTTTCCGTCTCGCCGCTGAAGATCGCGCGCACCCGCACGAAGAACATCGGGATCATGAAAATGGCGAGGAACGTCGCCGTGATCATCCCGCCGATCACGCCCGTGCCGATCGCGTGCTGGCTCGCCGAGCCCGCGCCGTTGCTGATCGCGAGCGGCAGCACGCCCAGCATGAACGCGAGCGACGTCATCAGGATCGGGCGCAGCCGCAGGCGCGCCGCCTCGATCGCCGCACGCACCGGCCCCATGTTCCCGCCCGCCTGAAGCTCGCGCGCGAACTCGACGATCAGGATCGCGTTCTTCGCGGACAAGCCCACCGTCGTCAACAGGCCGACCTGGAAGAACACGTCGTTCTCGAGGCCGCGCAGCATCGTCGCGAGCAGCGCGCCGACCACGCCGAGCGGCACGACCATGATCACCGAGAACGGGATCGACCAGCTTTCATACAGCGCCGCGAGACACAGGAACACGACGAGGATCGAGATCGCGTACAGGACCGGCGCCTGCGAACCGGACTGGATTTCCTGGAACGACAGCCCCGTCCACGAATAGCCGATGCCTTCCGGCAGCTTGCTCGCGAGCGCTTCCATCGCGGCCATCGCCTGGCCGGTCGACTTGCCTTCCGCGGCCTGCCCCTGGATCTCGATCGACGATACGCCGTTGTAACGCTCGAGCTTCGGCGAACCATAGATCCAGTGGCCGGTCGCGAACGCGCTGAACGGCACCATCCCACCCGAGCTGTTGCGCACGTACCAGATGTTCATGTCTTCCGGCGTCATCCGGAACGGCGCGTCCGACTGTACGTACACCTTCTTGATCCGGCCGTCGGTATCGAGGAAGTTGTTCACGTACTGCGATGCCCACGCGATCGAGAACGTCTGGTCGATCGCCGCGGCCGTCACGCCGAGCGCGTTCGCCTTCTCGCGGTCGATGTCGACCTTGTACTGCGGCGTATCGTTCAGGCCGTTCGGGCGCACCAGTGCGAGCGCCGGATCCTTCGAAGCCATCCCGAGCAACTGGCCGCGTGCGGCCATCAGCGCGTCGTGGCCGAGACCGGCGTTGTCCGTCAGCTCGAAGTCGAAGCCGGCGGCCGTGCCGAGTTCGGGAATCGACGGCGGGTTGAACGGAATCACCATCGCGTCCTTGTACTGCGAGTAGTGCGCGAAGGTCCGGCCGATCAGCGCCTGCACCTTCTGGTCCGAACGCTGGCGATGCTCGTACGGCTTCAGCTTCACGAACACGAGACCCGCGTTCTGGCCGCGGCCCGCGAAGCTGAAGCCGTTGACCGTGAACACCGAGTCGACCACATCCTTCTCGGCGGTCGTCAGGTACGTGTTGATGTTGTCGAGCGTCTTGCCGGTCGTTTCCTGCGTGGAGCCGGACGGCGTCTGCACGATCATGAACATGTAGCCCTGGTCCTCGTCGGGCAGGAACGACTTCGGCAGGCGCGCGAACATCACACCGACCGCGATGAACACGACGAGGTAGATCACGAGCCAGCGGCCCGAGCGCCGGATCACATGATTCACGCCGCCCGTGTAACGATCGCGGCTGCGATCGAAGGTCCGGTTGAACCAGCCGAAGAAGCCCTTCTTCTCTTCGTGATGCCCCTTCTCGACCGGCTTCAGGATCGTCGCGCACAGGGCCGGCGTCAGAATCAACGCGACCAGCACCGACAGCACCATCGCCGACACGATCGTCAGCGAGAACTGACGATAGATCGCGCCGACCGAGCCGCCGGAGAACGCCACCGGCACGAACACCGCCGACAGCACGAGCGCCACGCCGACGAGTGCCCCGGTGATCTGGCTCATCGCCTTGCGGGTCGCTTCCTTCGGCGACAGCCCCTCCTCCGCCATCACGCGTTCGACGTTCTCGACCACCACGATCGCATCGTCGACCAGCAGGCCGATCGCGAGCACGAGGCCGAACATCGACAGCGTGTTGATCGAGAACCCGACGAGGCCCATGATCGCGAACGTGCCGAGCAGCACGACCGGCACCGCGATCGTCGGAATGATCGTCGCCCGCAGGTTCTGCAGGAACAGATACATCACGAGGAACACGAGCACGATGCCCTCGATCAGCGTCTTGACCACTTCCTCGATCGACAGGCGCACGAACGGCGTCGTGTCGTACGGGTAGTGCACGACGAGACCATGCGGGAAATACTTCGACAACTCGTCGATCTTGGCCCGCAGCGCGTTCGCGGTCGCGAGCGCGTTCGCGCCGGTCGCAAGCTGGATGCCCAAGCCGGCCGTCGGCTGCCCCATGTACTTCGTGTCGAACGTGTAGTTCTCCGAACCGAGCGCCGCGCGGCCGACGTCCTTCAGGCGAACCTGCGAGCCGTCCTGGTTGACCTTCAGCAGGATGTTGCCGAACTGCTCGGGCGTGCGCAACAGCGTCGATTCGGTGATCGTCGCCTGCAGCACGGTGCCCGGCTTCGCCGGCGTACCGCCGATCTGGCCGCCCGCGATCTGCACGTTCTGCTGCGTGATCGCGGCCGTCACGTCGGTCGGCGTGAGGCTGTAGTTGGTCAGCTTGACGGGGTCGAGCCAGATCCGCATCGAGAACTGCGAACCGAGCAGCAGCGTCTGGCCGACGCCGTTGACACGGCTCAGCGGATCGAGCACGTGCGACGCCACGTAGTTCGTCAGGTCCTCCTTCGACATCCGGCCGTCCTCGGAGTTGAACGCGAACCACATCAGCCAGTTGCTGCTCGACTTCGTGACCTGCATGCCGAGCTGCTGCACGACCTGCGGCAGGTTCGGCGTCGCGAGCGACAGCTTGTTCTGCACCTGCACCTGCGCGACGTCCGGATTCGTGCCCGGCGAAAAGGTCAGCGTGATCGTCGCGTTGCCCGAATCGTCGCTCGTCGACGACATGTACAGGAAATTGTCGAGCCCGCTCATCTGCTGCTCGATCACCTGCGTCACCGTGTCTTCCACCGTCTTCGCGGAAGCGCCCGGATAGTTCGCCTGGATCTGGATCGTCGGCGGTGCGATCGTCGGATACTGCGCGATCGGCATCTTGAAGATCGATGCGACGCCGGCCAGCATCAGCACGATCGCGATCACCCACGCGAAGATCGGGCGATCGATAAAGAACTTGGCCATGAAACGGACTCCCGGTTATTGCGCGCTCGACTCGGCGGCCGAACTCGCTGCGGCATGGGCCGCGGTACTCGTCGGCGCGGCGCTTGCCGCTGCGGCGGATGCGGCGTCCGCCGCGGGGGCGAGCTGCGCGGCCACGGTCTTCACGGTCGCGCCCGGGCGCACCTTGTCGACGCCCTGCACGATCACGTGATCGCCCGCCTGCAGACCGCCTTCGACGATCCAGTTCTGGCCGTATGTGCCGGTCGTCGTCAACGGACGCATCTCGACCTTGTTGGCCGCGGTCACGACCAGTGCGACCGCCTGCCCCTTCTGGTCGTGCGTGACGCCGATCTGCGGCACCAGGAACGCGTTCTCGTTCACGCCTTCCTCGATCCGTGCGCGCACGAACATCCCCGGCAGCAGCACGCGGCCCGGGTTCGGGAAGACCGCGCGGATCGTCACCGAGCCGGTGGTCTGGTCGACCGTCACGTCCGAGAACTGCAGCTTGCCCGACTCCGAATAGGTCTTGCCGTCTTCCAGGATCAGCGACACCTTCGCCGCGCCCGGGCCGCTCGTCTTCAGACGGCCGCTCTGCACGTCCTGACGCAGCTTCAGCCCTTCGAGGCTCGACTGCGTAAGGTCGACGTACACCGGGTCGAGCTGCTGCACCGTCGACATCAGCGTCGCCTGGCTCGCCTGCACGTATGCGCCCGGCGTCACCTGCGAGATGCCGACGCGGCCGCTGATCGGCGACACGACATCCGTATAGCCGAGATTGATCTGCGCGGTATCGACCGCCGCCTTGCCGGCCGCGACGTCCGCCGCGGCCTGGCCTTGCGTGGCGACCGCGTTGTCGTAGTCCTGCTTGCTGACCGCGTTCGCGGCAACCAGCACCTTGTAGCGCGCGACCAGCGCGTTCTGCGTGACGAGGTTCGCCTGCGCCTTCGCGAGCGTCGCCTTCGCGCTGTTCAGCGCGGCGATGTACGGCGCCGGATCGATCTTGTAGAGGCGCTGGCCGGCCTTGACGTCGGTGCCTTCGGTGAATTCACGGCGCAGCACGATGCCGTCGACCCGTGCGCGCACTTGCGCCACGAGGAAAGCACTGGTGCGGCCCGGCAGTTCGGTTACCGCCGGCACGGCTTGCGGCTGCACGGTGACGACGCCGACTTCCGGCGTTTGCGGCGACGGTGCCGATTCTTTCTTGCCGCACGCGGCCAGGAAAACGGCAGCCGTTGCGGCAGTGATTAAGCGGTATGGAACCCGTTCGACGCGCATGGAGCGACCTCTCACAATTAGACGACCTTCAATGGGAATCACCAGATCTCCTCATGGCCCTGACGCGCGGCGGACTTGCAGCTTCCTGTCCACCGCGGATGCGGACGTGTGTTACGGGTGTGCGTTGCACCCTGCGAAGCGTTCGTGCACCGAACTGCTTCCGAAAAAGAACGGCGAGCCCGTGGGCTCGCGTTGCCGTGGGTTCAGCCAGACCGCTGGTTCGTGGGCCGGAACGCGGCGCCGACGAATTCGACGAACGCGCGCGCGGCGGCCGGCAGACGCGCGGCACGCGCATGCGCGAGCTTCAGCGTGACGGGCGCGAGCGGGTGGACAGGTGCAACGCGCACCAGCGTGCCGGCCGCCAGATCGGCGTCGACGAGATACGCGGGCAGCACCGCCGCGCCCATGCCGGCCACGGCCAGCCGCCGCGCCATCTCGAGATGGCCGACGCCCGTATTGCCGGGCGTCGCGCCGGATCGAATCCGGGCCGCGTGGTCGTCGTCGGCCGCCGGCAGCTCCAGCCGCACGGTCGCAATGTCCGGCCAGTCGCCCGACGCAGCCGCGCCGCCGTGCGCGGCGACGTAACCCGGCGCCGCGACCCGCACGGACTCGTATGCGGCCAGCGTATGCAGCGCGTGGGCGCCGGACACCGGCATGCCATCCGTCAGGAACGCGACGTCGATGTCCTCGGCGGTCAGGTCGACGTGGGCATCGGTCAGCGTTACGGTCGGCCGCACGTCCGGAAACCGGTGCACGAAGCGATCGAGCAGCGCGCTCAACTGGCTGAGCCCGAACGCGACCGGCGCGGCCACGCGCAATACGCCTTCCGGCTTGCAGCCCATCGCGACGAAACGACCGTCGATCTCGTCGATCGCACCGAGAATCCGCTCGACGCGCGCGAGATACAGCTCGCCGATTTCCGTCAGCGACTGGTGACTCGTGCTGCGTTGAAGCAGCCGCGCACCGAGTCGCATCTCGAGCGCATCGACCAGCCGGCTCGCCATCGCAGTCGACACGCGCAACCGCGTCGCCGCCCGGCGAAACCCGCCCTCTCGTGCCACCGTCACGAATGCCCGAATCGATTGAAGTTGGTCCATTTGTCCGGATTTCCCTGCGCGGACGACTGCCCGTATGCCTGCACCCGACGCCGCGCCGCGGCCGGCCCGCATCGGCACGGCCAATGCGGCGGCACCGACGCGGGCTCAGCCGGGCCGGTCGGCACGCGTGCGACACGCACGAGCCGGCTTGCAACGGACGCAAACCGGCCTCGGCAAGCCCGATGCACGATCGTTCAATAGCAGTCCTGAGTCTTTTCCGGCGATTCGCGGCGGCGACGCACGCGGCATGGCCAGCGGCGTCCGCGCATCACGCGGACGGTGTTGCCCGCATCATCCGGGCGCGCTGAATCGCATTTCCTTCAGCAGGTGCAATGGTAGGGAAACCGCCGGAAAATGGCTTGCCCGATCCTGCGATTGTTTTGCCTTAATTTCCGAATTTGTGCGCTGCACACCGTGCAACGATGGACGACGCGCTCGCCGACCGTGCAGGTCCGGATGATCGGGCTAATTTCGGACAGGTTTAGGCAATCCCGCACACGCAACTCGCCGTACGATGTGACCGCCGTGCGTGCACCTCGACAGCGAATCGCCGCCGCGCGCATTGCATCGCCCACTCCGCCAGCCGCTTACGCAACATGGAAATCGACGCTCGAACGCCGCCACAACCGCGCAACCCGCCGGATCACGATGCCCGGTCGCGAACCCGGCCATCCGCGGCCCGGCTCGCGGCGCTGATCGCCGCGTACGCGCCGCACGACGGCATGTTCGACCTCCCGCTGCGCGGCATGCGCATCGCGCGCGCTTCCGCGCCGCCGCCACAGTGGAACCACGGCGTGCATCACGCGTGCCTGAGTATCGTCGGGCAGGGCGCGAAGTCGATGCGGGTCGGCGACGCTACCTACACGATCGACGCATCGCGGATGCTGGTCGCCACCGCCGACCTGCCCGTGACCGGACGCGTGACGCGCGCGAGCCCGGCCGAGCCCTTCCTCTACGCGCAACTCGAACTCGATCCGCGCCGCATTGCGGCGCTCACGCCGGTTGTCTTTCCGCACGGACTGCCGAAAGCCGCCGACTACGGCGCGCTCGACACACTCGACGCGACGCCCGAAATCGTCGACGCCGTCGCGCGGCTGATGCAACTGATCGCACAACCCGACGACCTCGACCTGCTCGCCCCGCTGATCGTCGACGAAATCCTCATCCGGCTGATGCGCGGCCCGTCGGGCGCGCGCGTCGCGCAGATCGGCGACGCCGGTTCGACGACCCAGCGCATCTCGCGCGCCGTCGCATGGATTCGCGACCACTACCTCGATCCGATGGCGGTCGACTCGCTTGCGCGACAGGCGGAGATGAGCCCGTCGACTTTCCACCATCACTTCCGTGCGGTCACGTCGATGAGTCCGTTGCAATGCCAGAAGGTGCTGCGGCTGCAGGAGGCGCGCCGCCTGATGTGCCTGTCGGCGATGGATGCGCGACAGGCGGGCCGAAGCGTCGGCTATGTGAGCGCGTCGCAGTTCAGCCGCGAATACGCGCGGCTGTTCGGCGACGCGCCGGGCCGCGACGTCGCGAGACTGCGCGGCGAAGCGGTACCGCTGTCGCGCGTCGCACCATGAACGGATATCGCGGCGGGTTCGCTGCTCATCGCGAACCCCATCGTGGGGCCGGCGACACCTTCACGCGAGCGAGGGCGGTGCAGCCAGGCTGACGTCGACGCGTTTCGGCAGGATGCCGGCCTGATGGAACACGTCCGCGATGCGCTGCTGGTACGCGAGCGTGTCGCGGGTGACGGGCTCGACACCGAAGCGTGCGCGGCGAAACGCGAGCGCCACGGCCGGCTCCGGAATCCCCCACAGCTTCGAGAATTCGGCCGCGCCCTGCGCGCGATTCGTATCGAGCCAGCGCTGGACCGTCGCCAGTTCCGACACGACCGCGTCGAGCACGTCGGCATTGCGCTGCGCATACGTGCGCGACGCAAAGTAGTAGCTGCGGTTCTCGACGAGCCCCGTGCCGTCCGCGACGATGCGCGCGCCGAATGCCTGCTGGACCACCGCGAGAAACGGATCCCAGATGATCCACGCGTCGACCGAGCGGTTCTCGAATGCGGCCCGCGCATCGGACGGCGACAGCCAGACCGGCGTGACGTCGGTATAGCCGAGCTTCGCGGCCTGCAGCAGCCTGACAAGCAGAAAGTGCGTATTCGATCCCTTCACCAGCGCGATGCGCTTGCCGCGCAGGTCGGCAAAGGTCTTGACCGGTGAATCGTTCGGGACGATCACGGCTTCGGCTGCCGGACCGGCCGGCGTCTGCGCGTAGTAGACGAGCGGCGCGCCGGCCGCGAGCGCGAAGATCGGCGGCGCTTCGCCGACATCGCCGAAATCGATCGATCCCGCGTTCAGCGCCTCGAGTTGCGGCGGGCCCGACGGGAATTCGGTCCACGTGACGTTCACGCCGAGTGTCGCGAGCTTGCCCTGCAGCGTGCCGCGCGCCTTCAGCAGGCTGAGCGGCCCTTTCTGATAACCGATGCGCAACGTACGCGTGCTGGCCGCGCCGGCCAGCGCAAGGCCCGGGTGGGCGGCGGTGCCTGCCGCGATCGCCAGGCCGGCATGAAGCAGCCGGCGGCGGGTTCTGAAGTATTGATCTGCCATGTCGTTTCGGGTTCGATGAAGTGGGCGCGAACGGAGGGCGCGCATGCGATGAAGCAGGTCGAACCGATTCTAAAAGGCGGCCGCCGCACGCCGAACCAATGATGTTCGATATCAAAAGCAAGCGTTTTCATAAGGACACGCCGGTGGCACGGGCATCGTCGTCCGGCCCGGTCGATGCACATGCATTCGTCAGTTTCCTTTAATAAAAGATTCCGAATTACTTATATTGAGCCGGAAGACAGTGCACGGTACTTACGATACCGACCTTGCGTGAATCAGGAGCGAGGGGACGCGCAGCAAGCGTTCAACGCGGCCTCGTCGGCGGCCAGCAGCTCGGGCACGCATTCCCGCAGGAAATCGACGAACGTGCGGATCTTCGCATCGAGATACTGACGCGACGCATACAACGTATAGACCGTCAGCTTCTGCAACCGGTAATCGGGCAGCACGCGCACCAGTGCGCCGCTCGCGAGCGCGGGCAGCGCAGCCGATATCGGCAGCGAGCCGATCCCGAGCCCCGCGCGTAACGCGGCGCCGAGCGCATCGGCGATATTCACCTGGAAATCGGGCACCGGCAGTTCGAACGTTTCGCGGCCGTTCGGACCGTCGAGATGCCAGCGGTCGCGCGGAAAGAGCGGCGTGACGATCTGCAGGCACGCATGCCCGGCGAGATCGCTCACCGTGCGCGGCGTGCCGCGCGTCTTCAGGTAGGCAGGCGACGCGCACAACACGCTGCCCACGTCGCCGAGCCGCTGCGATACCAACCCGGAATCGGGCAGCTCCGTCGTGCTCAACTGCAGCGACACGTCGTAGCCTTCGTCGATGATGTCGGGCACATGCTGCGACAGCGTTAGCTCGACCGCGACCGACGGATAACGCTCACGGTAGCGCACGACGGCGGGCACCACGTAAGACTGGCCGAAGCTCGTCGTCGCGTGAACGTGCAGCCGTCCGGACGGCTTCGCCTGTGCATCGGCCGCCTCGGCTTCCGCTTCGTCGATATAGCCGAGGATACGCTGGCAGCGGTCGAGATAGCGCTGCCCGGCGTCGGTCAGCGCGATGCGGCGCGTGCTGCGGTTGAGCAGGCGCGTGCGCAGATGCGTTTCGAGTTGCGCGACCGAACGCGACGCGTAGGCCGTCGTGATGTCCAAGCGCTGGGCCGCGCTCGTGAAGCTGCCCTCCTCCGCGACCCGGACGAAAATGCGCATCATCTGTAACGTGTCCATCGACCTGTCCCCGGGATTGTCACGTCGCGCCACCGTGCCGCCAGGATGCCGGCGGCGCCGGCACACGCCGGTCTGGCGCGAATTGTGCGGAACAGTACAGCAGCGTTGCAGGCGTGTCCAGTTCGCCGTATGCGGCACGCTCCGGATGCCGGATCGTGCTGCCGAGCCGCTCGCCGCGCGGCATCCGGGCCGGACGTACATGCGTATCGAAGGTGCCGACAGGCCAACGCCGCGGTCGGCAAAAACTACCCGCCGACCATGATTCCTTCGTCGATCGACGCCCTTCGCGTCTCGCGCGTTACGCGGCGCCCGCCGCATCGAACGGATTGCGCAACACGATCGTATCGTCGCGCTCCGCGCCGGTCGTGATCATCGAGACGGGCACGCCCGCCACGGCTTCGATGCGCGCGATGAAATCCTGCGCGGCCCGGGGCAGCGCCGCACGCTCGCGCACGCCCTTCACGGAGCCTTGCCAGCCTTCGAAGCGTTCGTAGAGCGGCTTCGCGCGCGACTGCGCATCGAGGCTCGCGGGCAGATGGTCGACACGCACGCCGTCTAATTCGTAACCGACGCACAGCGCGATCGACTCGAAGCCGTCGAGCACGTCGAGCTTGGTGAGCGCCAGCGAATCGATGCCCGAGACCCTGACCGCCTGACGCAGTTGCGCGGCATCGAGCCATCCGCAGCGGCGCGGGCGGCCGGTGTTGACGCCGAACTCCTGTCCGCGCGCACGCAGCGTTTCGCCGGTGGCGTCGGTCAGCTCCGTGAGGAACGGGCCGCCGCCGACCCGCGTCGCATACGCCTTCGTGACACCCAGTACGTGGCCGAGCTTCGCTGCACCGAGCCCGGTGCCGGCCGCCGCGGCCGATGCCACGGTGCCCGACGACGTCACGAACGGATACGTGCCCCAGTCGATGTCCAGCATCACGGCCTGCGAACCCTCGAACAGAATGCGCTCGCCGCGATCGGTCGCGTCGTTGAGGTCGGCCCAGACGGGACGCACGAACGGCAGGATCTTCGGTGCAAGCGCCAGCAGCGTCGCCAGCATCGCGTCGCGATCGTACTCGTCGAGCCCCAGTCCGCGGAACCACGCGTCGTGATGGTCGACGAGCACGTCGAGTTTGGCCGCGAGCCCGCCCGGTTCCGCGAGATCGCCGACGCGCAGCCCGCGACGCCCGACCTTGTCCTCGTAGGCCGGCCCGATCCCGCGCAGCGTGGTGCCGATGGGTTCGCGGCGCAAACGCTCCTGCGCCTGGTCGATCGCGCGGTGAATCGGCAGCACCAGCGTCGCGTTCTCCGCGATCGACAGGTTGTCCGGCGTAACCGACAACCCGAGCTCGGCCATCCGCCCGATTTCCGCGAGCAGCGCTTCCGGGTCGAGCGCCACGCCGTTGCCGATCACGCCGCGCTTGCCGCGCACGACGCCGCTCGGCAGCAGCGCGAGCTTGTACGTGCGGCCGCCGACGATCAGCGTGTGACCCGCGTTGTGGCCGCCGTTGTAGCGTGCGACGAGATCGGCCTGTGCCGCCAGCCAGTCCACGACGCGCCCCTTGCCTTCGTCACCCCATTGGGCGCCCACTACCACCACGTTCGGCATGCTCCGTACTCCATGTGAGAAATTCAGACACTGGTTCGGCCCAAGTCGGCCGTTTGTGTGCCATATTGGCGGAGTCGGATCACCCGATCAAACGATTAAACCTGAACCATCGTGTGAGTAAATTTCACGCGAAACGATGCAATGGCCCGACGACTCCCTCCGTTGAATTCGCTGCGCGCGTTCGAAGCCGCCGCGCGGCTCGGCAGCTTCACGCTGGCCGCCGACGAGCTGTGCGTCACGCACGGCGCGATCAGCCGGCATGTACAGCAACTGGAAGCATGGCTCGGACGGCCGCTGTTCGAACGCCACAACCGCCGCGTCGAACTGACCGCGGCCGGGCGCGCGTACCTCGCCGAGGTCGGCGCTTCGTTCGACCGAATCGCACTCGCCACCGCGCAGCACTTCGGCCACGCACAGCAGCGCGTGCTGCGCGTCAGCGCGCCCGCGACGTTCTCGCTGCGCTGGCTCGTCCCGAAGCTGTCGTCGTTCCAGGTGGCGCATCCGGCCATCGAGGTGCGGCTGTCGACGTCGAACGAGCCGATCGAAAAGCTGCGCGACAAGGTCGACCTGATCGTTCGCGGCGGCCCGCAGGCCATCGATGGATACGTCGCGGAAGAATTCCTGTCCGAAGTCCGGCTGCCGGTATGTGCGCCGAAGCTGCTGGAGGGCCGGTCGCTGGATACGCCCGCCGATCTCGCCGGCTTCACGCTGCTGCACGCGGCAACCTATCCGGGCATGTGGCCGGAATGGCTCGCCGCGGCCGGGCACCCGAATCTCGTCCCGCGGCACTCGCTCACGCTCGAGCATTTCTACCTGACGCTGCAAGGCGCGCTCGACGGTCTCGGTGTCGCAATGGGACCGATCGCGCTCGTGGCCGACGACATCGCGGAAGGCCGGCTCGTTCAGCCGTTCAGCGAACCGGCGCTACCGCCGTGGCGCTACTTCACGTATGTGGCGTCGGCGCGGGCGGATGACGACACCGTACGCGCGTTCAAGGACTGGCTGAAGGCAACGGGAAGCGCAACTGCGGCGGGTGGGCGGCGCTGACCGCCGCCTGCATGCGTGTCGTGCATCTTCGCGACACGCAGGATTCCGAATCAAATTGGATAAGCGTGCGGAACCTGCTTGCCTTCGTACATCGCGCGATCGCAACGCACGCGGCAAGCCGCGGACGAACCGCGGCTTGCCGCCGGACGGACGCTTGCCGACTTACTGGCTTGCTGCGCCGGCCTTCTTCTCCGCGTTTTGCAGGTTCTGCGGATAGTTCGGATCATTGGCCGCCGGCTTGTAACCGGCGTCTTCGAGTTTCTTCAGCTCGGCGGTGTTCTTCGCACGCGCAGCCTTGTGCTCGGCCTTGCGTTTGGCCCGGGCCGCCTTGCGCGCTTGGCTCTTCGCGGCCTTGGCGTCCTGTGCTGCCGGTGCAGCCGATGTGCTGGCGGCGTCGGTCTGCGCAAATGCCGGAACGGCCGAGCCGAACAGGAAAGCGGCTGCAGTAGCAGCCAGCGTGAGTTTTCTGATCTGGATTCGCATCGCTGAACTCTCTTTTTGGATGACCATCACGGTTTGAAAAACCATCGAGATACCGCCCCTGCCCTGATCAGTCGTCATGTCGCGATCAGGACCTGAGCATCATAACCGTGTCGCAAAAAATGTGGCGCCAACGTGCTGACGGAATTGGGGATACACGTATGGGAGACAACGTGGTCCGTGCGTTCGATGACGGGAATCGTTGGACACGTTGCGACGCGCGGCACCGACGGCTGTTTCACTGGTGGTGATATCGACACGCTCATGCGCGACATGAGTATCGACGTGCTTGCACGATCACCGCAGCAGCAGTCGATCCGTGCGTCACGTCGTCGTTCGACGCGACTCGAACGACGGTTCCTCCCATAAACGGCCACGATTCGCTTCGACGGCGATCAAGTCGATTACGTTGCGTCGTTGCGTCGTGCTGTGACGCTCGTGCGGCAACCGTTGCCACCTCGTGATGCAGAAGGCTAGCTGTGGAGGCTGGGCTTGTTGTCGACTGGCAAGGTCTGACGAAAAAGGCGAAGGCTGCGCGAGCAGTGAAGACGTCGCGCGATTGATTACACGAATGGGCCGAAACCCATCATGGACGAGCAGCACTCGTCTAGAGGGTGCGCAGATGCCCGCGAAGGCCTGTCCATCCATGCGACCGAGCTTGCCGACGCATCGGGCGCCACACATGGATGCCGATCGTTTCTTGTTTGCTTCGATCGATGATGTGTTGTGTCGACAGGCTGGCCGGCAATCTACACAGCTTGCTGATACCTGTGTGCTACGCCTGATCGGTGAGCTTTTACGGGATTCCGGATTTTTGGGAAGGTGAGCATGTACGGGAGCATCGTGGAATTCGATTACGGTGAGCTTCGGCAACAACAACATCTTCACGTTGGCTTGCAGCGATCTCGATGCAGCCCGTCGAGATCGTCCCGGGGCCCCCTCCATGCGGTGGCATTTCGGCGCACCCGGTTCGTTTTCGGGCGAGGTCTGAGTCTCTCGTTGCCGGCGACGGGCCAGCATGACTTCCCGGGCGAGGCTCCAAAGGTAGAAAAACGGACGGGTCGTGGGGATGAAAAACAGCCAGGCGCGGATCCCGTCCGGCACAGTCCACAGGCTAAATTTGGCGAGCCGCGTCACAGGCGATCGACAAAAACTTGTCCCCAGACGACGCAGCGCGAGTACAAAAAACCACTTGAAACGGGTCCAGGATGATTTCGAACCGCTGTGGGGGGAAATCGACGGGATTCGTTCCGCTGGTCAATCACGGGTGCCGAGAGGGCACTGGGCAGAGTTTTGGGTCCCATAAACGGGAACCTCTACGTTGAATCCAGGGATTTCTTCCCATAAGTTTCTACGTTTCGGTGTTTGTGAGTGGGCACTTACCTCTTCGGGTTGCCTTGTCAGGCCTGATGTTGTCCAGGCAGAGGGTCCCAAACACAGGGCAAGTCAGCCTGAGTCGAGCGTTCTGGGCGCATGGCATCCCACAGATGGCTCCCATTGGTAGCGGTTTATGGGGTTCGTCTTTCTGTGCAAGCACACGTGTGTTTACATCTTTGGTAAACCACGTTTACTTCTTTAACTACTTTTAGACGGCTCGCAGCCTTGTGTGCCAAGGGTTTGAGCGGTGTTCGGTACCCATTTATGGGAGCACAGGTGGAAGGGTCTGGGGTTTCAGGTCTGTGGATTTGGGGGTTGGGGTACCGCGCTGTGGGGAATCGGGGTTGTGGATATGGGGCGAACGTATCCTGTTATGGGAAATCGACCGCAATTCGCGTTGGGTAGCCGTCTATGGGAACACATGAAGGTAGCCTTTTATGGGGTGCTTTTCTCGATCGGTAGTCGAATGTGTGCACAGCGATTTTTCTCGGGTAGCCGGTTATGGGGAGTCTCTCAGGTATCCATTTATGGGAGGCTATTTCTGTCAATTCTCTGCTCATCGCTTCGGCGTCCCATGAAGCTTTCCCATAGACAGGGCCAAGGCCGTGGACAGGTTACCTTTTATGGGGAAAACGAATGGTTGCCATTTATGGGAGCGATTTCCACCTTGAGGACGGAAAGCAAGAGTGTCTCCGATACTGACAGGGACCCATCTATGGGAATCGACGAAGGTAGCAAGTTATGGGAGAAAACCTCGGTCGTGTTGCAGGGCACCACGAATCCTGCCGGCGATCTCGATTCCGCTCATTTGCCCCCATGGACGGGTACCTTCTTTGTGGCAAATCTTGTGCCGGGTTTCCCTGTGCACCCCTGAAAGGTAGCGACTTCTGGGAGGCTTTTTTGATCAAAAGGTAGATGGATATGGGGCTCTGCGCAAATCGCGTAACCGGCATTTTCCATTTTGTATCAGTGAGTTAAATAAGATAGTGAAAGTGATGCTGGAGCAAGGACGTTGCTCCGCGGCACGAAAAGGTATAAAGTCCGCTTTCAATAAGGCAACCTTACCCGGACACGACGATGCCGCGCAAGCCCGCAAGTAAAGGCTCAGACAAACAGGTTTCGCTGTTTCAGACCCCCGAGCCTCCCGACTTGTTGCGCAAGGCGGTCCAGGCGATTCATATCGCACCGAAGTCGGGAAAGATCGGTCTGCAACAGCGCAAGATGTTCAGCTCGCTGATCAAGAACGCGCTTCGGCAGGAGGCGTTCGAACCGGGCCGGACGAGCTTCTCGATCTCGATCGCGTCGCTGTCGCACGAGAGCGGATTGAACAGCAACAACACGAAGTACGTGAAGGACACGGTCAACTCGTTGATCAGTACCGTCGTCAACTGGGACTACCTGGCCGCGGACCGTTCGACGGTCTGGAAAGCGTCGGGCCTGCTCGCCGGCGCGGAGCTCGAGCAATCGGTGCTGAAGTACAGCTTCTCCGACCAGATTCGCAGCGAACTGCTCAATCCCGAAATCTACGCGCTGATCGATATGCGGATCGCGCGCGAGTTCCGGCGGTCGCACTCGCTCGCGCTGTGGGAAAACACGGTGCGCTACGAAGGGATCGGCATCACCGCGAAGATTCCGTTGCCGAAATTCCGTGACCTCATTCTCGGCCAGGACAAGGCATCGCAGTCGTACAAGGAATACAAGCTGTTCAAGAGCAAGGTCCTGGTGCCGTGCATCCAGGAGGTGAACGAAGTATCGGACCACACGCTCGAGCTGATCGAACACAAATCCGGCCGCAGCGTGGAAGCCGTGCAGTTCAAGGTGACGCGCAAGCAAAGCACCGATACGGTCGAAGAAGGCGACGTCAAGAACGAAGCGCTGGTCGACGAGGTCGCGAAGTTCGGCATTCCGCGTTCGGAAGCGCGCCGGCTGATCACGCAATACGGCGTGCAGCGCATCAAGGCGGCGATCGCCTATACGCTCAATCGGACTACGAAGAAGAATGCGGCGCCGGTCGACAACGTCGCCGCGTACTTCCGCAAGGCGCTGACGCACGGTTACACGCTGGCCGACGGGCAGGGAACCGAAGCAGCCGCGCCGGCGAAGGAGTCCGCGCAGAGCAAGCAGGAACAGATTCGCGACAAGTATCTGGCGGCGAAGGTCGAGGAAGCCGGCGCGTATTTCCGCGAGTTGGAGATCGACGACCAGACCAAGCTGATCGAGCGTTACAACGAGACGGTGGCGGGTTCGAAGGACCTGACGCTGTCGCCGAAGAAAAAGGCGAGCAAGCTGGCGCAGACCAGCTTCTTCCGATGGCTGGCACTCGACACCTGGGGCGAGCCGACCTCGGACGACCTGCTGGAATTCCTGCTCAAAAGCAGCCTCGCGGGCAACTGAACGAGGCCTCGCTGCCGTGCGCGCCTTCGCCGGACCATGGTGCGGTCCGGCGTTGCGGCGCAGTGCGGAGGCGAGACCTTTTGCCGGTGGACGTTACTTTGACGTGGCCGCCGCCAGATCGGCGACGTACGCGTCGATGACGGTCTTGAGCTTGTCGGCAAGCGCTTCCTGGTGGGATGCGTCGACGCCCTTGAGCTGCAGATCCAGACGCCCGTCCGGATAGGTTTTCAACTGGCCGATCGCGCGCGATTCGAGTGCGAAGTCATGACGGACGCTGTAGCGTGTGCGTCCGGGTTTCTTGGCGCCGTCGCTCTGCGTACGCAGGAAATTTTCGAGATCGCGGACGGATTTTTTCCGGTCGATCACGGCCGTCAGCAGCCGGTCGGCCGTCGGCTCGCCCAGGCGTTCGAAGATCAGCTTCAGGAAATACGCAGCCTGCAGACCGACCACGTCGTTTGCACTGGCCATCCGCTCCAGCAACGTATTCGGCAACGCGTTCAGCGACAGCGTCTTGCTGATCGATGCCTTGTCCTTGCCGATTTTCTCCGCCAGCGTGTTCTGGTCGGCAAAGACCTTCTCGTCCAGGAGACGTTTCCATGCCACCGCATCATCGAAGATCGTCTGGCGTTCGTGGTCGTGGTTCGCCCGATACGCGATCGTATAGAGCTGTTCGGGCGTGTGATCCGTGCGGAACGTCGCATTGATCGTTTCGTCGCCGTTGATGCTCGTCGCTCGCAGGCGGCGTTGCCCGTCGATCACGACGAGCTTGCCGGGAAACTCGGGGAGCCGCGTGACCTTGATCGGTTCGATCTGCCCTTCCCGTTTCAACGTCAGCGCGAGTTCGTGCAGGCTCGACTCCGAGTAGAACACGCGCGGGTTGAACGGGTTCGGGATGCAGTCCTTGACCAGCACCTTCTGCGGCGCGTCCAGATCGGACGTACCGGCGGGCGCGGTTGCGGCCGCTACACTGGCGGGCGTCGCTTCAACGACGGCAGCCGGTGCGGCCGCCGGCTCGGGCAGCCGCGTTTCGAGTGCCGCATTTTCCTGCGCGAGTCCGCGCAACAGGCCGGCTGCCAGATGCAGGTTGCCGGTCGGCTTCTTGTCTTTCGAGGTGTCCTTAGCCATGGGCGGCTCCGGTAGCGCGCGTCGACGCGATGTATTGGGCCATTTCCGTGACCAGCTTTTCGATTTCCGCCCGGGCTTCCTTCAGGCCCTTCATGTATCGATTGTGGTGATGGATCGTGGTACCGAGCGCGAACGTCTGACGATAGACCTCGCGTTGCGCGATCTGGCTGTCGAGCAGATGCTCCCCTATTTCTTCAGCCCTTAGAATTTTTAAAATTTCTTCACGCATTTTAGTTTTTCCATTAACACTATTCAACATCAATGCGGAAGAAAGTTGAGGGTTTCGAACGGCACGCATCGACTCGATCATGCGGATCATGGCGACGGTGCTGTACAGATCGGCCGGTGACGGCGAAAGCGGCACCAGGCAGAAGTCGGCCACTTCGAGGACGGATGCAATACGCGGATCTTCGAGGTTGCCGGGGCAGTCGACGACGATCACGTCGAAATTTGCGTCCTGCTTCTTGATCTCGCCGCCGATGCCGCGGCCGGCGGGCGCCAGCGACAGGACCGTCATCGGGAGTGTGTTCTCGCCGCTCGTGACCCAACGGACGGAAGTGCCTTGAGGGTCGGCATCGATCAGTGCGACCTTGTTGCCGCCGGCTTCGAACGCAGCCGCGATGTTGACGGAGATGGTTGTCTTTCCAGTCCCACCTTTTTGATTACTGACGGCGATCTTGAAAGCCATTGAATTCCTCCACGGAGTTTTTCGTAATATATGCAGTTATTCATGGAATGTCCAGAAAAGCGCTCGATCCCGTGGACGTTTTATTGAGCATTGTGGTTGTTACGTGACAAATAGGCCGAATGGCCAAAACACTATTCGCGAGTGACTCGATAAAAAATCGTCGACTACGGTTTATAAATAACAATCGACATAAAGAAAGCGACTGTCTTTGACATCGATAACGGACCATGGCGCTGAGACTTCATGCCTCGTCGTATGTTGATTCCATTCGAAGCTCGGTACGAATCCGTGTCCATGATGTTGTCGGCAGCGCGAAAAGAGGCAGTTGTCACGTGACAAGTCCCCGGACACTCGATTCCTCCCGAGGCGTACGTGGCGGGGAAGTCTTCGATGCGAGTACTACTTGGGTGGCGATGAAGCCGCTTAACTTCAATTGCCGATGCGTGGCTCGTGACTACCTACGCTTACCTGGCGACGAGATGGGTTGTCACGTGACAAACGCCTCCAGGCGCGCACCGAGGAGAGACTTTGCGATCATCAACGAATAGCCGTGGTTGGTCGATCCAGTCTGCGTAGGAGGCGTATTGCTCAGGAAAAAGGCGTCGCCGATAGCTTTTAGTCCACCTGGCACGTCGCTGAATCGGTAAGTTGTCACGTGACAACAGGAGGCGATGTCTGGAAGCTCGGGCGGCGTGAGGACGTATAAAGAATGCGTTCCGGGCGGCATTGCAAAGGAGCGTCCGGGTAGCGAGATCCGGGCATGATTGGCGGCTCACCTGATTCCTCTCGTCGTGCGTGCGCTCGTATGCTGACGCGATGCCACTGAGCGATTGCCGAGGTATGTCCCAAAGGGGATATCGTCATCGTATTGATATGTCCCTATTTTTGTGGGCGTGAAGTTTGGCATCGCCGCTCGTACTGCTCTTGGCATCGCCGCTCGTACTGCTCGGATAGGGCAGGGGGTTAGTTTTGTGGCAGGTATCCGATGCGTTGCACCGGGGGTAGCAAAGTGCGTAAGGTTGCAGCGTATATAGGCCGCAATTGGTGCCGAATGCACGTGCCAGAAGCATGTGACGATCTAAACGAGGCGGGTCGTGAAACATTCTCCGAAAATCGGTGGTTGCCGGAAATCCTTGTGTGGCAATGGCTTGCGCCATATTCTTCATGTTGTTTCACGCGAAAAGAGGACAGCGGCGCCCAGAAATGGGGGCGTATGCTTTTTCAGCCTACCAACGTGAAAGTTGATGCCAACGGCATGCAAATTTGTTTTTGATAGTACGTAATTTGTAGTGTTCGATACGTTTCTCGATGAGGCATCTCCGGAGGACATCGACATGCCGGCGGATCGGTGCACAACCGAACGGCGTCGAGGCGCCAATTCAGCGCAACGTGCGCCGATATTTAGCGCCAGTTGTCACGTGACAACGCATCTCTCGAGCACCCGATTCATGGAATCTGAGAGCATCGCGAGAAGAAGCTAAGGTTGGAGGAGGCGGGAAGAAATCCGGTGCGCGGCCGGTACAACGTAGTCTTCGGAAGAGGAGCGAGCCCACTCGACCCATCGTGCGAGAAGCCCATCCCGCACCTTGGAGATCCCGTCAGAACCAGCACATCTCCCCCGTCGCCCATCGCGATCAATAACTCGCCACGATCGACAGAGCGACGTCCGCGCCACCTCTCAGGCTATCGATATCCCTTCGCGGAGAGTTACCGAATAGCCGACTATATTCGCGGTTGAACTGGGTTGGGCTCGCATACCCGACCCGGAAGGCCGCCGAGGCAGCGTCGAGCCGCTCCGCCAGCATCAGTCGACGTGCCTCGTTGAGCCGTATCCATTTCTGATACTGCAATGGACTCATGCCGGTGAGCTGACGGAAGTGGTGATGGAAGGTCGAGCTGCTCATCTGAACCTGCGCCGCGAGATCATCGACGCGTAACGACTCGTCATAGTGAGCGCGCAACCACCGGATCGCGCGTGACACGCGGTTGCACTGACTGCCGGCGGACGCAATCTGGCGCAGCCGGGCGCCCTGGTCGCTCGTCAGCAGCCGATAGTAAATTTCCCGCTCGACGTACGGTGCGAGAACGGGAATGGCGTTCGGGTCGTCCAGCAGCGCGAGTAACCGGTTTAGCGCGTCGTACAGCGGTTCGGTCATGTCGCCGACGACGAGTCCGCGGCCTGCTGGCGCATCGTCGTGATCCGGCGCGACTTGCATCATCAGTTCGGCCATGACGCGGAAGTCGAGCTTGAGGCCCAGCCCGAGAAACGGTTTGTCGGGGCGGGCCTCGACGATCTGCGTCGAACCGGGCAGATCGAGAGACGTGATCAGAAAGCGGTCGGCGTCGTAGATGTAGGCGTCCCCGCTCTGCATGACCTGCTTCGCACCCTGAACGACGAGGCCGAAGCTCGGCTCGACCATGCATTCCATCGGCAGCGTCGGTGCTTCCCTTCGATGAAAGCTCAAGTTGGGAATGGCCGTGTTGAGCTGATTGACACCTTCGGTCCATCTCGCGACGCGCTCCGCGAGCGTCTGTCGCAGCTCGTTTTCACGGCTGCGGCGGATCGAACGATGGCCTGCCTGATCGAATGCCGCGATGGCGACGTCATCGTCTCCTTGGCCGGGTATGTATCGGACGGATACCGGATGCATGACTTCTCTACTCGAATAATCAGGTCGAAGGCAGGCCGTCGACGTGCAGGGGAGGCCGGCGGCACGCCCCCTGCCCGGAACGCACGTGCAACGACTGGCGGGCTACTTCGTTGCCTGCGATGCGCAAAGCTGCCGGCGTCGCGATTTCGCCGCCGGCGCTGGCGCGCGGTCGTCGACCGTGCGCCACCAGCGCTCACCGCGATGCGGTGCGCCGAGATCGAGGCGTTCGCCCATCCTCGGTGTCGACAGCTCGATGCCGCGCACGAGCGCCAACGCCGTGACACGCTCGAACGGCTCCTGCCAGCGATGCATGGCGAGGTCGAACGTGCCGTTGTGGATCGGGATCAGCCAGCGTCCGCGCAAATCGATGTGGGCCTGCACGGTTTCTTCCGGCTGCATGTGCACGTACGGCCATTGCGCATCATAGGCGCCTGTTTCGATCAGCGTGACGTCGAACGGCCCGAGGCGCTCGCCGATTTCCCGAAAGCCGTCGAAATAGCCTGTATCGCCGCTGAAGAAGAGGCGCAGGTCGTCGTCGACGATCACCCACGACGCCCACAGCGTACTGTTGCCGTCGAACAGGCTACGCCCGGAAAAGTGCTGGGCGGGCGTAGCCGTCAGCGTCAGCCCGGCCACGTCCATGCTTTGCCACCAGTCGAGCTGGCGGACCTTGTTCGCGTCGATACCCCATTCGATCAGCCGATCGCCGACGCCCAACGTCGTCACGAACACGCCGGTGGTTGCGGCAAGCGCGAGCACCGTGTCGCGGTCGAGGTGATCATAATGATCGTGCGACAGGATCACGCCGCGCAGCGGCGGAAGATCCTCCAGCGCGATCGGCGGCGCATGAAAGCGCTTGGGGCCGATGCGCCGAAACGGCGATGCGCGCTCGGCAAAGACCGGATCGGTCAACCAGAATTCGCCGCGCAACTTCAGCAACAGCGTCGAATGGCCGAGCCGGTACAGGCTGCGATCGGGCGCCACGTCGAGTTCGGCGCGGGTCAGCGAATCGACGGGCAAGGCGCCGGCGGGCACGGTATGACGCGGCTTGTTGACCAGCATGTTCCAGGCGATTCCCAGCGTCTTGCCCAATCCTTCGGCGGGCCGCGGCGCGACGTTGGCAAAGCGCTCGCCGTTGTGCTGCGGCGAACCGCCGGGCAGCGTCCGGCCACGTCGGGCGGCCGCGAGGCCCAGAATGCGGTGAATCAAAACGAGAGGCGATGCCATGTGGGTCCGTCCGGAGAATAAAGTACACTAAACAGTGTAGTTTATCTTTGGGATAAGTAAACTGCACGGTGTAAAATTTCTGAATGGATACCAGCACTCCCCCTCAGCGTCTGACCGATCGAAAGCGCGCGGCCATCGTCGACGCGGCGATCGAGGAATTTCTTGCGGCGGGCTACGATGCAACGAGCATGGATCGCATCGCGGCACGCGCGGACGTGTCGAAGCGCACCGTCTACAACCACTTCCCGGGCAAGGAGACGCTGTTCGCCGCGATCCTGAACAAATTGTGGGACGCGACCCGGACCGGCAACTCGCCGACTTATCGCGCCGACGTGCCGCTGCGCGATCAACTGCTCGCACTGCTCGACCGCAAATTGCGGTTGATGAACGACGAGGCATTTCTCGCGCTGGCGCGTGTCGCGATCGGCGCGGCCATCCATTCGCCGGAACGGGCGCGCGACATGGTCGAACGCCTCGGCGAGCGTGAGGAAGACGTCGCGATCTGGGTGCGTGCCGCGGCGGCCGCCGGTCGTCTGTCGGTCGCCGATCCGGTGTTCGCCGCGCATCAATTGCATGGCGCCGTGAAGGCGTTCGCGTTCTGGCCGCAGATCACGATGGGCCAGCCGCCGTTGACGGTGCAGGAGCAGCAGAAAGTGGCGGAATCGGCGACCGACATGTTCCTCGCGTACTACGCGCGACCAGACGGCGGCACGGCGCGGCATCGCACGCTCGACTGAACGTGCATCCGTAAGCATCCGGATGCGCGGGCCAATCAAAATCGTTGCAATGCGCGAAACCTGCCGATCCGGGGAAAACGATCGGCTATCCGGCCCAAATTCGACGATACCGCCGGCGCATCCGAAGCCGACTGCGAGCAACTATCCATGAAGACGCTGTTGATCGTCTATCACACGATGACCGGAGGCACGCAGCAGATGGCCGAAGCGGCTGCCGGTGCGGCGCGCGAGCAGCCCGGCGTCGACGTCAGGCTGCAGCGCGCGGACGCGACGAGCGCAGACGACGTGCTGGCCGCCGACGCGTACCTGTTCGCGACGCCGGAGAATCTTGCGGCGATGTCGGGGCTGATGAAGGATTTCTTCGATCGCTGCTACTACGCGGCGCTCGATCGCGTGAACGGCCGTCCGTATGCGGCGATGATTTGCGCGGGAAGCGACGGACAGAACGCATTGCGCCAGATCGACCGGATCGCGACCGGATGGCGGTTGAAGAACGTCGCGCCCGGCCTGATCGTCTGCACGCATGCGCAGACGCCGGAGCGTATTCTCGCGACGAAGACGATCGACCGCGACGCGCTCGCGCGCTGCGCCGAACTGGGTGCGGGGCTCGCCGCGGGGTTGGCGCTGGGCGTTTTCTGATGACGGATGCGGCGGCGCCTATCGACCGAATCGACAAAGGCAGGATCCGCGGCTGTTCGCTCGATACCGTTCCACAACCGCCTAACCGACCGAATGCCGGCGCGCTAGCTGTCCTTTGCCGGTGCCGTCGCCGGAGGCCGGTGATATTCGGGCCAAAGACGTTTCACGAGATCGCGCGATGCGCCGTATGCGTAGCAGCTGTCTATCTTGAGCGGCTTTCCTTCGCTGTCGCGGTAATCGAGCGACGATCGCCGCATGCCGACCATCGTCTGATAGGCCGTCGTGGCGATCGGGCCGAGCAGTTCCTTCAGGTGCGTGCACGTCTCGCAGGACGGCAGGCGCTTGCGAATCTCGCTGTTCCAGCCGGCGCCGATGTTCAATCCGACGAGCGCCTGCAGCGAGTCGCCGCCGCCCGGACACTGCGCATACGGATGCGAGCGGATGAACGTGGATACGGCGCGCACGACCATGTCGATGTCGAAGACCAGTGTCACGCCGAGATCGTGGAGCGGCGTCAGCGCCGCGACTGTCCGCGTGCCGCCGGGTGGCTTGAAATCGCTGGTCTTGCGGTCCGCGAGGCAGGCCGTCACTTCGAACAGGCCATCGCTGCGCCGATAGCCGCGCATGTCGATCTGCCGATGGTGAATCTCCTCGCGCGTGACGTCGTCGTGCGGGGTGTCGTCTTGGGAAACCATGCATCCGCTCCATCGCTCGTAACCGGGTCTTTTCGCAGGCAACGGAATCGCGTCCGATCGATCAGGCGTGCGGTGAAACGCAGGCGGGACATGCTGCCAACGAAGTCGATTCGGCCATACTACGCACTTTCCGATATCTTCGTCCGCGACGCGATCGATGCGGACGCAACGAATCGTGCACCGATGCCGGCGCAAACAAGGGGCGGGCGTGTCGCGCGGCGTCGGGCAGCCACGCCACGCAACGCAACGCGTCGCGGATGGGGCACGACGCTGTTCGACGGCCGTCGCGCGGACCATTGCGTATCGAGTCTCCGCCCAGCCCGATTTCGGGGAGTAGCCGCGAATGGCGTGACATCCGGAAACGTATCCATATAATGCGCAACACGACCGCGTGGACGCATTTTCGGCGTTGCGGATCGGGCAAATGCAGACCGGCGAGTCAACCGGCCGCCCCGCGTACCGGTATACTTCCACTCCTGTCTTGTCCGGCATCGAGGCCGGGTGCCTGAAACAGAGTGGCGTGCGCGATGCGGCCCCGTAGTATTCCGCATCGGCGGCAGGCCGGCCGCACGCGCGGCGGCGACGCTTTTATGCCGCGCGGCACGGCCGCACGAACCACACCTTATATTCCTGGTGGATTGAATTTATGGGTTTTGAACAACTTGCCGAATTGCGGGCGCAGCTCGCAGCGAAGGCCAAGCAGGAGCGCAACGCGAAGCGGCCGGCAGCGCCGACGGACGCCGGCGCGAAGCCGAAGTCCGGCGACCAGCCGTCCCGCGGCGCCAAGCCGGGTGCCGGCGCGAAGCCGCAGCACCGGGCGAAGCCTGCTTCGGCGAAGCCGTCGGCGCCGGTCGATCCGGTCATCGTCGCAATCGGCAAACTGCAGCGGAAGTTTCCGCGCGCGTTCCCGAAGAATCCGGCTCCGAAAGTGCCGCTCAAGGTCGGCATCTGGGACGATCTCGCACGCGAAGCGCAGGCCGTCGGCCTCAACGAAGCCGAATTGCGCGAAGCAATGTCGACGTGGTGCCGCGGCAACCGCTACTGGTCCTGCCTCGTCGAAGACGCGGTGCGCGTCGACCTGCAGGGCAACGAAGTCGGGCGCGTGACGCACGACGACGCGGCGCGTGCGCGCCGCCTGAAGGCTCGCCGCCCCGGCAAGGGTGCGGCGCAATCGGCCAAGGGTGCACCGCAGCAGCCGAAGGCCGAGCAGCAGGCCGAGACCGCTGCCGCGTCGCAACCGGCGCAAGCCGAGGCGGAAGCGGAAGCGAAGGCCCAGACCGACGCCGCGCCGCAGGTCGAACAGCAAGCGGCCGGCAACGAGTAATTCGCACGGCGCTCGCCGACCCTACGGCGCGTACCCGCATGCAAGTCGCATGCGGTGCATGACACGACAGACCGACCTGCCTCGACCGAGGCAGGTCGGGACTGCCTCCCCCGCCGCAGAACCTCCCGGTACATCACCCTCTCGTCGAACAGACAACGCAACCGGACGACTAACGATCGACGTCGGCGCGCATGATATTTCGATTGTGCAATGCTATGCATAACTGATTAACTCGCCGCGTCGACCAGATGATTCGTTTTACGAAATGATCGAGTGGAATCGTCAATCGCCGCGCGAGCGATCCCGCCCGCCCATCCGGACAAAACGGTGCGCGATAATCCCGACTGGGCGCGGGCAAGCCGGGCGCCACGATACGACCCGCCTTTCGAAAAGTAAGGTCAGCCCGTCCCGACCCAAAGCCACGCTTGGCTTCATCAACGTCAATTCGACCCGGACCATGAACCCGAGACATTCCGCGATTTTCGTCGCGCTCGCGGCCGCCGCGCTGTTCGGCGCCGCGACACCGCTCGCCAAGGCGCTGGTCGGCGCGATCTCGCCGTTCATGGTCGCCGGCCTTTTCTATCTCGGCAGCGGTGTCGGGCTCGGCATCGGGATCCTGCTGCGCGGCTGGCACAGCCGACGCGCACCGGCCGTGGATGCCGCGCCGTTGCAGCGTGCCGATCTGCCGTGGCTGGCCGGTGCGATCGCGGCGGGCGGCGTGGCCGGCCCGGCACTGTTGATGCTCGGGCTGTCGAGCACGCCGGCGGCGACGAGCGCGTTGCTGCTCAACCTCTAAGGTGTGCTGACGGCCGTGATCGCGTGGGTCGTATTTCG
The DNA here is from genome assembly GCF_002959955.1 of Burkholderia sp. BE12. Classification (NCBI taxonomy): domain Bacteria; kingdom Pseudomonadati; phylum Pseudomonadota; class Betaproteobacteria; order Burkholderiales; family Burkholderiaceae; genus Burkholderia; species Burkholderia sp. BE12. The sequence goes on along the minus strand of NZ_PREY01000028.1, from coordinate 74,165 downwards.
CGAGAACGTGGATACGCAGGTATTCCTCGGCATGGTGGCGATCGTCGCCGGCGGCACGCTGTTGTCGTGGACGCCGGGCCGCGCCGGCGTGCCGGTCGGAGCGCTGCTGATCGTCGGCGCATGCTTGTGCTGGGCGATCGACAACAACCTGACCCGCAAGGTCGCCGCGAACGACGCGATGGTGATCGCGTGCGTGAAAGGGCTGATCGCGGGGCCCGTGAACATCGGCGTCGCGCTGGCAACCGGCGCGACGCTACCTGCGATACCGGTCACGGCCGCGGCGATGCTGACGGGGCTCGGCGGCTACGGGATCAGCCTCGTGCTGTTCGTGGTCGCGCTGCGCCATCTCGGCAGCGCGCGCACCGGCGCGTACTTTTCGATCGCCCCGCTGTTCGGGGTCGTACTGTCGCTGCTGATCTGGCCCGCGCTGCCACCCGCGACGTTCTGGATCGCGGCCGCGCTGATGGCGCTCGGCATCTGGCTGCACGTGCGCGAACGGCACGAACACACGCATGCGCACGAGCGGCTCGAGCATACGCATCGGCATCGGCACGACGACCATCACCAGCACGCGCACGACTTTCCGTATGACGGCGACGAACCGCACACGCATCCGCACGTGCATCTGCCGATCACGCACAGCCACGCACATTTTCCGGACATTCATCACAGGCATCGACACTGATCGTGTCGTCAGCGATGAGCGCTGCACATTCCAAGGTGACCGTTTATGGGAAACGCAGACAGCCGATCGTCGGCCCCGGAATGCGGATTGCAGGCATGTCGCGGACGCATGTACCGGCTTCGCGCACTGGAAGCCGTTCGTCGCTGGATCGTGCGGAGGGGGCGGAACACGCTCCGGCAACCGGTCTGCGCGTTTGCCGAACATGCGGTCGTTGTTGCGTGAAATATCGGCGATCCGCGAGTTTCGTGGAAGCGGGACGTGGCGCCGAAGTCGCGTAACGACACGTTCTGGCTGACGATGCGACGAAACAGACATCGGCACGCACGTCGCCGCGACGACCATCACGCTCGAGGAAAGCAGAAACCGAAATCCTCGCAGCCCAGGCAGCCGGGTGCGGGCCCGGGCGGCATGCCGAGCGATGCGGCCACTTCCTGCGCAAGGAATTTCTTCCAGCGCAGATGAGCGACGTTGCGCGCGGCGAGCGCGGGGAAAAAGCGCTCGAGCATCGCGGATACCGCGTCGCGCCCATCGAGCCCGAGGTCGCGCCACAGATGATCGGGGCGCAGGCACGCATGCGCGACGATCGAGGCGAGGCAGTCTGCGTCGTCGCGGGCGACGGCCGGATTGGCGTCATCCATCAGCCGTGCGTGCAGCGTCGCGACGAATGCCGAGTGGGCGGCCGGCAACGGTGGCGGCGCGGCCGTCGGCACCAGTGCGGCGGTATCGACCGATCGCAGATGCGGAAACTGCCGGGCCAGCAGGCCGGCGAACTGGCCGGGAGACAAGCCCAGCAGCGAGAGCTCGTTGCGACCCGCGCGTGCCGCAACGAGTGCGCCGAACAACTGCGCGTCGGGCACGTCGGCGTTGGTCGCGGCGGATTGCAACGAATGCAACACCCGTTCATGCGTGTGATCGGTCGAGGCGGTCATCGTCAACCTCCGGACGAGAACCCGGCCGCACTCATACGCGGCGCACGATGAAGCGCCATCGCATCCGTCACGCGATCACTCGACGCCGACGATCACGCTCGATGCCTTGAAGATCGCGGATGCGGCGGTGCCGCTCGCGAGACCGAGACGATCGACGCTGTCATTGGTGACGATCGCGACGATCTCCGCGCCGCCCGCGGCCTTGATCACGACCTCCGAATTGACCGCGCCCTTCGCGACCGACGCGACGGTACCCGCGACGCAGTTGCGAGCCGACACCTTGCTGCCGTCGACGTCGACCATCACGATGACCGAGGACGCCTTGACGAGCGCGAACGCCTTCGTGCCGGCCGCGAGGCCCAGCGACGCGGCGCTGCCGTGGGTGATCACGGCGACGATCTCGAGGCCGTCCTGCGTGCGCAGCGTGATTTCGTCGTTGACGGCACCGGGTTTGACGGCGCCGATCTGGCCGGCGAATTGGTTGCGGGCGCTGGTTCGCATGATGACTCTCCGGGTGGATGCCGCGGCCTGGGCGGCCGCGGTGGCAGATGAATGGAAATGCATCGGCCAGTGTACCGTCAACGCGGATGCCATGGCGCGAATCAGGAGCGCTCGCCGTCATGGCGCGTTGCGTCATGCACGCGTTTCGTGCCGACGGCGATGACGCTACGGTGCTGACGCGCCAATCGCGGGTGCCGCGACGGGGGAGCCGGCGTCCGCCGCGGCTGTCGCGGCCGTCGCGCCGTCGCCGTCCCAACCGCCGCCGAGCGCGAGGAAGAGCCGCACCTGGTCGGCCGCGACCTGGCCCTCAGCCGCCGCGACCTGTGCCTGCACGCTCGTCAACGTGCGCGTCGCGTCGAGATCGGAGATGAACGATTCGCGGCCGGCCGCATAGAGACGATGCGTTTCGGCAGCGGAACTGCGGGCCGATTCGTAGGCCGTGCGCAGCGCATCCGTGCGCTGCACGTCGGCCGCATAGGTCGCGAGGCTCGACTGCGTTTCGCGCAGCGCATTCAGCACGACGCCGTCGAAGTGCGCGAGTGCGCCGCCCGTCGCGGCCTCGGCTTCGCGCACGCGCGCACGCTGGCCATTGACGGGGAACGACCAGCTGATCAGCGGGCCGAACGACCAGCGATTCGTGGTGGACGAAAACAGGTCGGCGGCGACGCCGACCGAGCCGGCCGACGCACCGATGCTGACCGACGGGTACAGCGCGGCGGTCGCCACGCCGATCCGCGCGGTCGCGGCGGCGAGCTGCCGCTCGGCTTCGCGTACGTCGGGACGGCGGCGCAGCAGCGCGGCGCCGTCGCCGATCGGAATCGGCCGACGCAGCTTCGGCAGACGCTCGCATTCGGCGGCGGCTTTCGGCAGGTCGGCCGGCGCGCGTGCGAGCAGCGCGGCGAGCTGGTACTGCGCGATCTTGCGGCGGCCTTCGAAGCGCGGAATGTCGGCGGCGAGCGTGCGCACCTGCGTCACGCCGCGTGTCACGTCGGTCTGGTTGCCGCGCCCGGCATCACGCAGCCGCTGCGACAGCGCGACGCGCTGCTTCTGCAGCGCGAGCGACTGCTTCGCGATCGCGAGTTCGTCGCCGGCCGAGCACGCTTCGACGTACGCGCGCACGACGTCGGCCACGACCGTGATGCGCGCCAGGTCGCCGGCCGCCTTGACGGCCTCGCTGTCCGCCCGCGCGGCTTGGACGCCGCGCCGCAGCTTGCCGAACAGGTCGAGCTCGTACGACACGTTGATACCGACCATGCCTTCGTTGACGATCGGCAGCTTGTTTTCGAGCAGGTATTGCTCGGCCGATTCCTGGGCGCGCTGCACGGCCGCTTCCGCGCTGCCCGAGAAGCCGCCCTGTTCGTTCGCGACCACCAGCGCCGCGCGCGAGCGGGCGAGATTGGCCGCGGCGACGCGCAGGTCGGTGTTCGATTTCAGCGCATCGCGCACGAGCCCGTCGAGTACCGGGTCGTCGTACAGTTGCCACCAGTTGCCGGGCACCGCGTCGCGCGACACCAGCGTGCCGTTCGCGTCGTCGAGCGCATGGTTCGCGAGCGGCGCATTGACGTACGCCTGTTGCGGCAACGTGTAGTCGGGGCCGACCGACTTGCACGCACCGAGGGCGAGCGCAAGCGGGGCGAGCGTCGCCGCGACGCGCAGACCGTGCCGCTTCATTGCGATGCTCCCACGGCGCTCGCGGCCGTACCGGACGCAGTCGGGGCCGCCGACGCGGCGCTGGCTGCGGCCGGTTTTGCATTGTCGTTGCGGCGCGCGTCGGCGTCGCGCATCGACACGGTCGCGGTGCGGCCCGCGATCATCCGGAAATCGTCCGGCACCTCGTCGAGCACGACGCGCACCGGCACGCGCTGCGCGAGCCGCACCCAGCTGAACGCCGGGTTCACGTTCGGCAGCAGGTTCGCGCCCTGCGTGCGGTCGCGATCCTCGATCGCGGCGACGATGCTCTGCACGTGACCGCGCAGCGCATGCGGTTCGCCCATCACGATGATGTCGACCGGCTGGCCGATATGGATGCCGCGCAGCTTGGTTTCCTCGAAGTAGCCGTCGACGCGGAACGAGTTGCGGTCGACGACCGACAGCACCGCGCGGCCGGCCGGCACGTATTCGCCGACGCGCGGGGCGCGGTCGTTCAGGTAGCCATCCACGGGACTGACGATCGTCGTGCGCTGCAGGTTCAGTTTCGCGGTATCGAGCGACACCTGCGCATCGGCGACGCTGGCTTCGCCCTGCTCGACGCGCGTGCGGCTTTCCTCGACCTGTTCGCTCGCGACCAGGTTGCCGAGTTGCACGTTGCGCGCGTATTCGCGTTTCGCCTGCGCCAGCGTCGCGCGGCGCTGCGCGAGCGTCGCTTCGGCGAGCCGTTCCGCGAGCGCGTAGCGCGCCTGGTCGATCACGAACAGCACCTGGCCGCGCTTGACTTCCTGGTTGTCGGCGACCTGCACCGACGTGATGAGGCCAGCCACGTCCGGCGCGACCTGGATCACGTCGGCGCGCACGTGCCCGTCGCGCGTCCACGGCGAGAACATGTAGTAGTTGATGATGCGCCACAGCACGAGGCCGGCCACGACGACGACGATCAGGGTGAGCAGGACTTGCCCTGCCGAGAGCCAGGTTTTTTTCACGTTAGGTAGCCACGAGTTGGTGGGACACGATCACGACGGCGGCCAGCACGAACACGTAGATGCCGAGGTCGAAGATCGAACGGTGCCAGACGAGGCGGTAGAAGCCGACGCGCTCGAGCACCGCGCGCACGACGATGTTGATCAGGTAAGCGATCAGCATCAGCACGAGCGGGGCCGGCACGAACACGCCGAAGATATCGATTTCGCCGATCATGGTCGCGCTCGGAAGGACAGGGTGGAAAGCCGGCTCATGCGCGCGCTCCGTCCGGCGCCTGCGGCGCTTGCGCGGCCGAGGCCGGATACAGCGACAGGCGCAGGCCGACGAGCGCGTGCAGCGTGTCGCGCAGCCGGCGGTGCGTGGCCGGCGCCGTTGGTGCGGCCGCGCCGTCGGCCGGCGCGGCGCCCGGCAGCGTGCGGCCGGCCACGCGCTGCAGCGCGTCGTCGATCGTCGCGAGCAGCGCGGGCGGCGCGGGCTGGCGCGCGTTCGCGGCCGCGCAGCGCGTGTAGTGATCGGTGACGCCGGCCAGCACGCGATCGATCGCGTCGGGCACGTCGCCCGACAGCCGGCGGCGCGAGCGGCGCAAGTCGAGCGCATTCAGCGCGATGCGCAGGTCGCGGAAGCTCTCGATCGACGGGTGGCGGTGGTCGTCGGACGCGCCGAGGCGCGGCAGCAGTTGCGTGACGCGATCGAGCATCCGCGATGCGTGGTTGCGCTGATCGTCGAGCGGCTGCGTCGACGCGGAGCGCGCGACGTCCTCCCAGCCCGAGCGCAGCAGGCGCCGCACCGCGAGTTCCGCGCCGAACGGGCGCGTCGCGCGCGTCCACACGTACGCGAACAGCAGCCCTGCCACACCGGCGAGGTTGCTGTTCAGGAACACGAAGAAATCGGCTTCGTACGCGCTCTGGATGCTGATGAAGGTGGCCGTGTTCACGGCGACGAGCATCGTCACCATGTTGAACTGCGGGCGCGGCAGCAGCGTGCCGATCAAGATGAACGGGCCCGCGAACATCAGCACGAGCATCGCGAAATCGTGCACGTGCGGCAACACGACGAACAGATACAGGCCCGCGAACACGACGCTCGCGGCGGTCGACAGGAAGAACTTGAACACCAGCGGCGCCGGCTCGTCGAGCGCGGCGAAGAAGCTGCACGACACGGCCACGAGCGTGACGGCGGCCGCGCCGTCGTGCCAGCCGGACGAGATCCACAGCCAGCACGCGAACACGATCGCGAACACGACGGTCAGCGTCGAGAACAGCATCATCCCGCGATCGAAGAAGCGCTCGGTGCCGCCGAGCCGCCAGTGCCGATAGCGCGGCTGCCACACGCCCGACTCGTTCGCGATCAGCGCGCGCAGCGAGCGGCAGTCCTGCCAGATGTCGATGACCTGGCGCAGCCGCCACAGCGCATTCGACAGCAGCGCGCCGTCCCAGCTCGCCAGCGCGCTGTCGGGCGGCTGCAGCGCGGCGATGCGCTCGCGCAGGTTGTCCGCGACCGGATCGTGGGCCATGTCGCCGTCGGAGCCGGTCTTGACGGCCGGCAGCGGCGCGTCGAACCATTTCGCGGCATCGGCCAGCAGCGCGTCGAGTGCGGGCGGGCGCACGTGCAGGTCGCGCATCAGCGCGATCAAGGGATCGGCGAGCGACGACATCAGCGGCAGGAACAGCTGCATGCGGCCCGCGAGCGCCTGCGCGCGGGCGAGGACACGCGGATGCGCATGGTCGTAGCCCAACTGACTCAGCAGGAACTCGAGGCCGGTGATCGTCGCGGCGAGCCGCTGCCGGCACGCGGACAGCGCCTTGCCGGCCAGGTGCCCGGACAGCGTTTCGCGGCCGTAGAACGCGGCGTCCTTGAACCACGCGTCGGTGCGCTCGATCAGTGTCGGCGCGAGCCGGTTCGGAAACACGGCGCTGCCGACCACGCTCGCGCAGACGATGCCGAGCACGATTTCCTCGGTGCGCGCGATCGCGACGTCGAATACCGTGGACGGATCGGTGACGGTCGGCAGCGCGATCAGCGGCATCGTATAGCCGGCGAGCATGAAGACGTAGCTGCGCGCGGTGCGGTCGGAGATCGCGAGGTACAGCAGCGTGCCGCACCAGGTCGCGACGATGATGCTGAACAGGAGCGGCGTCTCGACGAACGGCGGCACGAAGAAGATCGCGGCGGCCGCGCCGAGCGCGGTGCCGAGCGCGCGGTACAGCGCCTTCGAGCGCGTCGCGCCGACGAACGGGTTCGACACGATGTAGACGCTCGCCATCGCCCAGTACGGGCGCGGCAACTGGAAATACAGGCCGAGGTACAGCGCCAGCATCGACGCGGCGAACGTCTTGCCCGAGAACAGCCAGTCGCGAAGGCTCGGATAGGTCATGACGCGGAATCGACGGGGCGGGACGGGTGCGACGGGTGTGACGCCGAAGGATGCGGGTCGGCCGCGTTGAACGCGTTCAGCACGCGCAGCGTCGCTTCGAGATCGGCGCGCGACACGCCCTTGAGCACCTGTGCGCGCAGCGCGCGCAGGTCTTCCTCCATCTTCGCGGTGATCGCGCGGCCGGCGGCCGTCAGCGAGATCGTCTTCGCGCGGCGATCGTGCGGATCCTCGTCGCGGCGCGCGAGGCCGGCCGCGCACAGCTGGTCGAGCAGGCGCACGAGCGACGGCCCTTCGATGCCGACGTGCTCGGCGAGCGTGCCTTGCCGCACGCCTTCGCCGAGGCGGCCGGCGATCAGCAGCGGCGTCGCGCAGGCCTCGGATACGTTGTACGCGGTCAGCACGCCGTCGCTGGTGCGGCGCCACTTGCGCGCGGTGAGCACGAGCAGGCTGCTGACGGCGAGGCGGAGGTCGTGCAGATTGGTCATGGGCGAGATGATAGGGCAAAATCATTCGATAGCAAACTATCGGTTTTTGTCACCCGGATGACACAGCGCATGCGGCACGGCCGGCTCGTCTGAAGCAATCTAGGCGGCGTGCCGGCCGTGGTCAAGCTGTGAGGGTGGCGATCCCGAGCCGTCCGCGTGCGTGCGGCGACTATATTGAATGGTCAGACGAGAACCGTCCGGCAGCACGGTGCGCGGCGCGCGGCGGTTCTGCTTCGGCGGAAAGCCGTGCATCCAACCCGAAGCAGCTCGATGCGGCGCATCGCGCGTATGCGTGGACCGACGACGAGCAGGCGTGGGGCGTGGGCGCGGCGCGTGCTCGACGCCGTGGATGCGAGCGGCGGCGCGGCGGTAGCGCTCGACTGCAGGGTGGGTCGACACGTCGGTGATCCTCGATGCACCGCGCATTCTGCGAGGGTAGGCGGCCCGCGACATTCGTCTGAACAATAAAAGTGCCGGTGGCCCCGTATTCGCACGGGCACGCCGATTGCACCCCCGATCCGACCCGTAACGTCCTGCATTCGCACGCGATTGCACTAGGACAATATTTTCAGGGTGTCTTTCTGAGCGACCATGCGGAAGCCACGACGGAGACATCGAGATGGGACGGACCGAGGTATCGGCAGGCTGGCGCGACGCAATTGGCGCGGTGCACAGCATCGAGTCGAAATACAAGCGGCTCGTGAAGGCGATCGCCGGCGACATCGAGAACGGCGCGCTCGCGCCGGGCGCACGGCTCGCGCCGCAGCGCGACGTCGCATCGAGCCTCGGCGTCAGCGTGCAGACCGTCACCAATGCGTACAAGGAGCTGGAACGCCAGGGACTGATCCGCTGCGAGGTCGGCCGCGGCAGCTTCGTGGCCGCACGCGTGACCGAATCGATGTCGAACTACATCCTCGATACGACCGAGCGCGAACTGGTCGACTTCTCGATCGCGCGCATCGTGCACACGCCGGAGCACGATGCCGCGTGGCGCGGCGTGTGCGCGGCGCTGGCCGGCACCGACGATCAGCCGTGGATCCGCTCGTTTCGGCCGATCGCCGGCCTCGACGCGCATCGCGACGCCGGCGCCGCGTGGCTCGCGTCGCTGAACATGCCGGTGCACCGCGAATCGCTGCTGGTCACGAACGGCGCGGCGCACGGCATCTTTCTCGCGCTCGCGTCGATCGTCGGGCCGGGCGATACCGTGTTGTGCGAGAGCCTGACCGATCACGGCGTGATCGGCTCCGCGAACGTGCTCGGGTTTACGCTGAAGGGGCTCGAGATGGACGAGCACGGCCTCCGTCCCGAACACTTCGAGGAGATGTGCGACGGCGAGCGCATCAGCGCGCTCGTCTGCACGCCGACCCTCAATAACCCGACCGTGTCGCTGATGACCGATTCGCGGCGGCGGTCGATCGCGCGCATCGCGACGCGCTACGGCGTCTACGTGATCGAGGACGACGTGTACGGCCCGCTCCCCGAGAAGACGGGCACGCCGATCGCCAGCCTGATTCCGGAGCTGGGCTTCTACTGCACGAGCATGACGAAATCGGTGCTGACCGGCTTGCGCACCGGCTATCTCGCGATGCCGCGGCGGCTCGCGTTGCGCGTCGAGAGCGTGCTGCGCGTGAGCAGCTGGATGGCGACGTCGCCGATCGCGGAAATCGCGACGCGCTGGATCGCCGACGGCACCGCGCGGCGGCTCGTCGAACTGCAGCGCCAGCGGCTCGCCGTCCGCCAGGAGATGGTGAAGGCCGCGCTGGGGCCGTACGTGCTGGGTGCGCATCCGAACGCGCTTTCGGCATGGCTGCGCGTGCCCGACTACTGGCAGGCCGAGCGGATCGTGCGCGAATTGCGCACCCGCAAGATCGCGGTGACGTCGCCCGATCCGTTTCTCGTCGGCGGCACCGAGCGGCCGAACGCGGTGCGCGTGTGCATCGGCGCCGAAACTTCCGATGCCGCGTGCAACGCAGCGCTCGAGACGATCGCGGGCGTGTTCGAACAGTATCCGCACCTGAACGATTTCCACTGAACCGGCGGCGCTGCCGCGATATCGCGCGCAATGTATCAGGACATTCGAAAGCGCGATTTGGAACATTAGACTGGATCGCATCACATTCGTCGCGAGGCGTGCGTTCCATGTCTTTCCTGTCGCTGTCCGACGTCTACCGCGCGCGCCGTCGCCTCGCCGGGCGCGCCGACGGTACGCCGCTCGTCGCGTCCGCCGCGCTGTCCGCGTGCGTTGGCGCACCGGTCTACCTGAAGCTCGAAACGCTGCAGCCGACCGGCAGCTTCAAGCTGCGCGGCGCAACCAACGCGCTCGCGGAACTCGCGGCGCAGCGCGTGACGCGCGTGGTCACCGCGTCGACCGGCAACCACGGCCGCGCGCTCGCGCATGCGGCACGCGCGCTCGGCATCGACGCGACCGTCTGCATGTCGTCGCTCGTGCCGGCCAACAAGGTCGATGCGGTCGCGTCGCTCGGCGCACGCGTGGTGATCGTCGGCGACAGCCAGGACGACGCGCAGATCGAAGCGCGGCGCCTCGCGCGCGACGAAGGCTATGCGTACGTGCCGCCGTTCGACGATCCGCGCATCATCGCGGGGCAGGCGACGATCGGTGTCGAGATACTCGAGGCGCTGCCCGATACGGCGACGCTCGTCGTGCCGCTGTCGGGCGGCGGCCTGTTCAGCGGCGTCGCGTTTGCCGCGAAGGCGATCCGGCCGCCGATCGAGGTGATCGGCGTATCGATGGCGCGCGGCTCCGCGATGCATGCGAGCCTCGCGGCCGGCCGCCCGGTCGACATCGACGAGCAGCCCACGCTGGCCGATTCGCTCGGCGGAGGCATCGGCCTCGACAACCGCTACACGTTCGACATGACACGCGCGTTGGCCGACGACGTCGTGCTGCTCGACGAGCCGTCGATCGCGCGCGGCATCGCGCATGCGTATCGGGAAGAGCGGCTCGTCGTCGAAGGCGCCGGCGCGGTCGGCCTCGCCGCGTTGCTGGACGAGCGGATCGCGCGTCGCGATCGCGGTGGCCCGATCGTGGTCGTCGTGAGCGGCGCGAACATCGACATGGCCGCACATCGCCGGCTCGTTTCGGAGAACTGACATGGCCCATCCCGTCACGTTGCTCGGCCAGGCGCAACTGCGTGCGCTGGTGCCGCTCGATCTCGCCGCGATCGACCAGGTCGAGGCCGCGTTCGCGTCGCTCGCGACCGACGCGGTCGTGATGCCGCCGATCCTGAATCTCGCGTTGCCGGAGCGCCACGCCGAAGTGGACGTGAAGACGGCGTACCTGCCGCGCTTCGACAGCTTCGCGATCAAGGTCAGCCCGGGCTTCTTCGACAACCCGTCGCTCGGGCTGCCGAGCCTGAACGGGCTGATGCTCGTGCTGTCCGCGCGCACCGGCCTGACCGAGGCCGTGCTGCTCGACAACGGCTACCTGACGGCCGTACGCACCGCGGCGGCCGGCGCCGTGGCCGCGCGGCGGCTCGCGCGTGCCGATGCGCGCCGCGCGGCGATCGTCGGCGCGGGTGAGCAGGCGCGATTGCAACTCGCCGCGCTGATGCTCGTGCGCGACATCACGCACGTGACGGTGTGGGCGCGCGATACCGCGCGGGCCACGGAATTCGCGGCCGACGTGCGCGCGGCGCACGGCATCGATGCGACGGTCGCGCGCTCGGTGCATGCGGCGCTGGCCGACGCGGACATCGCGGTCACGACCACGCCGAGCCGCGCGCCGCTCGTGCACGCGGAAGACCTGCATCCCGGTCTGCACGTGACGGCGATGGGTTCGGACGCCGATTACAAGACCGAACTCGCGCCGTCGGTGTTCGGCGCCGCACGCTATTTCTGCGATCGGCTGCAGCAGACCCGCGTGGCGGGCGAACTCGCGCACGCGATCGCAGCCGGGGCCGTTGCAGCCGATGCCGTGTTTCCCGAACTCGGCGAAGTGATCGCCGGCCGCCGTGACGGCCGGACGCATCGCGACGACATCACGATCTGCGACCTGACCGGCACCGGCGCGCAGGACACCGCGATTGCCGTGCTCGCGCTGCAACGCGCGCGTGCGGCCGAAGTAGGCACGATTTTTCACAACGACCTCACGACTTGAGAGGAGACAGATGTCCGCAGTCATCGAAACCCAGAAAGCCGCGCCGCGTCTCGCGTTCGCACGCAGCGAATATGCCGCGCGCATCGCGAAGACGCGCGCGGCGATGGAGCGGGCCGGCATCGACCTGCTGATCGTCACCGACCCCACCAACATGGGCTGGCTGACCGGCTATGACGGCTGGTCGTTCTACGTGCATCAGTGCGTGCTGCTGGCGCTGGACGGCGAACCCGTGTGGTTCGGCCGCGGCCAGGACGCGAACGGCGCGAAGCGCACCGCGTTCATGGCGCACGAGAACATCGTCGGCTATCCCGATCATTACGTGCAGTCGACCGCGCGCCATCCGATGGATTACCTGTCGACCGAGGTGATCGCGGCGCGCGGCTGGAGCACGCTGCGCATCGGCGTCGAGCTCGACAACTACTACTTCAGCGCCGCCGCGTATGCGTCGCTGCAGAAGCATCTGCCGGCTGCGCGCTGGGTCGATGCGACCGCACTCGTCAACTGGCAGCGCGCGGTGAAGTCGCCGCGCGAGATCGAATACATGCGCGCGGCCGCGCGCATCGTCGAGCGGATGCATGCGCACATCGTCGAGACGATCGAGCCGGGCATGAAGAAAAGCGACCTGGTCGCGCAGATCTATGCGACCGGCATCGGCGGCGCGAACGGCTTCGGCGGCGATTATCCGGCGATCGTCCCGCTGCTGCCGACCGGCGCGGACGCGGCCGCGCCGCACCTGACCTGGGACGACTCGACGTTCTCGCGCGGCGCCGGCACGTTCTTCGAGATTGCCGGCTGCTACCGGCGCTATCACTGCCCGCTGTCGCGCACCGTCTATCTCGGCAAGCCGCCCGCGCACTTCATCGAAGGCGAGCGCGCGGTGGTCGACGGAATCGAAGCGGGGCTCGCGGCCGCGAAGCCGGGCAACGTGTGCGAGGACATCGCGAACGCGTTCTTCGCGGTGCTGCGCCGCGCGGGTATCGAGAAGGACAGCCGCTGCGGCTATCCGATCGGCGCGAGCTATCCGCCCGACTGGGGCGAGCGCACGATGAGCCTGCGTCCGGGCGACCGTACGGTGCTCGAACCCGGCATGACGTTCCATTTCATGCCGGGGCTGTGGCTTGACGACTGGGGGCTGGAGATCACGGAAAGCATCCTGATCACCGAGACCGGCGTCGAGACGTTCTGCAATGTGCCGCGCAAGCTGTTCGTGAAGGAGTAGGGCGATGCGTGCTTCCCCGATTACGCCGACCGTCGATTTTGACGCGGACGGCGAACAGCACGGCTTCCTGAAGCTGCCTTACTCGCGCGACGATTCCGCGTGGGGCGCGATCATGATTCCGGTGACCGTCGTGAAGCGCGGCGACGGGCCGACGGTGTTGCTGACCGGCGGCAATCACGGCGACGAATACGAAGGGCCGGTCGCGCTGTCGAAGCTCGCCGGTTCGCTGAAGGCGGCCGACGTGAGCGGCCGCGTGATCGTCGTGCCGTTCATGAACTACCCGGCGTTCCGTGCCGGTTGCCGCACGTCGCCGATCGATGCCGGCAACCTGAACCGCAGCTTCCCGGGCCGGCCGGACGGCACCGTGACCGAGAAGATCGCCGATTACTTCCAGCGCCACCTGCTGCCGCTCGCGACGCACGTGCTCGACATTCACGCGGGCGGCCGCACACTCGACTTCGTGCCGTTCGCGGCGATTCACGTGCTGGAGGACCGCGACCAGGAAGCGCGCTGCGAGCGCGCGATGCGTGCATTCGGTGCGCCGTATTCGATGCGCATGCTGGAACTCGACAGCGTCGGCCTCTACGACAGCGCGGCGGAAGAAGCCGGCAAGGTGTTCGTGTCGACCGAGCTGGGCGGCGGCGGCACGTCGACGGCGGCGAGCGTCGCGATCGCCGAGCGCGGCGTGCGCGGTTTTCTCGCGCATGCCGGCGTGCTCGCGCGGCGCGACGGCGAGCGGGCCGGAGCCGGCGCGAGCGGCGCGCCGCGCACGACGACACTGCTCGACATGCCGGACAGTGCCTGCTACACGACCAGCGAGCATCGCGGGCTGCTCGAGATATGCGTCGATCTCGGCAGCGAGGTCGAGGCCGGCGACGTGCTCGCGCGCGTGCACGACATCGACCGCACGGGCGTCACGCCGGTCGAATACGTCGCGCGGCGGCGCGGGCTGCTCGCCGCACGGCACTTTCCGGGCATCGTGCAGACCGGCGACACGATCGCGGTGGTGGCCGACATCGTCGAGCGCAACATCCCGGTGGTGACCTGGGGCGACGCATAACGTGATCAAGCTCGACCGATACGACCTCGCGATCCTGCGCCTGCTCGAGCGCGACGGGCGCATCACGAAGTCGAAGCTCGCCGAGGCCGTGAACCTGTCGATTTCGCCGGCATGGGAGCGCGTGCGCAAGCTGGAGGAAAGCGGCGTGATCCGCGGCTATCGCGCGGACGTCGACTGGATCGGCACGTTCTCCGGTAGCCGCATCGTCGTCGAGGTGACGCTGTCGCGGCACACCGCGCCCGACATGCGGCGCTTCGAGGATCGGGTGGCAGCGGCGCCCGAGGTCGCGCAGTGCTATGCGACGGGCGGCGGCGTCGACTACGTGCTGCACGTGGTCGCGCGCGACATCGACCATTACCAGCGCTTCATCGATGCGTTGCTGATGGAAGACCTCGGCATCGAGCGCTACTTCACGTACATCGTGACGAAGGTCGTGAAGTGCACCGCCGGCGGCGCGCCGGACTGGCTGTAAAAGTTCGCGCCGGCGCGCGGCAATACGGAAAAAACCGGCATTTCCGGCCGCGCAAACCGAAATTTCCGCATGCGCGGGCGCGCCAGAATGAAGTCCGTGCCCACCAACGAGGAGACGCAGCATGCTGCCCGGACACCCCGTTCTGTTCAAGTCGACCTGCTACGTCGACGGTCGCTGGATCCACAGCGACAGTGCCGCGACGGTCGCCGTCGTGAACCCCGCCGACCAGGCCGTGATCGGCCACGTGCCGATGCTCGAACGCGCGCAGATCGTCGCGGCCGTCGACGCCGCGCAGCGCGCGTACGGAACCTGGCGCTGGACGCCGCAAGCGGTGCGCAGCGCGGCATTGCTGCGCTGGCATGCGCTGATCCTGCGTCACGTCGACGATCTTGCCGCGCTGCTGTCGCTGGAACAGGGCAAGCCGCTGGCCGAAGCGCGCGGCGAGATCCGCTATGCGGCGAGCTTCGTCGAATGGTTCGCGAACGAGGCGAAGCGTGTCGCGGGCCGCACGATCCCGACGCACATCGACGGCGCGCATCTCGGCACCGTGATGGAGCCGGTCGGCGTCGCGGCGCTGATCACGCCGTGGAATTTCCCGGCCGCGATGATCACGCGCAAGGCAGCGGCCGCGATCGCGGCCGGTTGCACCGTGGTCGTGAAGCCCGCGCACGAAACGCCGTTCTCGGCGCTCGCACTCGCGCAGCTCGCCGACGAGGCCGGCTTCCCGGCCGGCGTGTTCAACGTCGTGCTCGGCGAGCCGCAGATGGCGATGGAAACGCTGGTCGGCGATGCGCGCGTGCGTGCGGTGAGCTTCACCGGCTCGACGCGCGTCGGGCGGCTCGTGACCGAGACCGCCGCGAAGGCCGGCATCCGCAAGATCGCACTCGAACTGGGCGGCAATGCGCCGTTCATCGTGACCGAGGATGCGGATGTCGACCACGCGGTGCGGATTGCCGTCGGCGCGAAGTTCCAGACGTCCGGCCAGGACTGCTGCGCGGCGAACCGGATACTCGTCGCCCGCCCGCTGTACGACGCGTTCGTCGAACGGTATGCGAACGCGGTGCGCGCGCTGAAGACGGGGCCGGCGTTCGAGCAGGGCGTCGACGTCGGCCCGCTGATGCATCAGGCCGCGTTCGACGCGACCGTGGCGCGCGTGGAGGATGCGCGGGCACGCGGCGCGCGCATCGTCGCGGGCGGCCGGCCGCATGCGCTCGGCGGCTGGTTCTACGAGCCGACCGTGATCGCGGATGCCGAGCCCGGCATGCGGGTGGTCGACGAGGAAAACTTCGCCCCGATCTCGGCCGTCGGCGCATTCGACACGCTCGACGAAGCGGTCGACACGGCCAACGACACCGAGTACGGCCTCGCCGCCTACGTATGCGCGACGCGCATCGACACGATCTTCCAGCTCGTGCGGCGGCTCGATTTCGCGATGGTGTCGGTCAACGGCGTGAAATTCACCGGCGCGCCGATCCCGTTCGGCGGGATGAAGGCGTCGGGCCTCGGGCGCGAAGGCGGCGCCGAAGGCTTCGAGCCGTTCACCGAAACCAAGTACTTCTGCCTCGGCAATCTCGGCCTGCCCGTTGCGGCGACGGCCTGACCCATTCAAAGGAGCTCATCATGAAAAAATCGATCGACGCACTGCTGCGCGAGGACCGCGCCCACTTCATGCACCCGTCGACGCACGCGTACGACCACGAGACCGGCGCGCTGCCGGGCAAGATCGTGCGCGGCGGCGAAGGCATCCGCATCGAGGATCACCAGGGCAAGCGCTATATCGACGCGTTCGCCGGCCTCTACTGCGTGAACATCGGCTACGGCCGCACCGAAGTCGCCGACGCGATGTACGAACAGGCGAAGCAGCTCGCGTACTACCACACGTACGTCGGCCACGCGTCGGACGCGATCATCGAGCTGTCGTCGCGCATCATCGACTGGTCGCCGGCGGGGATGAAGAAGGTCTATTACGGGATGTCGGGTTCCGACGCGAACGAGACGCAGGTCAAGATCGTCTGGTACTACAACAACGTGCTCGGCCGCCCGAACAAGAAGAAGATCATCTCGCGCGAGCGCGGCTATCACGGCTCGGGCATCGTGACGGGCAGCCTCACGGGCCTGCCGAGCTTCCACCAGCATTTCGACCTGCCGATCGACCGCGTGAAGCATACGGTGTGTCCGCACTGGTATCGCAAGGCGCCGGCCGGCATGAACGAAGCACAGTTCGTCGCGTACTGCGTCGACGAACTCGAGAAGCTGATCGCACGCGAGGGCGCCGACACGGTCGCCGCGTTCATCGCGGAGCCGGTGATGGGCACGGGCGGCATCATCGAACCGCCGGCCGGCTACTGGCCGGCGATCCAGGCCGTGCTGCGCAAGCACGACATCCTGCTGATCTCCGATGAAGTCGTGTGCGGGTTCGGGCGTCTCGGCTCGAAGATGGGCGCGCAGCACTTCGGGATCGAGCCCGACCTGATCACGGTCGCGAAGGGCCTGACGAGCGCCTATGCGCCGCTGTCGGGCGTGATCGTCGGCGAGAAGGTGTGGGACGTGATCGCGCGCGGCTCGCAGGAACACGGGCCGATGGGGCACGGCTGGACGTATTCGGGCCATCCGGTATGCGCGGCCGCCGCGCTCGCGAACCTCGCGATTCTGGAGCGCGAGAACCTGGTCGGCAACGCGGCCGACGTGGGCGGCTACTTCGGGGCGAAGCTGCGCGACGCATTCGGTGCGCATCCGCTCGTCGGCGAGGTGCGTAGCGTCGGCATGCTGGCCGCGCTCGAGTTCATGGCCGACAAGGACGCGCGCACACCGTTCGATCCCGCGCTGAAGATCGGTGCGCAGGTGTCGGCGGCCGCGTTGCAGCGCGGCGTGATCGCGCGTGCGATGCCGCATGGCGACATTCTCGGCTTTGCGCCGCCGCTCGTGATGACGCGCGAGGAAGCCGACGAGATCGTCGGCATCGTGAAGGACGCGGTGGACGAGGTCGCCGAGCGGAATATTTCCGCCGTCGCGTGAGTGTTCAACGGTTCTGACACGCGCTTCGGCGCGTGAGGTGACGCCGCCGCATGCAAGTGCGGCGGCGTTTTTTCTTGCCGATACGGTTTGGAAAAACCGTCAGTGCATCGCCTGCGGTGTGTGTCGGCTACCGCTCGTCACTCAGTAATCCCACACGACCGGAACGAAACGGAACCCGTCGCCCGTTTTTGCAACGTGGCCGATGGACGGGAACGCGACGTGGGCCGCGGCGAGCAGTGAGCCGGTTTCCGCGGCTTCGTTGAACAGCGCGAGACGCACGTCGACCGCCGCGTCCGGATCGTGTTCGAAGCCGTTTTGCCAGTCGGGATTGTCGAAGTTGACTTCGAAAATCGCGTCGCCCGCGAACGTCAGCTTTTCCCCGTTCGATGCGACGTCGACCACGCAGTGCCCCGGCGTATGGCCGCCCGTCACCCGCGCCGACACGCCCGGGGCGACTTCCACGGTCCGGTCGAACTGCACGATGTTTTCGCCATAGAGTTCCACGAACCTCGCCGCCGCCTTGCGCAGTGCGGGCGGAACGGTTTCCGGCATCACCGTCTTGCTGAAGTCGGGATTTTTCCAGAACGCCACTTCCGCGGCCGAGACGTGAATGCGTACGTCCGGGCGCAGCTTCGCCTTGACGCCGTCGACGTTCAGCCCGCCGACATGATCCATGTGCATGTGCGTGATCACGATATCGGTGATCGCGGCCAGGTCGATGCCGGCCGATTCCAGGCGCATGACCGAGCGCCCGGCGCGCGTGAAGTATTCGAAACCGTCGCCCACGCCCGAATCGATCAGGATCAGGCGATCGGCGCTGCGCACGAGCGCGATGTTGAGCGCCCAGTCGAACATGTCGCGTTGCAGGAAACGGCCGTCGAACCATGCGTTGCGGTCCGCTTCGCTCACGTTGGTGGACATGGTGGAAGTCGGCAGCGGCAGCACGCCGTCGCTGATCAGCACGACATCGACCTCGCCGATGCGCACGGCGTAGCGGGACGAAACGAGCTCGCCCGAGCCTTCGTTGCCCAGGCGGGCGATTACGGGCTGGACGTTGCGGATGGGTGCGTTCATGTTCAGTAATCCTGTTCGTCGAGGGAATTAAGCCGCGCGGCACCGCGCGGTTCGCGAGCGCGATCGTGACGGTCGCGCTTCGGTTCGACCGGATTTCGATCGAACGTGTCAGCGATTGTAGTGACGGCCGACACGTGCCGACAGCGCCGTACGCGCGCACATCGTGTTGTCCGGAGAACAACAATCCGGCAGCGGGCTTCGCCGCCCGAAATGCACATCGCCCGCCGTCCGTTACCGGACGGCGGGCGATGCCATGGATGCCGTTTATGGGAAGCCGGGCGCCGCCGGCGTGCGGGTCAGCCCGGCTGGCCGGGGAGCGTGTCGCCGCGCAGCGAACACCCGCGCGTCTCGATCACCGCCAGCAGCGAGATCAACCCGACCGCGCAGGCGGCCATCATGTAGTAGGCGGGAATCAGCGCGTTGCCGGTCTTGCCGATCAGCCAGTCGTTGACGATCGGCGCGGTGCCGCCGAACAGCGACGTCGACACGTTGTAGGCGATCGCCATGCCCGCATACCGGACGTGGGTCGGGAACATCGCGGGGAACATCGCGGAAATGGTGGCGAGCTGCGGCACGTAGAGTACGCCGAGCACCGCGAAGCCGATGAAGGCGCCGAGCGGACCGTGCGTCATCAGCGTGAACATCGGCACGGCCGCGACGAACAGCCCGACGAGCGAGATCCACCACATCGTCTTGCGGCCGACGCGGTCCGACAGCCAGCCGGCGAACGGCAGCAGCACCATCATCGCGAGCATGCCGATCAGCGGGATCAGCAGCGACATGTTCTCGCTGACGCCGAGCTCCTTGTGCATGTAGGTCGGCATGTACGCGAGCAGCACGTAGTTGACGACGTTCAACGCGACGACGAGGCCGCCGAGCAGCAGCAGCGGCTTCGCATAGCGCACCAGCAGCTGCCGGATCGGCAGCGGGGCGGCGACGCTTTTCTCGCGGCGGTGCGCCTGTTCCTCGAGTTCGCGGAACACCGGCGTTTCCTCGAGGCGCGAGCGCAGGTAGAAGCCGATCAGGCCGAGCGGCGCCGCGACCAGGAACGGCAGGCGCCAGCCCCACGCATGCATCGCCGAATCGCCGAGCAGCAGCGCGAAGCCGAGCATCAGGAACGCGCCGAGCGAGAAGCCGGCGAGCGTCGCGAATTCGAGGAAGCTGCCGCACAGGCCGCGCCGCGAATCGGGCGCATATTCGGCGATGAAGGTGGCCGCGCCGCCGTATTCGCCGCCGGTCGAGAAGCCCTGCACCATGCGCAGCACGATCAGCGCGGCCGGTGCGAGCCAGCCGGCCGTCGCGTAGCTCGGCAGCATGCCGACGAGCAACGTGGCGCCCGACATCGTCAGGACCGTCAACGCGAGCACGCGCTTGCGGCCCAGCCGGTCGCCGAGCGGCCCCCAGAACAGGCCGCCGAGCGGGCGGATCAGGAACGAGACCGCGAACGTGCCGAGCGCGAACAGCGTCGCGCTCGCGGTGTTGCCGGGAAACAGCGCGGCGGAAATGTACGCGAGGCCATACGCGTAAATACCGTAATCGAACCATTCGGTCGCGTTGCCGAGGGCGGCGGCCGCGATCGCGACCCGCGGCAGACAGTGCGGCTCGTCGCCGCGTTGGGTGGTCGCGTCGTCGGGAATCGACGACGCGGCGGAAACGGAAGTCCACGATGGCACGTATCGCATGAGGGGTCCTCGCTATCAGCATGCGCCCGGGCGGGCGCCGACGAGGATCAAAGTAATCCCGCCAATTCGCGACGCCCGATGTCATAGGACGATGTGGGGATCGGGGTTTTCCCGTGCCGGGGCCGGGCGGCCCGCGCAGGCCGTGGCCGGCTCGCCGCGGCGCCGGCCGGCGAACGGCGGTAAGCTGCGCACTGCCGCGCGCGATTCATCGGGCCGTGCAGCGCGTGGCGTCCCTTTTTTTCATCATTCATCCGGAGCGCATATCGTGGCGACCTACATCGTCTTTACACGGGAAAGCACGCAGGACCAGCATGAACTCGACATCTACGCGAGCCAGGTCGGTGCGACCCTTGCCAGCCATCCAGTGAAGGTGCTCGCCGCATATGGTCCGCAGGAGATCCTCGAGGGCGAAGGCCCGGAAGGCGTCGTGATCGTCGAGTTCCCGTCGAAGGAGGCCGCGCACGCGTGGTATCACGGCGCTGAATACCAGAAGGTCGTCCAGCACCGCTTCAAGGGCGCCCGCTATCGCGCGGTGCTGGTCGAGGGCGTCTGAGCGCGGCCGCGCGTCCGTTACCGGACGTGCGGCTGCAACGCCCGCAACCAGTACGACACAGCCACCGCACCGCCGTCCGGCGTACCGATCGCCCGCTCGCCCAGATAGCTTGCCCGTCCCGCGCGCGGCGTCATGCGCGTCGTTTCCTCCGCACCTTGCTCGGCCGCTTCGACGGCCGCCGTCCATGCGCTCGCGGGGTCGCGCTCGCTGTCCAGCGCGCGGCCGAAGGCGTCGACGGCCGGCACCAGCGCATCGAGCATCGTCCGGTCGCCCGCTCGCGCGCCGCCGAGTTCGCCGATCGAATCCACCGCCGCGCGGAATGCCGCGGCCCAGTCGCGCGGCGACGGCTCGGCGATATCGGCCAGCCGGCGCGACGCGCGCAGCAGCGCGGTCGCATAGAACGGCCCGGAGCTGCCGGCGATCGCGCGCCGCAACGAGGCGCCGAGCGCCGCGAGCGCACCGGACGGCGTGCCGTACGCGGTGTCGGGCAATTCGAGGATCGCCTGCGCGGCGCGCCGCATGCTCGCACCGAGATCGCCGTCGCCGGCTGCCGCATCGAGATCCGTCAGTGTCTGCTCGTGGTCGATCAGCGTCTGCGCGACGGCGTGCAGCGCAGGTTGCAGGCGCGCGGCCCACGCGCGGCCGGCCGCATCGAGCGGCGGCTGCGGCGCGTCCTGCGACGCGGCCGCGGCCACGCGAATCTGCGTGTTCACGAGGCCGCCGCCCGGCCATGCGCGCGCCTGCGTCGGCGCGTCGAGCAGCGCCGCGCGCTCGTCGTTCAGCCGCAGCACCGAGATCGAGCAGCCGGGCATGTTCAGCGCGGACAGGAACGTGCCGGCCCACGCGCGCGCGACGACGATGCCGCGCCGGCTCAGATTGTCGAACGCGGCGCGCAGCACGATCGCGAGTTCCATGTCCGGCGTCGCACCGAGGCCGTTGACGAACAGCGCGACGCGTTCGTCGCGGTCGAGCACGAGATCGGCGACGATGCTCGACAACAGCGTGTCGGCCAGCGCATCGGCCGGCAGCGGCGCGCGGCGCTCGACGCCTTTCTCGCCGTGGATGCCCAGGCCCAGCTCGATCTCGTGATCGGCGAGGCTGAAGCCCGACTTGTCGGCGCCCGGGATCGTGCAGCCGTCGAGTGCGACGCCCATCGTGCCGAGCTCGGCCGCCGCGTCGCGCGCGATGCTCGCGACGCGGGCGAGCGGCAGCCCGCGCGCGGCGGCAGCGCCCGCGAGCTTGTGGATCAGCACGGTGCCGGCGATCCCGCGCCGCTGGCCGCGCTCGACGCGGCCGCGTAGCGACACGTCGTCGGCGACGATGACGATTTCGACCGGAATGCCTTCCGCGCGCGCGAGCTCGGCGGCGAGCCCGAAATTGAGCCGGTCGCCGGTGTAGTTCTTCACGATCAGCAGCGCGCCGTTCGGGCCGGCGCTCGCGCGGATCGCGGCGAGCACCGCGTCGGTCGACGGCGACGTGAACACTTCGCCGCATACGGCCGCGCTCAGCATCCCTTCGCCGACATAGCCGCCGTGCGCGGGCTCATGGCCGCTGCCGCCGCCGGACAGGATCGCGACCGGCCGCTGCGACGGCTCGGGCAGCGGCTGGCGGACGAGCACGTGCTCGTCGCCGAGGATCGCGAGATGCGGCGATTGCCGTGCGATGCCTTCCAGCATTTCTCGCACGACGTCGGACGGGCGGTTCACAAGCTTTTTCATGGCGACGGATTCCGGACGGGTGAACGGGGCTCGGCCGGGCGCGCACGGGCGCCGGACGACTTTCGTTTTCGTGTTGCGGAGGTTCGTGCGCGACCTGTTGCCGGTCGCTGACGGTCGCATGACGGGCGACCGGGCGAGGGGCAGGCAACGAAGCGTACGCTTCGCGCCACGATACATCAGGTTCGGACGTCGCGGCACGGATCGCGGCGCCATGGCGCCCGGGGCGGAGCGGCGCGCGGGCCGGTGCCGCTATTTCAGTGCGGTGATCGCCTTCGCGCGAATCAGCCGCGCACGCAGCACGTTGCGGCTGATGCCGAGCAACTGCGCGGCCCGGATCTGATTGCGGTGGCTGAATTCGAACGCGACACGCATCACCGTGTCCTCGATACGTTCGAACAGGTTGCCGTGCCCGTCGTCGAACAGGTCGCGCAGCGCGTGTTCGAGCGCCGCCTGTGCGTCGGCGGACGAATCGGCTACGGGCGCGGCAGCAGCCGGCAGGCACGGCGGCGCGATGTGCAGGTCCGTGTCCTGCAGCGCATCGTGGCGGCTCGTCAGCAGCGCATGATGGATCACGTTCTCCAGTTCGCGGACATTGCCGGGCCAGCCGTGCGCCTCGAGCCGGCGCTCGGCGCGCGGATCGATGCGGCGCGGGCCGCCGCCGAGCCGGTCGCGATAAATGCCGAAGAAGTGGCGCGCGAGCGGCAGGATGTCGCCCGGGCGGTCGCGCAAGGGCGGGACCGCGAGCTGCACGACGTTGAGCCGGTAGAACAGGTCGCCGCGAAACTGCCCGGCCGCGACCGCCTGCTGCAAGTCGACGTTGGTCGCAGCGACCACCCGCACGTCGACCGGAATGCCCGTGCGCGAACCGAGCCGCACGACCTCGCGCTCCTGCAGCACGCGCAGCAGCTTGACCTGCATCGCGAGCGGCAGATCGCCGATTTCGTCGAGAAACAGCGTGCCGCCGTGCGCGGCTTCGAACCAGCCGGGCTTCGCGCTGAACGCGCCCGTAAACGCGCCTTTCTCGTGCCCGAACAGTTCGCTGTCGACGAGCGTTTCGGAGAATGCGCCGCAGTTCACCGCGACGAACGGCCCGTCGCGACGGGCGCCGAGCTCGTGCACGTGGCGTGCGATCAGTTCCTTGCCGGTGCCCGTCTCGCCGACGATCAGCACGTTCGCGTCGCTCGGCGCGACGCGACGAACCTGTTCGAGCAGCGCGAGCGAACGCGGATCGGCGAACACCTGCGCAGGCGCGCGGGCCGGCGCGTGACGTTCGGGCAACGTGAGCGCCGGCGCCGCGCGCTCGGCGGGCTGAAGCCCGGCCGGATCGCGCGAAGCGGTGACGACGCGAAGGTTGAGCGGGCGCGGCGATGTGGAAATGGAAGTCATGGCGATGAACCGTTGGATGGCCGGGCAAGGCGGCCCCGTGCCGGCGGGCGCCGCGGTCTGGCTGCTGCGTAGTCAGCAGAGTGTTGAACGTTTCGCCGCGCGCGAAAAGCATCGATTTCTGATAACCAAAGCGCGATTGCTGCGGAACCTGCAATGGGGCGGAAGAGCGTCGGTGCGGTGACGTCACGGCGTCGAATCGGGCGTTATCGCGCGCGACGGGCTGCTGCCTGATCAGCAGTACATCAGCAGACTCGCTGCACACGGTTCATCGTGTTGCGGAATATCGATGTGAAGCGCGAGCCGGAACGCTTGCCGCCGTCGCGTATTTGGCGAAGCGCCATTTCCGGCGGGCGTTGGCGAAAAGTTTCGTGATGCAGACGACCTTTCCGTCACGCCCCCGCGCCAATGGCACGCTCCTTGCTGACCCGAACCGGTATCGCCGCGCTCCACGCGGCTCCACCATGGGAACGCATTGCATGAGCCAACCCCTCAACGTCGTCGCGATATCGGGCAGCCTGCAGCGGCCGTCGCGCACGCTGGCGCTGACCGACGCGATCGTCACGGCGCTCGGCGCCGCGCTGCCGATCGATACGCGGCGGATCGAACTCGGCGAGATCGGCAGCCGGCTGGCCGGCGCGCTTACCCGCGCACAGGTGCCGGCCGATCTCGATGTACTGATCCGCGCGATCGAGACGGCCGATGCGCTCGTCGTCGCGAGCCCGGTGTATCGCGCGTCGTACACGGGCCTCTTCAAGCATCTGTTCGACCTCGTGCGTCACGACGCGCTCGTCGACGTGCCGGTGCTGCTCGCGGCCACCGGCGGCAGCGAGCGTCATGCGCTCGTGATCGACCACCAGCTGCGCCCGCTGTTCAGCTTCTTCCAGGCGCGCACGCTGCCGATCGGCGTGTATGCGTCCGAAAGCGATTTCGACCGGTACCAGATCGCCAGCCCGGCGTTGCGCGAGCGCATCGCGCTCGCCGTGGACCGCGCGGTGCCGCAACTGCGCCCGCACGCGCTTTCCGTCGCGGCCGCGTAAGCCGCTTTCGTTTCCCCTCCGACCAGGACACCTTCATGAGCCTTCCCGACCCTTCCGCCGACGGCGTCAAATTCGCGTACTGGGTGCCGAACGTCAGCGGCGGCCTCGTCGTCAGCACGATCGAGCAGCGTACCGACTGGAGCCTCGAATACAACCAGAAGCTCGCGCGCACGGCCGAAGCGGCCGGCTTCGACTATGCGCTGAGCCAGATCCGCTTCACGGCCGGCTATGGCGCCGAATACCAGCACGAGTCGGTGTCGTTCAGCCAGGCGCTGCTGCATGCGACGACGAAGCTCAAGGTGCTCGCCGCGATCCTGCCGGGGCCGTGGCATCCGGCCGTGGTCGCGAAGCAGCTCGCGACGATCGACCACATCTCGAACGGGCGCATCGCGATCAACGTCGTGAGCGGCTGGTTCAAGGGCGAATTCACCGCGATCGGCGAGCCGTGGCTCGAGCACGACGAACGCTATCGGCGCTCGAAGGAATTCATCCAGGCGCTCAAGGGCATCTGGACGCAGGACAATTTCACGTTCAAGGGCGACTTCTATCGCTTCAACGATTACACGTTGAGCCCGAAGCCGGTGCAGAAGCCGCATCCGGAAATCTTCCAGGGCGGCAGCTCGCGCGCGGCGCGCGACAACGCGGCGAGCGTGTCGGACTGGTATTTCACGAACGGCAATACACCGGAGAACCTGAAGGCGCAGATCGACGACATTCGCGCGAAGGCGGCCGCGAACGACCATCGCGTGCGCATCGGCGTCAACGCGTTCGTGATCGCGCGCGACACCGAGGAAGAAGCGCAGGCCGTGCTCGACGACATCATCCGGCATGCGCACGTCGAGGCCGTGCACGCGTTCGGCGATGCGGTGAAGCAGGCCGGCAAGGCGTCGCCCGAAGGCGAGGGCAACTGGGCGAAATCGACGTTCGAGGATCTCGTGCAGTACAACGACGGCTTTCGCACGAACCTGATCGGCACGCCGCGGCAGATCGCCGAGCGGATCGTCGCACTGAAGGCGATCGGTGTCGATCTCGTGCTGACCGGCTTCCTGCACTTCATCGAGGAAGTCGAATACTTCGGCCGCCGCGTGCTGCCGCTCGTGCGCGAGCTGGAGGCGCAGCGGCAGGCCGTTGCCGCGTGACGCCTGCCCGACGCACGCGCGCGGCCCGCGATCGCGCGGGCCCGCGCGGCGGCGTGCCGCTCACGCGACGCCGGCCAGCTTCGATGCCTCGATCACCATCCGCACGCCGAGACTGCCGAGGATGATGCCCATCGTCCAGCGCTGCGCGAGCAGCAGCGTCGGGCGGCCGTGCAGGAACTTCGCGAGGCTGCTCGAGCAGAGCGCCACCAGCCCGTTGGCCGACGCGAACGCGGCGATCAGCAGCGAGCCGAGAAACAGCGACTGGCCGAACACGCTGCCTTGCCCGTAGTCGATGAACTGCGGCAGCAGCGACACGAACAGCATCGCGAGCTTCGGGTTCAGCACGCTGGTCGTCGCGCCCATCGCGAGCAGCCGCAGCGGCTGCTCGGTCGGCAGCGCCTTCACCTCGAACGGCGAGCGGCCGCCGGGCCGCACCGCCTGCCATGCGAGATACAGCAGATAGATTGCCCCGACCGCGCCCAGCACACTGCCCGCATAGGGCACGCTCATGAACAGCGTCGTGATGCCGAACGCCGCGGCGAACATGTAGAACAGGTAGCCGATCATCACGCCGGCGAGCGAAATGAACCCGGCCGCCCGTCCTTGCGCGATCGAGCGCGACATCACGTAGACCATGTTCGGCCCCGGCGTGACCGCGAGCATGCCGCCGATGACGAGAAACCCGTAGAGCGATCCGGACGTGTGCATGTTTTCCGCTTCCTGCATCGAGTGAGTGCTGACGACGTCGATTGTCCGGCGATGGAGGTGAACAGTAAAACGGGATAAACTGAATCGATTGATCAGTTTTTCTGAATCGACATGAAGAAGCTCGACCTCGATGTGCTCGCGATGGTGGTGGCCGTCGCGGAATCCGGATCGTTCGCGCAGGGCGCACAGGCCGTGCACCGGTCGCCGTCGGCGGTGAGCATGCAGATCAAGACGCTGGAAGACGCGCTCGGCAAGCTGCTGTTCATCCGCGACACGCGCAACGTGACGGCGACCGACGACGGCAGGATGCTCGCCGATTACGGCCGCCGGATGCTCGCGATGCGCGACGAGGCGTGGGCGTCGATCGTGCGGCCGGAGATGCGCGGCCGCGTGACGATCGGCGTGCCCGACGACTACATCGCGTCGCTGCTGCCACAGGTGCTCGGCAAGTTCGCCGCGATGCATCCGCGCGTGGAAGTGCGCGTGATCGGCCAGCCGAGCAGCGCGCTCGTGCCGATGCTGAAGGACAACACGGTCGACCTCGCGTGCCTGACGCGCATCAAAGGCGTGACGGGCGAGCTGATCCGGATGGAGCCGCTCGTCTGGGCTGGCTCGCCGAAACGCAATGTGTGGGAAGAGCGGCCGCTGCCGGTGGCGTTTTTCACGCACGGCGGCAGCATGGCGCGCGATCACGCGGTCAAGGCGCTGAACCGGCGGAAGATTCCGTACCGGATGTCATACGAAAGCCCGAGCTTTCTCGGCCTGCTCAGCATGGTCGAGGCCGGCCTCGCCGTCGCGCCGCTCGCGCGCTGCTGCGTGCCCGATCACCTGTTGCAGCTGTCGGAGAGCCACGGGCTGCCGTCGCTCGGCGAACTCGAGGTCGTGCTCGCGCGCAGCGCGCAGTCCGCGCGCCCGCCGTGCGACTACCTCGCCGAGCAGATTCTCGGCGAATGGCGCGCCTGACCGGCACGTCGCCAGCGGCACGTCAGCACGACGTCAGCAGCCATTCGCGGAAGGCGACGAGCGACGGCAGCGCGTCGTTGCCCGGCGGGTAGACCAGGTAATAGCTGCGCTGGCTGGTAATCGCGTCGCCGATCGAGTCGAGCTCGCCGCGGCTCAATTCGTCCTCCACGAGCACCTTCGGCACCAGTCCGATCCCCATTCCGGCATGCACGGCCTGGATCAGGTGCGACGTCAGCTCGAAGCTCGGGCCGATGCGCATCTGGCGATGATCGAGCCGATAGTGCGAGAACCACTCGGCCCAGGCCTGCTGATTGCTCGTCACGCCCAGCAGCGTCTGCTTCGCGGCCCAGGCCGGCGTGCGCGCGTCGGCCTTGCGGCCGCTGCCCGTGGCGCGCGGCGCGATCGCGATCAGGAATTCGTTGTACAGCCGGTGCGCATGCAGGCCCGGCCAGTCGCCGGCGCCGACGGTGATCGCCGCGTCGAGGTCGTCGTTGAGGAAATCGATCGCGCCGATTCGCGAATGAAGGTGCACGGTCACGCCCGGATGCGCGGCATAGAAGCCGTGCAGATGCGGCAGCAGCCATTTCGACCCGAAGGTCGGCAGGGTGGCCAGCCGCAGCGAGCCGGCGCCCGCCTGGTGCGACATCGCCTGCAACGTCGCGCCGCGGATGCGCCCGAGCGCGCCGGTCAGTTCGGCGAAATAGCGGCGGCCGACGTCGGTCAGCTTCACCGAGCGACCCTCGCGCCGGAACAGCGGCACGCCGAGCTGATCCTCGAGCGTCTGGACCTGCCGGCTGATCGCGCTCTGGCTCAGCGACAGCTCCTCGGCCGCGCGCGTGTAGCTTTCATGCCGCGCGGCGGCCTCGAACACGAGCAGCAACGACATCGACGGGGTCAGGCGACGGTAATTCATGAGTTTTATGCAAGCTTCGCCGGGGGGGAATTCGTTTGTTTCTGGCCGAATATCCGAAGATACTCGAATTCTCGGTCGTGCGGAAACTTGCAACGAAGTCATGTTTCGGCGCACGCGAATCACCCTGCTCCACCCACATTGCGTTTTTGCCCCATGTCGATCGCCCCGTTGCCCCGTCCCGCCAGCCCGCCCGCGAACGTTTACCGCGATTTCCTCGCCGCGCTGCGGGCGACGGGATTCGCCGGGGAGATTCACACGGACCACGCGAACCGGACCGTGCAGGCCACCGACAACTCGATCTACCAGCGCCAGCCGCAGGCGGTGATCTGTCCCGCGCATGCGGACGACGTCCGGCTGCTGGCCCGGCTGCTGGCCGAACCCGCGCACCGCGACGTCGCGGTGGCCGCGCGCGGCGGCGGCACGGGCACCAACGGGCAGTCGCTGACCGACGGCGTGGTCGTCGACCTGTCGCGCAACATGAACCGGATCCTCGAAATCGACGTCGAGCAGCGCTGGGTGCGCGTGCAGGCGGGCGTCGTCAAGGATCAGCTCAATGCGGCGCTGAAGCCGCATGGGCTGTTCTTCGCGCCGGAGCTGTCGACGTCGAACCGCGCGACCGTCGGCGGGATGATCAACACCGACGCGAGCGGGCAGGGTAGCTGCACGTACGGCAAGACGCGCGATCACGTGCTCGAACTCGATTTCGTGCTGATGGGCGGCGAGCACCTGCACAGCGGCGCGCTCGACGATGAAGAACTGGCGCGCCGCTGTGCGCGGCAGGACCGCGTCGGCAAGGTGTATCGCACCGCGCGGCGCATCAGCGACGACAAGGCGGCGCTGATCGACGCGAAGTTTCCGAAGCTCAACCGCTGCCTGACCGGCTACGACCTCGCGCACCTGCGCGAACCGGACGGCCGTTTCAACCTGAACAGCGTCCTGTGCGGCGCGGAAGGGTCGCTCGGCTTCGTCGTCGAGGCGAAGCTCAACGTGCTGCCGATCCCGAAGTTTTCGGTGCTGGTCAACGTGCGTTACGCGGGCTTCATGGACGCGCTGCGCGACGCGCGCGCGCTGCTCGAACATCGGCCGCTATCGATCGAGACGGTCGACTCGAAGGTGCTGATGCTCGCGATGAAGGACTTCGTGTGGAGCAGCGTGGCCGAGTATTTCCCGCAGGACGACGCGCGTCCCACGCTCGGCATCAACCTGATCGAATTCAGCGGCGACGACGAACGCGACGTCGATGCGCGGGTGCGCGCGTTCGTCGAGCATCTGCGCACCGATACGAGCGTGGAGCGTCTCGGCCATACGCTCGCGGCCGGCAACGATGCGGTGAAGCGTGTGTATGCGATGCGCAAACGCGCGGTCGGCCTGCTCGGCAACGTGCAGGGCGAGGCGCGCCCGCAGCCGTTCGTCGAGGACACCGCGGTGCCGCCCGAGAACCTCGCCGCGTACATCGCCGAATTCCGCGCGCTGCTCGACGGCCACGGGTTGCAGTACGGGATGTTCGGCCACGTCGATGCGGGCGTGCTGCACGTGCGCCCGGCGCTCGACATGAAGGACCCGAAGCAGGCGGCGCTGGTGCGGCCCGTGTCGGACGCGGTGGCCGAACTCACGCAGCGTCACGGCGGCCTGCTGTGGGGCGAGCATGGCAAGGGCGTGCGCTCCGAATATGCGCCGGCGTTTTTCGGCGAGCTGTATCCGTCGCTGCAGCAGTTGAAGGCCGCGTTCGATCCGCACAACCAGTTCAACCCGGGCAAGATCGCGACGCCGCCGGATCATACGTTGCGACTGTTGAAGATCGACGAGGTGCCGACGCGCGGCGATCACGATCGGCAGATCGACGAGCGCGTGTGGCAGAGCTACGGCACCGCGATGCATTGCAACGGCAACGGCGCGTGCTACAACTTCGATCCGGACGACGCGATGTGCCCGTCGTGGAAGGCGACGCGCGAACGCGTGCAGTCGCCGAAGGGGCGTGCGTCGCTGATGCGCGAATGGTTGCGCCTGCAAGGGCAGGCCGGCGTCGACGTCGTCGCGGCGGCGCGCACGCGGCAGCCGCTCCTGCGCGGTCTGGTCGAGCGGTGGCGCAACAGCCGCGACGCCCGTCATGGCGACACGGATTTCTCGCACGAGGTGTACGACGCGATGGCGGGCTGCCTCGCATGCAAGTCGTGCGCGGGGCAGTGTCCGGTCAAGGTCAACGTGCCCGAGTTTCGCTCGCGCTTTCTCGAGCTGTATCACCAGCGCTACCTGCGGCCGCTGCGCGACTACCTGATCGGCTCGCTCGAATTCACGATGCCGTGGATGGCGCACGTGCCCGCGCTGTACAACGGGCTGATGGGAGCCGGCTGGGTGCGGGCGCTGCTCGAGCGTCAGGTCGGCATGGTCGACAGCCCGCTGCTGAGCCGCTTCGATCTCGCGGCCGTGATCCGCGCGTGGCGCGTGAAGCCGGCCGACCCGCATGCGCTCGCCGCGCTGAGCGATGCGCAGCGCGCACGCAGCGTCGTCATCGTGCAGGATACGTTCACGCGCTATTTCGATACCGAGCAACTGGCGGCGCTGATCGAGCTGGCGGCGCGCCTGGGCTTTCAGGTGTGGCTCGCGCCGCTCGCGCCGAACGGCAAGGCGCTGCACGTGCAGGGCTTTCTTCATGCATTCGCGAAGGCGGCGATCCGCAACGCGACGCAACTGGCCGCGCTGGCGCGCTCGGGCGTCGCGCTGGTCGGCCTCGATCCGGCGATGACGCTGACGTATCGGCAGGAATACCTGAAGGTGACGGGGCTCGCCGACGTACCGAAGGTCGCGCTGCCGCAGGAATGGCTGCTGGATGCGCTGCCAGAAGCCGGTGCGGGTGGGGCGACGGTTTCATATCGGTTGTTGCCGCACTGCACCGAGAAAACCAATGCGCCGGACAGCGGCAAGCAATGGGCGCAGGTGTTCGCGCGTCGCGGGTTGCGCTTGCAGGTCCAGGCGGCCGGGTGTTGCGGAATGTCGGGCACGTATGGGCACGAGGCGCGCAATCTCGCGACGTCGAAGACGATCTATGCGCAGTCGTGGGCCGCGCACGTCGACGGGCCGGAACAGGAGGGCGAAGCGCTGGCGACCGGGTATTCGTGCCGCAGCCAGGTGAAACGTCTGTCGTCGAAACAGGTGCGTCATCCGTTGCAGGCGCTGCTCGATCATGTGCGGGCGGGACAGCGAGCTGAGGTCGGAATCGTCTGATCAGCCGAATCGCTCGCACGACATTCAGACCGCGCGCACCGGCGCACCGATCTTCATCGTCCGTGCATCGGACATTCAGTTTTTCTAATGATGCCGGGGCGCAGATTTGGCCACGCGAATGTGTCACTACACTCGTTCGTGTCGGACGGGTGCGTCAAGCGTCGACTCACCGATTCCCGATGTCAGGTAGTGCGTCATATCGATGCGCTATCCCGTTCCATACTTTTGATCTGGGGGTCGTTGTGAGACACAACCGCGCTTTTGCACACCACTTCATGCGCCAGCTATTCGCCGGCTTCGCGCTTTGCTTGCTGTCGGTGGGACCGGTGATGGCGAAATTAAATGCAGCCGGTGAATTGCCGCACGTCGTGGTGCTGGCAACCGGCGGCACGATCGCGGGCACCGCAGGCAGCGAAACGCAAACGACGGGCTACAAGCCGGGTGTGCTGACCGCCGGGGCGCTTCTCGCGTCGGTGCCGTCGCTGGGCAAGATTGCGCAGGTATCCGGCGAACAGATCTCGAATGTCGGCAGCGAAAACATCACGAACGATATTCTCCTGAAGCTCGCCAGGCGCGTGAACCAGTTGCTCGCCGATCCCGATGTCGCGGGTGTCGTGATTACCCATGGCACGGATACGCTCGAGGAAACCGCGTACTTCCTCGACCTCGTCGTCAAGAGCGACAAGCCCGTGGTGGTGACCGGATCGATGCGGCCGTCGACGGCGATCGGCGCGGATGGCCCGAGCAACCTGTTGCAAGCAGTAACCGTGGCCGCTTCACCGGACGCACGCGGTTGCGGCGTGATGATCGTGCTGAACGACCGGATCGGCGCCGCGCGCTACACGACGAAGACCAACGGCACCACACTGGATACATTCAAAGGGAACGACGCCGGCTACATGGGCACGCTGGTCGACGAAGTGCCGCATTTCGACACGTCCGTCCTGAAGCGTCACACCACGGCGACGCCGTTCGACGTATCGAAGTTCGACGCGCTGCCGGAAGTCGATATCGTCTACGGCTACCAGAACGACGGTGGATTCATGTACGACGCTGCCGTCGCACATGGCGCGCAGGGTATCGTCGTCGCGGGCGTCGGAGCCGGCAGCGAATCGCTGCTGACGCTTCCCTCGATCAAGCAGGCGATCGAGAAAGGGGCGATCGTGGTTCGTTCGTCTCGAACGGGAGGCGGATTCGTGCCGGCCGATCCGGCTTACCTCGGGCTCCTCGGCGATGACTTGAACCCGCAGAAGGCGCGCATTCTCCTCATGCTCGCGCTGACGTTGACGAAAGATCCTTCCCGCATTCAGGCAATGCTGCATCAGTTCTGACGCAGCGTCCGCCTGCCGAGGCACTGGCCGGGGCGCGACGATGCCGGAGACGCATCGCCGCGCCCCGCGTCGTTTACGGGAGCGGGTGCGCGCGACCGGTCGTCGAGCGCTTCACACGGGTGCAAACGGCGCCTACGTTCAGGGACTGCGCGACCTACTATTAGAATCACTGATGATGAATGGAGACATGCTGTATTTGTGAATTTGAGTCTCTACACTGGTTTCCGAAGGCGCGAGCAAACGCGTCGAGATGACCAGAGTCACAGGAGACGAAAGTGAGCAAGCAGATCTTGATGGAGGATGTTCCGCTGCGCGGCTTCCATTTGCGGGTGGCATTCAGCGGGACAGGCGGACAGTTCAGCGACGGCTTCGTGTTGGGCATTATCGGGATCGCCGTGAGCATGGCGGCCGGCACGCTTCATCTGGACGCGCTCTGGATGGGGGCGCTCGGCGCGGCGTCCCTTGCAGGTCTTTTTGTCGGCAGCATGTTTGCGGGCCCCGTGGCGGACAAGTATGGCCGCCGGACCATCTTCGCATTCGACATGCTGCTCTTCGCGGCGATATCCGCTGCGCAATATTTCGTCACGTCACCGGCCCAGTTGCTGGTGTTGCGCTTGCTCCTGGGCGTCATTCTGGGCGCCGACTATGTCGTGAGCAAATCGCTCGTCACGGAGTTTGCGCCGCGCCGATATCGCGGCCGGCTACTGAGCGTCCTCGCCGCGGCGTGGGCGGCCGGCTATGTGGGCGCGTACCTCGCCGGTTTCGCCATTCGCGACATCGGCCCCGACGCATGGCGCATCATGCTGGCTGCGAGCGGCCTGCCTGCCCTGCTGATTCTGCCGTTCCGCCTCGGCGTTCCCGAGTCGCCGATGTGGTTGATGAAACGCGGGCGGAAGGACGAGGCGCTTGCAATCATCCGCGCAAAACTGGGCGCAGATACCGTTCTGCCCATATCGCCGGACGCACCTCCGCAACGTCGAGGCGCGTGGTCGGAACTGTTTTCGTCGCGCTGGCGCAGAAACACGCTGGTCGGCTGCATCTTCTACACGTGCCAGGTCATTCCGTATTTCGCGCTCGGGACGTTTGCGCCGAAGGTGCTTCAGGCGTTGCAGGTCAAGGATGGCTTTGTCGGCGGCCTCGTCTATAACGTACTGCTCTTTGCCGGTGCAATCTTCGGATTGCTGATCGCCGACCGACTGTCGCGCCGCGCGTTCCTCGTCGGGAGCTTCTACCTCGCCGCGCTCGGCCTCGCGGTGCTGGCGTATGCGGGATTCGGGCCGCTCGGCACGATACTCGCGTTCGGCATTTTCGCCTGTATTCTTTCCGCCGCAGCCAACCTGGAGTTCGTCTATCCGCCCGAGCTTTTCCCGACCCACCTGCGCGCATCGGGCGTGGGGCTGGCCGTCGCCTCGAGCCGGTTCGGGTCCGCGATCAGCACGTTTCTTCTGCCGGTGGCCGTGCAGCACGTCGGCATTCACGCGGCGCTCGGCGCATGCGTGGCCGTGCTGGTGTTCGGTGGCGTGTTCTGCCATCTGTTTGCGCCGGAAACCGGCCGCGAGAATCTGTCTGACGTGGGTTCAGGCCACGGCAGCGATGAAGTGGCGCTCGACGGCAAGCGCGACGCCATCCTGCCGGCTGCACATCGCAACAGTTGATCGCAACCCGTGGAGCCCATCATGTCCGCCAACAAGCCCATCGATATGTATGCCGTGCAAGTCTTTGTCGCGGTTGCGGAAGAGGGCAGCATGTCGGGTGCGGCCGCACGCATGGGCATATCCCAATCCGGTGTCTCGCAGATCGTTCGGCAACTCGAGGATGAACTGGGCGTCGTGCTCGTCAATCGTACGACCCGTCCCCTCGCGCTGACGCCGTTCGGCATCGCGTTGCGGAACCGGGGGGCGGTGCTCAGCGAGGAGATCGCCAACTTGAGGGCGCAGGTCGTCGAAGCCGGGCAAGGCATCAAGCCGGACCTGCGCATCGGGCTGGTCGATTCGTTCGCCGCGACCTGCGGTTCGGTCTTCACGAAGCGCCTGCTGGGCAAGGTTTCGCAACTGTCGATCCGGACGGGGCTGAGTCCGCAGCAAGGCGAAGCGTTGCTGCGGCGCGATCTCGATCTCATCGTCACGAGCGATGCGCTCATCGATGCCAACGACATCGTGCGATTCCGCCTCCTTTCCGAGAAATATCTGGTCGTCACGCCCAAGGATTTTCGCAAGTCGATCCGGACCGTCGACGACATCAGGGCGCTTGCCAACGCATTGCCGATCGTGCGTTTCAACCGGAATTCACAGGTCGGCATGCAGATCGAGCGTTATCTGCGACGCATCGAAGTACGTACCCCGACCCGCCTGGAGCTCGACAATGCCGACGCGCTGACCTCGATGGTGGCCGAGGGCATCGGATGGGCCGTGACGTCGCCGATGTGCCTGCTGCAGGGGGCCGCCTATGCGGACCAGGTGAAGACCCACGTCGTCGACCGGCTCGGTCTCGAGCGGTCGCTGTATCTGGTGGCGCGTCGGGACGAATACGGCGCCTTCTTCGAAGATGCATGCGATACGGCATGCGAAGTGATCGAACAGTCATTCCTGCCGCGTGTGAAACGAGCCCTCGGTCAGGAAATCGAACAACTCATCGATGTTGGAAACAGGAACTCACATGAACAGTCTGGCCAAAGCTGAAACCCGTACGGAACGCGATTATGTCGGCGAAGTCACGATTCCGGCCGACAAACTGTATGGCGTCAATTCGGTGCGGGGCGTTGACAATCTGACGGTTTCGCCGCTGGGTATCGCGCACTATGCGGCGTTCCCGACGGCGTTCGCGCAATGCAAATGGGCGGCGGCGCTCGCGAACCGCGACAACGGCGTGATTACGCAGCAGCAATGCGATGCGATAGGCCAGGCGTGCCGGGAAATCATCGACGGCAGGTTTTCCGACTCGCTGATCGTCGATCTGCTCGAGGGCTCCGGCGGCACGTCGACGAACATGAACTTCAACGAAGTGATCGCGAACCGCGCGCAACAGGTCCTCGGTCATGCCGCCGGGTCGTACGACGTGGTCCATCCGAACGACCATGTCAATCGCTCGCAGTCCACCAACGACGTCTATCCAGCCGCGATGAAGATCGCGACATATGCGCTGCTCGGGCCGCTCGTCGCCGCACTGGACCATCTTGCCGAACGGTTCGACGACAAGGCCGCCGAGTTTGCCGATGTCCTGCATCTTGGCCGGACATGTTTGCAGGATGCGCAGCCGATGCGGCTCGGCCAGCTTTTCGGCGGCTATGCGTCGCTGACCCGGCGTCTGACCGAGGAACTGACGGCGGTGCGCGGCAAGCTGCGTACGCTTCCGCTGGGCGGCACGGCGATCGGGACCGGATTCGGTGCGCCTGCCGGGTATCGGCCGGCTGTCTTCAAGCATCTGTCGGAGATCACGGGTGTCGACTATGTCGCACCGGTCAATCCGTTCGATGCCATGCAGAACATGGACGTGTACTCGCGGGTCTCGGGCGAGCTTCGGACATGTGCGGCATCGCTCGCGAAGATCGCATCGGACCTGACCGTCCTGTCGTCCGGCCCGGCGGGGGGATTGGGCGAACTGCGGCTCCCTGAAGCACAAGCCGGGTCGTCGATCATGCCGGGCAAGGTCAACCCGGTGTTGCCGATGGCGATGATCCAGCTGAGCTTTGCGGTGATCGGCAACGATGTCGCGGTCGCACAGGCGGTCCAGTACGGCGAACTGGAGATCAATCATTTCGAGCCGGTCGTGGCGTCCCGCGTGTTCGACAGCATCACGCTGTTGACCAACGGCATCCAGCGATTTGCCCGGAAATGCGTCGCCGGCATCAAGGCGGATATCGCGCGCAACGAGCAGCATCTGATGGATTCGATGGCGGTTGCCACCGCGCTCGTGCCCACGCTCGGCTACGCACGCGTGAGCAAGCTGGCGCGTCAGTCGGTTGCGGAAGGCCGCCCGCTGGCGGTTATCCTCGACGAGTCAGGCCTGCTGTCCAGGACCGACGCGTTGGCGGAGATCGACAAGGCTTCGTATCCGGTCTTCGAGCCGCGGTGACGGATGTCTGGCCGGGCACGCGGCGCGGCGGCCGGCTTTTTGGAAATCCTCTGATTCGAACGGGAAATGATGGAGCGGGATGAATTGCTCGAACTGCTCGAGCAACGCGGCGTGCGGTTTGAGTGCGAGTACCATCGGCCGGTACTCAATATGGCTGAATCCGGGGCGCTCGCGCTTTCGATCGATGGCGCACGCTGCAAGAATCTGCTGCTGCAGGATAAGCAGGGCAGCTTGTACCTCGTCGTCACGATCGCGGACAAGGCACTCGACCTGCATGCAGTGGCCGGTTTGCTGAACAGCAAGCGCCTGTCGTTCGCTTCGTCCGAGCATCTCTACGAGCTGCTCGGTGTTCGACCTGGATCGCTGAGTCCGCTCGCGCTGGTCAATGACCACGCCGGCAAGGTTCAGCTGGTGATCGACACGGACCTGGCCGACGAACCGGTCTTCCTGTTTCATCCGCTCGACAATGCCGCGACAATCGCGCTATCGCGGCGCGACCTCGAGAACTTCCTGCAGGGTATCGAGCACGTTCCCGCTTGGCAGCCTCTTGGTGCGCGGCAGACGGGTTGAAGCGCCACTTCGCACCGGAAATTGCAGGGGTATCGTCAATGAACGCGGCGGTTCACGATTCGCCGTCGACGGTCTTCCCGGCGCGCGGTTTTTCCGCCGCGGGAAACACCCCGACGCCGCGCGGCCGTTTCGGCTCGATCCGCATTTGCCGGATCACGCGCCGGAAGTCGATTTCATGCGCGGCCAGCGTGCCGATCAGTTTCGCGATGACCGCGAGGTGGGAAGGGACGGTGCCCTTGCTCGAATAGTTGGTGATCGAACTTTCGTTCATCCGGATCAGGCGGGCGAACTCGCGCGCCGTCAACTGCGCCTTCTTCAACTCCTGTTGGAATTCCGCATACGCCATTGCACACATGATGCTTCGTCTCCGTAAAGCCTGAATCGGCCCGCACGGCGTCGGCGCCGACGGGTGGCGTTCCCGTCGTGCCGGCGCCGCGTCGGGTTACATCTTCACCTGGTCGAGGAAGGTCTTCTTGCCGCTCTTGTAGCCGTAGATCGAGATGATCCCGTGCGTCAGGTCGCCCTTCGAGTCGAACGTCGTCGTGCCGATCACGCCGTCGTACTTCGTCGCCGGCATCGCCGCGAGGATCTTCGCCGGGTCGGTCGAGTTCGCGCGCTTCATCGCATCGACCGCGATATAGACCGCGTCGTACGCGAACGGCGCGTCGAACTTGATGCCCTGGTTGAAGCGCTTCTGGTACTTCGCGAGGAAGCTCGCGCCGCCCGGCATCTTCTCGAGCGCCGCGCCGGCCTGCGAGCACAGCACGTTGTCGGCCGCCGGGCCGGCCAGTTCGGCCAGCGAGTCGGTGCACACGCCGTCGCCGGACAGGATCTTCGCGCGCAGGCCGAGCTGCTTCGCCTGCTTCGCGAGCGGGCCGCCGGTGGCGTCCATGCCGCCGTACATGATCGCGTCGGGGTTCTCGCCCTTCACCTTCGTCAGGATCGCGCGGAAGTCGACCGCCTTGTCGTTGGTCGCGTCGTGCGACAGCACCTTCAGGCCGAGCGCCTTCGCCTTCTTCTCGAACTCGTTCGCGAGACCCTGGCCGTACGCGGTCGAGTCGTCGATCACCGCGACGCTCTTCACGCCCTTCGACTGCGCATAGCTCGCGAGCGCCGGGCCCTGCTGCGCATCGGTCGCGACGACGCGGTAGGTCGTCTTGAAGCCCTGCTGCGTGTAGGTCGGGTTCGTGGCCGACGGCGAGATCTGCACGATGCCCGCGTCGCTGTAGATTTTCGATGCCGGGATCGACGTGCCCGAATTCAGGTGGCCGATGACGGCGACGACCTTGTCGTCGACGAGCTTCTGCGCAACCTGCGTCGCCTGGCGCGGGTCGGCCGCGTCATCCTGCGCGTCGAGTTGCAGCGTGACCTTCTTGCCGCCGATCGTCAGGCCCTTCGCGTTGATTTCCTCGACCGCGAGGCGCGCGCCGTTCTCATTGTCCTTGCCGAGGTGCGAAATGCCGCCCGTCGTCGGTTCGACGCTGCCGATCTTCACGACCTGGTCGGCCATCGCGCTCGACGCGGCCGCGAACGCGGCGGCAGCCAGTGCAACGGTGATCAGGGGTTTGCAGCGCATGCCGACAGTGCTTCGTTCCATCTGCCATCTCCGAATTGAATGTCTTTCTATTGACGTCTCGACCGGCCGGCCGCGGGCCGGGGCGATCGGACGATTTTCCATACCCGTCACGGGCGTCGCTTGCATGGCGTCGGGCCGGGTGACCTGCCGCCCGGGCGAGCGGGCGCGCGCCTGACGCGATGCAATTCGTATGAATATATCGGAACCCGCTTCCGCGTGCTGCGGTGCACCGCGTGGCGGGCCGTTGCGGCGTGTGCCGGCGCGCGGATGTCGATGCTTCCGGAT
This sequence comes from Burkholderia sp. BE12, assembly GCF_002959955.1. Lineage (NCBI taxonomy): Bacteria > Pseudomonadati > Pseudomonadota > Betaproteobacteria > Burkholderiales > Burkholderiaceae > Burkholderia > Burkholderia sp. BE12. The sequence goes on along the minus strand of NZ_PREY01000028.1, from coordinate 34,446 downwards.
ACCGGAAATCGTGCGCCGCAGCGGCCCCCGGATTGCGGTTCGCTGTCGTCGGCCTTACGGCCGTATCCATTATTCGGCCGGTCGCCACGGCGAAGCCATGGACACTGACGCACGGTCAATCGGGAACTGTTCGGTCGATTTGTCTGCACAGTTTGGTCATTGGCGAATGGCGTATCCGGTTTCATGGTTCTGCTTCATTGAGGACGATCACCACTATTATGCAACTAACGGTCAAATCCGCCCGCGCCGGCGAATGGGTGCCGATCGCGCAGGCCGAACCGTCCATCCTGATCGGCAAAGACCGGGGCGTCTCGGGGACCGGCGTCGCGGCAAATCCGGATCGTTCGCGTCGGCCCCGCAATTCACGGCAATCTCGACCCTACGACCGTCCGCGCAATGCGACGACGATCACGCCTACGATCGCCAGCAAGCCGCCGCACGCCGTCGCGATGCCCGGCCGCTCGCCGGTCAGCGCCACCGACAGCAGCGTCGCGACCGCCGGCGTCAGGTAGAGAAAGCTGGCCGCGCGCCGCGCCGAAGTAGCCGAGCGCGAAGGTCCAGGTCGCGTAACCGAGCGCGGCGGGAAAGACGCCGAGTACCACCACGGCCAGCGCCGTGTCGCGCGACCCGCCGCCGAGCGACGCGAGCGCGCCGGGCAACCAGGGCGCGAGCAGCACCGCGCCGGCCAGCAGCGTGTACGCGGTGCACGGCAGCGCGCCGTACACGGGAATCAGCCGCCGCTGCAACACGAAATAGCTGGCCGAGCACAACGCCGCGCCGAGGATCAGCGTGCTTCCCGAGCCGAGGACGAGGCCGCCGGGCTGCCCCTGCGCGATCACCGCGATGCCGGCGAGGCTGATCAGCGAACCGAGCCAGCCCCAGCGATTGAAGCGCTCGCGCAGAAACACGGCGGCCAGCAATGCGGTGAAGATCGGCAGCGTGTTCACGATGAAACTCGCCGCGCCGGCCGACACGGTCTGTTCGCCGGTATTGAGCAGCGCGTTGTAGAGTGCGATGCCGAGCAGGCCGCACGCGAGAAAGCGCCATGCATCGCCTTTCGCCGGCAGCGGCGGCCGCCGCCATGCGAGCCACGCGATCACGAGCAACGCGGCGGTCGCGAAACGCGCGGCCGCGAGCTGCAGCGGCGCGAGGCCGTGCAGGCCGATCCGGATGAACGGGAACGCGGATGCCCACGAGACGATCGTGAACGCGATCGCGGCTGCCGCGACGAGCGGTTGTCGCGCGCTGCGCGACGTCGGTGACGAAAGCGTATTCATGCGGCAATGGTGCGGCGTCGCGAGATGTTAAGCTAGCGCACAGATCAATATCCGGATATGAATATGGCTCACAGCTCCGGAGCGCGGCGGGCCGACGGTTCGGCGCATGCGCGTCAGGCGGCTGGCGGGCTCTCGGCCGCCGCGCCGATACCGGGCCCGCGGCCGCCGCTCGCGAGCCTGGAGACGGTCTGCACGGTGGCGCGCGAGGGTTCGTTTCTCGCGGCCGCCAACGTCTCCGGCGTCACGCACGGCGCGATCAGCCGCCGGGTGGCCGCCGTGGAAAACTGGCTCGGGATGGCGCTGTTCGAACGGCATGCGCGCGGCGTGCGCCTGACGCCGGACGGCCAGCGCTTCGTCGGCCGGATCGAGCAGGCGTTCGCGATCATCGACGGCGCGGCCGATCAGTGGCGCATGCCGCGCACGCCGCGGCTGGTCCGGATGAGCGTGGTGCCCGCGTTCGCGCAGCTGTGGCTGCTGGAGCGGCAGCCCGCGCTCGAGAGTGAAGCGCCCGCGTTGCGCATCGAGCTCGGCATCGAACTGCGCAACGTGGACATCGCCGGCGGCGAAGCGGATCTGTCGATCCGGTACGGGCGCGGCAACTGGCGTCGACTCGACACCCGCCCGTTCATGCCGGAACGGCTGTATCCGGTCGCACATCCGCGGCTCGCCGCGCAACTGGCCGGGATGCGTCGCGCAACGGGCGACGCCGCGCTGCTCGACATGCCGTTGCTGCACGATTCCGACGTGACCGGCTGGCGCACGTGGTTCGATGCGCTCGGCATTCCATTCAAGCCGCGCGCGCAGGATCGCCGGTTCGAGGATTACAACCTCGTGCTGGCGGCGGCCGAAGCGGGGCTGGGCGTGGCGCTTGCGCGAACGCCGCTTGCGGATGCGTATCTGCAGCGCAGCGCACTCGTGCGCGTGAGCCGTCACGAGGTCGATTCGCTGCTCAGCTATCACTTCGTGCATGCGAAGGGCGAGAATCGGCCGGAGGTCCTCGCGTTGATGGAACGGATGGTGAGGGCGCTGCGGTAGCGCGCACCCGGCGGTTCGCGCAGGCGACCGCTTCGGCCCGCGCGTCACGTATGCGGCGGGCCGCCCGTTCCGTTCGTTCGATCGTGGATGCCGAATCGTTACAATGCAGCCGCGGAAAACGGCGAGATCGCCGCAGTGAAGCGGAATCGAGCCTTTGCCCGACGGCAGGGCAATCACCAACCATTACAGTACGGGTTCAAATTTGTACAAAAGGGAACCGATGAATAGACCAGACAAATCGTCGAAAGCGCGTGCGGCGCTGGATCAGCTTTTTTCCGGCCTGGCGCCCGCGGACGCGAAGCGCGACTCGCCGCGCCCGGGCAATCCGTTCGAAACGGGCGACGAGGTGTCGAGTGGATCCGGCGGTCGCGGCGGCGTGGAAGTCACGCTGTCGACCCGTATCCAGCTGCGCGGTTATCCGAGCGCCGACGCGTTCATGAAACGCATGGCCGAAGCGTGGGGCCTGGAGTGGGGCACCTACGACAGCGTCCGTGCGGTGGCGACGCTGCCTGCCGGATGGCGCTCCCGCCGGCTTCCGGAAGTCACGCAGATCGTCGACGAACGCGACGTGCTGCGCGCCGAGAGCAGCCTGCAGGGCGGCGAGATGTCGTATCTGAAGGTGCATCCGCGCTACTACATCGATGCGCGCAAGCGTTTCGGCTGGAGCCAGTCGTCGAAGGCATCCGACGATCCGGATCTCGACGGCCCCGACTGGAACTGCTTCGTGATCGATCGGGAAAAGTCCATCGAAGTGCACGAACTGACGACGTCGTCGTTGAAGGCCGACATGGACAATGCCCGGGCGACGCTGCTGAAATGGCTGGACGAGCACTATCCGAAACATCGTGACCCGTTTGCGTACTGGTCGGACTGCGAAGGGGCGTCGTAAGCCGGGTTGCACGGCGGTTGGTCCGATGCATCGACCGGCCCGCCATGAGGACGACCATTGAAACGAGCGAGTGTGGTCCCGATACTCTGCGCGGCGTTTGGCGCGGCGCTTGGATCGACCGTCATCGAATTGCTGCTCTGGGCAATCGCCGGCGATGACGCCGTCCGGAATCTGTTGCGCGACGCGCGCCTGACGGCCGCGATCGTGATGGGGCGAAGCGTGCTCGATACGTCCGGCGGCTTCGATCCGCTGGTCATGGGCGTGGCGACGCTCGTGCATGCGATGCTTTCGCTCGTCTATGCGGCCGTGCTGGTGCGGCTGGTCCACGGTCTGTCGTGCGTGGCCGCGCTGGTTGCGGGCGGCGCGTTCGGGCTTCTCCTGTACGGCGTGAACCTGTATGGATTCACGGCGATCTTTCCGTGGTTCATCCCGGTTCGCGGCGCGATCACGCTGATCGCTCATCTGATATTCGGGATCACGGCAGCGGCTGTGTACTGCGTCGCCCGACGCGAGACTGCACGCTGATCCCGGGACGGTGTGGTGCCCGTTCGACCCTGGATGGGCCGCGCGGCCAAGCCCACCGGCACCCGCTGGTTGCCAGCGTATTCGACGAGATATCTCCACCAAAGCGGCGAAGCAGCGTTGCCTGGCGCAACGGCATGCCGTACCGAGTCTTGCCGCCGATTATCCACACGAAGCCGGACTCAATCCTCCGAATGCGCGAATTTTCTCAGCCCCTCGAGATCCAGGATCTGCACCGCCCCGTATTCGGCGAGGATGAGCCCTGCATCGGTCAACGTGCGTAGCGCGCGATTGGCGTTCTGGCGGGAGAGCCCCGAAAGCCTGCCGATTTCTTCCTGCGAGAAACCGAGCGTCGCCGTCGTGGCGGGATGCAGTTGTCGGTTGAATAGTTCGGTCAGGCAAAACGCCACGCGGGCGGGCGCCTCCTGTATCCGCAGGTTCTGAACCAGACCGATGTAGTAGCCGCATCGGGCGTTGAGCTGGTCGATCACATAGCGGCTGAACGTATGGCTGTTCTCGAGGAGCCGGAAAAACGTCGCACGCGGCATGAAGGCCAACCGGCTGTCGCGGACCGCGGTGACGGAGTAGGCGCGAGGTTCGTCCTTCAGGACGCTGCCTTCCCCGAACCAGGAGCCCGCCGGGATGCCGGCGAACGTGACGACGCGGCCATTTTTCGACGCGGTATCGACCTTGACGATGCCTTCGATCACGCCGAGCCAATGGTCCACGGCGTCGCCCCGGTGGCAAGCGACCGCACCGGGAGCGTAGGACCTATCGAAGCAATCGCGCTTGACCATCTCCCGTTGGCCCTCGGTCAGATCGACGTACCACGAGCAGCGTGCGAGAAAGGCGTCGACGGTGACGGCTGCCGGGGCGCCGGGGCCGTCGTCATGTTTTCGGACGCCGAGATTCGCACGGTTGCAGGGCCGTGCCATCTCGGCGGCCGGAGGCGCTGCTTCCCGCTTTGCGTCGATGGTTTGCATGCCACAAAGTTGGTTCATCGTTCGGAACAATAGCGTGCCGTTGCGCGAGGGCTCCCGACGCCACGCATCACATGGTGCATGGGCCGTTCGGACAATCCGGATGTACTGGCCAATCCGTTAAATAGAATTGAAATTCGCTTAAGAGTAGGTTCCAGTATATTCACTGTCAAGGCACGGTGGCTAGGTGTTTGTACCGGCATGTCACGAACCCATACTCGATTTTTTGCCTGGGCGTATCATACGAAACGTACAGGGAGCCAACGGTCGGACGATTCGACGTTTGCGATCGTGATGATGCAGGGAAGCGCGGCGGGATGCCTGCCCGTGCTTCGGATGTGACGGTAAATGAAATGGAAATTCCAGTTAGTCAGGCGCGTGTTCGCGTTCGCCGCAGAGGGGCCGACAAGCATCCGTTGATCGTAAAGGCCGCGCGCGATCTGGTGGCCGACGTGGGGTTTCGCGACGCGCAGATGTATGCGATCGCGGAAGCCGCCGGAATCGCGATCGGCACGCTGTACCGCTATTTCGCATCCAAGACCGACCTGATGGTCGAGGTGGTCAGGACGACGGCACAGCGTGAAGTCGATGTCGTCGCCGGCATTGCCATGCGCGACGGTACGGCGGCGGAGCGTCTCGGTGCCGCCGTCTGGACGTTCGCCAGCCGTGCGTTGCAGGGGCGGCGCCTCGCCTATTCGCTGGTCGCCGAACCTGTCGAGCCCGATGTCGAGGCAATGCGCCTGACCTTTCACAGAGCGCTGGCGAGGGTATTCAAGACGATCATCGAGCAGGGGATGGCGAACGGCGAGTTCCCGGCACAGGATGCGATGGCTTCGGCGGACTGCATCGTCGGGTGTCTGTTCGAGGGACTGGTCGTCCCGCTCACCGGCAACGCAGCACCCGATGCCGAGCAGGCCAGCGCCCACGTGACGGCCATCATCACGTTTTGTTTGCGCGGCGTGTCCGGCTCCCCGGTATTGCCGGTGACGGTCGGGTGATGGCGACATCGCCTGCACGGACGGTACGCGCGGTGCGTCGGCGTCTCCTGCACGACAACCCGCGCGAACGCCGGCTTCTGCTGCCGGTGCGGTGCGTTCCGCGCCGGCGATCCTGCAACGTCGGCGCGTGAACGCGAGCCGCAATCTGCGTCGACCGGCCGCGACGGGAAACGCGTCGTCTTACCTGCTGGCGGACGATGCGGCATCGATGCGCGTGGGAGCCACGTCCACATCGTGCCGAGATACCGCGCTGCGGCGATGGTCGATCATCGTGACCGCGAGGGTACCCAGCGCGCCGGCAAGCGCGATCGCCAGGAAATTCTGTTCGAGGGGCAGGCGCATCGTGACCAGCAAGCCGATCAGCACGGGTGCCGCTATCGCGCCGAGGCGACCGACGCCGGACGCGAATCCGACGCCCGTCGACCGGATCGCCGCCGGGTAGAACTCTCCGGCATACGCATAGGCCAGGAGTTGGGTGCCGAGCGTCGAGCCGCCGACCACGAACACGATCGGGAACAGCAGCGCGGTGGACCGGGTGTATCCCATCAGCGCCAGCGAGACGGCTCCCGTGGCGTAGAACGCCACCAGCACATGCTTGATGTTGTACTTGTCGCCGAGCCACCCTCCGCCGATCGCACCTGCCACCGCGCCGACGTTGAAGACGAGGACGAACGTCAATGCCGACCCCAGGCTGTAGCCCGACATCGCCATGAGTTTCGTCAGCCACGAGCTCAACGCGTACACCATGAAGAGCCCCATGAAGAACGCGATCCAGATCATGACGGTGCTGAATCCGCGGCCATCGCGGAACAGGCTCGCCACGGGCGTGCTGCTGATTGCCTGCTGCGGCATGACGAAACGGTCGCCGGGTTGAAGCCGCGCGTCCGGCGCGATCCTGCGAATCGTCGCTTCAATCTTCGCGGCACGATTTTTCCGTACCAGGAACGCAAAGGAATCGGGCATCGTCATCAGGATGAACGGGATGAGCAACACCGGTGTCCCTGCGAGAAAGAAGACCGATTGCCAGCCGTAGGATTCGATCATCTGCTTGCCCGTCAGCGCGACGAGAATCCCGCCGATCGAATAGCCGGCAAACACGACCGTGACGAGGCGTGCCCGGATGGCCCGCGGTGCGAACTCGCCCATCTGCGCGGTGACGATCGGCAAGACCCCGCCGATTCCGAGGCCGGCCAGGAACCGCGTGATGCTGAAGGACACGGGATCATGTGTAAGACCGGCGGCAGCGGTAAATACGCTGAATAACCCGATGCATGCACAGAGGGAAACCGGACGGCCGATCTTGTCGGCCAGCATGCCGAGGTAGATGGCGCCGAACATCATGCCGAACAGTGCCGAACTCGCCATGAAGCCGGCCTTTGCCGCGTTGACGCCCATATCTTTCATGATCGACGGGAGCGCCGTGCCGACGACGGCGAGATCGTAGCCATCGAGAACCAGGATCAGGACACACCAGAACAGGATCAAGCCGTGAAAGCGGGAGAATCTTGCGTCTTGTACGACCTTCTGGACATCGATTTCGTTGCTCATGGTCTCCTCCATTTCCTTGTGGATATCGTGATTGCTGCAAGTGACGACCGCTCTGCCGGCGGACTCAGGTGGTGTGATGGACGGTGAAAGAGGAAGAAGGCGCCCTGTCGGACACGAGCGCATTTTCAATACGGCTGTCGTCCGCGTAGCCCATGCTCATGCCGATCAGGAACATTTCGTCGGACCCGATGCCCAGTTCCTCCTCGATGATCTTGTGATACTTCATGAAGGCGGCCTGCGGACACGTGCTGATGCCGTAGGTGCGCGCGACGATCATGATGTTCTGCAGGAACATGCCGTAATCGAGCAGGCTTCCCTGCTGCATGACGCGGTCGATGGTGAAGAACAGCCCGACGGGCGCATCGAAGAATTGGTAGTTGCGCCCGTGCTGTTCGCGCATCCTCGGTTTATCGTCCTTCCGGATGCCCAGCAGCCCGTACAGCGTCCATCCGAGCGCGCGCCGTCTGTCGATGTACGGGGATACCCACTCGTTCGGGTAGTAGTTCCACTCATCGACGTGCATGTCCGCCCGCGACGGATCGGCGTCGACTTCCTTGATCGCATTGCATACGCGGTCTCGCGCCGCGCCGGTGACGACGTGGACCTTCCACGGCTGAATGTTCACGCCGGTCGCCGCATAACGGGCCACGTCGAGAATTGCCTTGATGGTCTCCTCGGGCACGGGCGTCGGAAGATACGCTCTGACGCTGCGGCGCGTCGCGATTGCCCATTCAACCGCCGCCCTGATCGACGAGAGTTCCTGCGGCGGTGCTGCTGCTCGTTCCATCCATGACCTCGCTATCCAATCGTGCGAACCGCACGTCCACACGGCGAGAGTAGCGATCTGCGCCCGACGCCAATGTCTCGCGCAAGACAATCGGCGTCCCGCTTCGATGAAATCAATGAGGCCCGCGGGAATGTCTCGGGGGTGACATTTCGTGTACCGAATCTTCTCTAGACTGCTTTGACGGATCGAGGACGGAATACGTCCACGGACGCGCAGTCATGAACCGATGAGGAGACGTGGAAATGAGCGAAAACATCTATGGAAAAGGGCTGGATCGCACGCCGGCCAATCACGTGCCGCTCACACCGCTTCATTTTCTCGATCGATGCGCGGACCAGTATCCCGATCACACGGCCATCATTCATGGCCAATCGACGCAGACGTGGCGAGAGACGAGGGCGCGATGCCGTCGCCTTGCCAGCGCACTGGTCAAGCGCGGGATCGAGCGAGGGGACACGGTATCCATCCTTGCGCCGAACACGCCGGCGATGGTCGAGGCGCATCACGGGGTGCCGCTGTCCGGAGCCGTTCTCAACGCGATCAACTGCAGGCTCGATGCGGAGGGCGTCCGGTTCATCCTGCGTCATGGCGAATGCAAGATCCTGCTGGTGGACCGCGAGTTTTCTTCGTTGGCGGCAAGCGCGCTTGAACACCTCGAGAACAAGCCGTTGATCATCGATATCGCCGATACCGAGGCGACGTCGGGAGACCCGATCGGGGAAATCGAGTACGAGGCGTTCCTGGCCGAAGGCGATCCCGAATTTTCCGGCGTCTGGCCATCGGACGAGTGGGATGCAATCGCGCTGAACTACACGTCCGGAACGACTTCGGACCCCAAGGGCGTGGTCCCGAGCCACCGCGGCACGTATCTGATGAGCATGCTTCAACTGACGGATTGGGGCATGCCGCGTCGCCCGGTATACCTCTGGACGCTTCCCTTGTTTCATGCGAATGGATGGTGCTTCGCATGGGCCATCACGGCGGCGGCGGGCACGCACGTCTGCCTGCGAAAGGTGACGGCCTCGAACATCTTCGAGGCCGTTCGGCAGCACCGTGTCGACCACTTCTGCGCGGCGCCGATCGTGCTTGCATCATTGGCCAGTTCGTCCGACTCGGACCGCCTGCCGCTGCCGCATACGGTTCGTGTGCGAACGGCAGGTTCACCTCCGCCGGCTGCCGTATTGAAGGCAGTGTCGGAGATGGGTTTTGAAGTGGAGCACGTCTACGGCATCACCGAAGCATCGGGCACGCCCGTGAGTTGCTTCGTCGAGCCTGCCTGGAGCGGCCTGTCGCCGGACGACAAGGCGCGCCTCATGGCGAGACAGGGTAGTCGGTCGGCCTGCCTGGAGGGGCTCCGGGTCGCGGTGCCGGGTAGCGATGCGCCGGTGCCTTGGGACGGCAAGACGCAAGGCGAACTGCTGATGCGCGGCAATGTCGTGATGAAGGGCTATCTCAAGAACGAGGCTGCTACGGCGGCAGCGTTCAGCGGCGGGTGGTTTCATACGGGCGACATTGCCGTCGTGCATCCGGACGGCTATATCCAGATCACCGATCGTTCGAAAGACGTCATCATCTCGGGTGGAGAGAACATTTCCTCCGTCGAGGTCGAAGACGTGCTTCATCGGCATCCAGCAGTTCTGATCGCGGCTGTCGTTGCTCAGCCCGATGCCAAATGGGGTGAATCGCCGTGCGCGTTCATCGAGTTGAAGCCCGGCGCCGCGGTTCCGGATGAAGCCGACATCATCCGCTTTTGCCGGGAACGCCTTGCCCATTACAAGTGCCCCGTGCGCGTCGTGTATGGCGTACTGCCCAAGACCGGCACGGGAAAGATCCAGAAATTCCGGCTTCGGGAACGGGTCGGAAGTCGGGAAGCCATTACGGCTTTATCGGGCGTGTAGTCCACGACAGCGACCGCGTGCGTTGCTGCAGCGGGCGCCGTCGACGACGACGGCTTCCTCTGCCGAGGTCGCGGCGTACGTGTTCGGAACCCATCTTCGACTTTGACCCACGCGCATGAGAAGCGACACCTCGGCGATTGAAATCGGGTACCGGTTCGCACGCAGCCATGTTTGTAACGACAGTGACGCTCGTGCCTTCGCGCTCGCTTGCGGAGACGACAACCCGGTACACCACGACGCGGTCTACGCGGCGGCCACCCGTTTCGGCACACGCATCGTCAGCGGTACCTATACCGTCGCATTGCTGATGGGACTCGCGGCGTCGCACTTCGCCCGAATGGGGGAGGTGGTTGGCGTGCGCTTCCAGTTCGAATTATTGCTGCCGGTCTTTCCGGATGAGCGGATCGATCTCGCGTGGGAGGTTTCGGCCATCCGGCCGCACCGCAGCGGCCGCTTGCTGGACCTCGACGGCTCCATCACGAATGCGGCGGGGCAATCGTGCGTGCGTGCGACGGGCTCCGTGCTCGTTCCGCGCGTTGCCGAGTGAGCCGGCCGGGCCCGAAGTGGTGCGCAAGGTCCGTCGCACGACAACATGGCATGCGATACATCGCCCCACGTTCCGTTAGGTGTTTTCCCGAAAATGGCCCACGTCGCGTCTGAATGTCACACGCGAGACAAATGCGCACGTACGACGCAGGCAGCATGTCCTGGCGTCCTCGACCGTGACGCGGTGCCATTCCAATCAGGAGGAGACGAAGGTGAGAACGAAGCGAGGAAGTCCGGTAGTGGCGATCACGCTGGCCGCCATTGCATCGATGGGGATATCGGGTTGTGGTGGAAGTGACGACGCGCCTGCGTCACCGGTATCGCTGACGGCACAACAGGCTTGCGACGCGATAAAGGGAAAATCAGCTGGCGGTGCGTCGGTCACCGACGCGTCGATGGTGGCGGCGGCAGGTGCCGATCCGGCTTACTGCAAGGTATCGGCGCTGATCTCGCCTCAACTCGCGATGCAGGTGCAACTGCCCGACAACTGGAACGGGAAACTGCTGTATGCGGGGGGCGGCGGTTACGATGGCTCGATCCAGAATTTCCTGTGGAGCGGGCCGGAAGTCCTGAAAGCGGGATACGCGATTGTTCAAAGCAACGGCGGCCACATCGGTTCGTCTTCGGCGGATGCTTCGTTTGCAACGGATCCATTTCTGGCATCCCTGTTCGGTTCGGGTTCCGTTCCGACGGCCGCGGCTGCTGCGAAAGACATGCTGCATCTGATCTATGGCAAAGCGCCGGACCAGTCCTATTACGAAGGGTGTTCCAATGGCGGGCGTGAGGGATTGATGGCAATCCAGCGGAATCCTGATCTCTTCGACGGTGTGATCGTCCGCGCACCGGCATACGATTGGCCGGCATTCATGGGAGCGTTCAATCGCAACGCGAAGGCGGTCGCGGCCCCCGGGGCGGCATTCACGGCCGGGAAGATTTCCCTGCTGGCGAAAGCGATTCGAGACAAATGCGATGCAGCAGACGGGATCGTGGACGGGGTAGTGTCCAATCAATCCGCATGCAATTTCGATCCTTCCGTCCTTCGCTGCCCAAGCGGGACCGACGCCGGCGATTCATGCTTGTCCGACGCGCAGATTGCCGCGGCGAATACCTGGACCAGTGCTTCGAGTTTCGCGAACGGAACGTATAGCTATCCAGGCTGGGCGCTGACGGGCAACGAAGACGACCCGGGCGGATGGTCGCAGTGGTTTACCGGCCCGACGGGAAATGGCAATGGTTCGCTTCAGTTCCTGCTTCAGGATGCGACGGTGAAGTCGTATCTGGCCAATGACGCCAATGCGAATTCACTTGCATACGACTGGAATTCGAACCCTGCGGCCCTGTTCACCATGGCTGCGCTCAATAGCGCGACGAATGCCGACGTGAGCCCGTTCGTGAGCCATGGCGGGAAACTGCTCCTTTGGCACGGCACCGCGGACATGGCATTGAGTCACCGTGCAACGACAGCGTATTACCAGAAGCTGCAAGCTACGATGGGCGCATCGACCGTCAGCTCATTCGCTCGCTATTACCAGGCTCCAGGCGTGAATCACTGCGCCGGCGGCCCGGGTGCGGACTCCACCAACCTGGTAGCCGTATTGGATCAGTGGGTGACGAAGGGCAAGGCGCCCGGGAACCTCGTCGCATCGAAGCTGAACACGGATGGCAGCGTGGCGTTCACGCGACCCTTGTGCCAGTATCCGCAGTACCCGCGCTACACCGGGCCTGCCAATGACGCCAAGGCCGCGATGTCGGCGGAGAACTATACGTGTACTTCACCATGAGCGAGTAGCGTCGGGACGGTAAGTCCGGGCCGATAAAGGGGCGAGCCGAGAGGCTCGACCCTTGATCCTGGCGATCGACGGTCGATCTCGCGAATGCGGCAGCTAGCGCTTGATCGAGCCAGACTGCCGATCGCAATCGCTGGTGTCAACTTGACGCAAATACGCCCGCGTCGCGCTGCGCATCCGGACTGCGGTGCTGACAGCTCACGGTTTTGCCGAGAAGCCGCGAGAGTGTCTCGGCAACTTCCGCCATGTTGATCGTCGCCGGACCGGTAAGGTGATAAGCCCGTTGCGAGTTCGCATGGACGGCATCGAGCAGCGCAACGCGCGCCACGTCAGCAACATCATGCGTGTCGATGAGGCTTACGCGGCCATCGCCGGCAGCGCCGCGCCGGGCCCGATGGGTACGGCGCGTGACGGAGCGCGGCGATCAAGATCAAGACCTGAGCTCGCCCGGGCCCGCTTCGACCGTGACCGACTACGCAAGCGCCGGGTAGTCTGTATAGCCTTCTTCGGAACCACTGTAATAAGTGGAGGCGTCCGCGGTGACCAGAGGTGCGTCCAGGCGGAAGCGGTCCGGTAGATCAGGGTTGCTGATAAACAGCGTGCCAAATGAGATTGCATCGGCGAGGCCGGTCTGCAGCACGTGTTCCGCGGACTGTTGGTCATAACCGACATTCAACACGAAAATCCCCGAGAACCGCTCGCGCGCCCCGGGCGCCAGGGGTTTCACGCCTTCAGGCAGGGTCGCGGGTTCCATGAAATGCAGGATCCCAAGCTTTTTCTTTTCCAGGGCTTCCACCGCGTACATGTAGGTCTGCTCGAGATTCGAGTCGCCCATGTCATTGTACGGAATGCGCGGCGAAAGCCTGACCGAGACACGGGCCGGTCCGAAGACCTTGATTGCCGCGTCAGTGGCTTCAAGCAGAAATCTCGCCCGCTTCTCGACGGTGCCGCCATACTCGTCGGTGCGCTTGTTTGAACCGTCTTCCAGAAACTGCGCGGGCAGATAACCATTGGCACCGTGAACCTCGACACCATCGAAACCCGCATCCTTCGCGGCCTGCGCTGCCTTTTCGTAGTCCGAAATTGTGGACTTGATTTCATCAACGGTCAGTTCGCGCGGCGTCACGGAAGGTTTGATGCCTTCGGGCGTGAATGCCTGGCTATTGAAAGGGGTTGCCGACGGCGCGACCGGTAGTTCTCCACCGTGAAAATCAGGATGAGATGCTCTCCCGGTATGCCAGAGCTGGGCGAAAATGAGACCGCCAGCTTCATGAACTGCCTGGGTTACCTTCTTCCATCCCGCAATTTGCTCGGCGGTGTAGATCCCCGGGGTATTCGTCCAGCCGACCGCCTGGGCGCTGATCTGGGAGCCTTCCGTGAAAATCAGGCCCGCCGATGCGCGCTGCGCGTAATACGTCGCGGTGAGTTCGGTCGCCACCTGATCCTTGGATCGACCTCTCGTCATCGGCGCCATGAAGACTCGGTTCTTGAAGGTAAGCGCTTTGTTGCTCAAGGGGGCAAGAAGCTTTCGATTTTCCATATTTTCTCGGACGTGAACGTTTTCTCGGACAGCCGCTCGCGCTCGACGATTGGCCAAATGACTTGACCAAAGAAGTGCTTGCGCTCGGATGACCGATTGGCAGGTTGCTTGCCTCGCAATGAGGACAAGCGATACGGTATCAAACGTACACTTGGCGTCAATTAGGCACTTTGAGTCGCCCTAGTAGGTTTGAAGATACCTACTGTCGGGGAATTGCCGTCGGCGCCTGGACTATCGAGCCGTCGATAGTGGCCGCGCGTGCAAGAGCAGTGGGGTGCTCTGCGTTTCAGATCCAAATAGCTCGAGCAGTCAATGTGTGGATCTGTTCGAGGTACGAATCGATATCGAATGCCCGCATACGAACACGCCGGAGCCCGCGCACTGCCCCGGATGAAAACCGCAGACTGCTTTCCGTCATGCGCACCGGGCCACGCCGTTCTACAGCATCTGTCGGTTGGCCTTCGTGCATCGGACTATTGATCTCGAAGCGCTGCACGACCGGCCGACGACGCGCTCATGCAATCGAGTGGAGCTGCCTTCCGTCCGGACTTTGGCTTGATGCGGTATCGAACATCTGCCGGGCGGCATCGACCTCGGGCAGCTTCGTGAGCGTCCATTCGTGCAGCGCTCGGAGAGGCTGTTGCAGCGTGCGGCCCAGCGGCGTGATTTGATACTGCACCGCCACTGGCGAAAGCGAAATCACTTCGCGCGATACCAGACCGTTGCGCTCCAGCCGGCGCAGACACTGAGTGAGCGCCTTTTGGGTGACGCCTTGCAGCCGACGACGGATTTCGTTGAAACGAAGCGGACCGCCATCAAGCACGGTCACCACCATCATCGACCATTTGTCGGAGATCTGATCGAATAAGACCCGGCTCGGGCAGTCGGACGAGAAGCAGAGCGGTTCCAGTTCAAGCATGGCGGTTCCTTTTGGAAGATGTCCAAGCGCTTTTGATATCGAATTGATGCTAGGTATACAGAATATACCATTGGCACTATGGATCGCCACGGAGCGCCTGCGGCGGGAAATCGATCGGCAAAGATATCCGCCGACGATCGATGGCCGCCATGTCGCCATGGCGCCCGGCCTACTGCGCCACGCTTTCCGCTTCCGCCGTTTCGCCGAGGAACCCGCCGCTCTGATGCGCCCACAGCGCCGCGTAAATGCCGCCCGCCTGCAGCAACTGCTGGTGCGTGCCTTCCTCGACGATGCGCCCTTCGTCGAGCACGATCAACCGGTCCATCGCGGCGATCGTCGACAGCCGGTGCGCGATCGCGATCACCGTCTTGCCGCGCATCAGGGTGTCGAGGCTGCGCTGGATCGCGACTTCGACCTCGGAGTCGAGCGCGCTGGTCGCTTCGTCGAGCACGAGGATCGGCGCATCCTTGAGCATCACGCGCGCGATCGCGACGCGCTGCCGCTGGCCGCCCGACAGCTTGACGCCGCGCTCGCCGACCTCGACGTCGTAGCCGCTGCGGCCGTGGCGGTCGCGCAGCCGGTCGATGAACTCGGACGCTTCCGCGCGCACGGCCGCGTCCTGCATCTCGCGCTCGGTCGCGTCGGGGCGGCCGTACAGCAGGTTTTCGCGCATCGTCCGGTGCAGCAGCGACGTATCCTGCGTGACCATCCCGATCGCGCCGCGCAGGCTGTCCTGCGTCACGTGTGCGATGTCCTGCCCGTCGATCCGGATCGTGCCGCCGCCGACGTCGTAGAAGCGCAGCAGCAGGTTCACGAGCGTCGACTTGCCGGCGCCCGAGCGGCCGATCAGTCCGATCCGCTCGCCGGGCCGGATCGTCAGGTTCAGCCCGTCGAATACCGCGCGATCGTTGTCCTCGTGCGCGAACTGCACGTTGTCGAACACGATTTCGCCGCGCTGCACCGCGAGCGGCTTCGCATCGGGCGCGTCGACCACGCTGCGCACCTTCGTCAGCGTGTTGATGCCGTCCTGGATCGTGCCGACATTCTCGAACAGCTCGGTCATTTCCCACATGATCCAGTGCGAGTAGCTCGACAGGCGCAGCGCCATCGCGATCACGGCCGCGACCACGCCCGCGCTCGCCTCGCCGTGCATCCACAGCGCGAGGGCGAGGCCGGCCGAGCCGATCAGCAGCAGCGTCGACAGCAGGTGGTTGACGATCTCGAACGCGCTGACGAGCCGCATCTGCGCGTCGCCGGTCGCCTTGAACGCTTCCATCGCGCGCCGCGCGTGGTCGGCTTCGCGCCGCGTATGCGAGAACAGCTTCACGGTCGTGATGTTCGAATACGCGTCGGTGATGCGGCCCGTCATCAGCGCGCGCGCGTCGGCTTGCCGGCTGCCGACCGCACCCAGGCGCGGCACGAAATACGCGCATGCCGCGCCGTAGCCGAGCGCCCACAGCACGAGCGGAATCATCAGCCGCCAGTCGAAGCTGGCGGCGAGCACGAGGATGCCGATCAGGTAGGCGGTGACGCCGATCACGACGTCGACCGACATGAACAGCGTATCGCGCACCGCGAGCGCGGTCTGCATGATCTTGGTCGTCACGCGGCCCGCGAACTCGTTCGCGTAGAACGACAGGCTCTGGTCGAGCATCAGCCGGTGAAACAGCCAGCGCAGCCGCATCGGGAAGTTGATCGCGAGCACCTGGTGCTTGACCATCGTATGCAGCGCGATCAGCAGCGCGCTGCCGGCGAGGATCGCCGCGAAACCGGCGAGCGTGCCGAAGTGGCGGCCGCCGAATTCGGCCGGTGTCGACGACGACAGCCAGTCGACCAAGTGCCCCATCATTGCGAACAGCGCGGCTTCGTACGCGGCCAGCGCGGCCGACGTCAGCGCGATCAGCAGGATCCAGCCGCGCGCGCCTTTCGTGCACGCCCAGACGAACGAGAAGAATCCCTTCGGCGGCGTGACGGGATCCTCGAGCGGGAAAGTCGGCAGGCGCCGTTCAAACCACGAATACATCGACGTGTTCTCCTTATAGCGGCCCGACGCAGCGGGTGGGCCGATGATGCCGGGCCGGATGCGATGCGGTCGTCGTGTGCCGGCACGTCCCTTCCAGCCGACGGACGTTACGCCGCGATCGCGTGGCCCGGCTTCAAGTGTCGCATCGATTCGATCGTGCTGCAGGCGGGTTGTAAGCTGCCCCGGCCGTGCGAACGGCGCTGTACTCGCGCATCGGGCTCGCACGAATGGAATCACGTTCCTAAAAAACCCTTGACTATCTATCTATGAGTAGATAAAGTTCGATTCATGGAAACGAAACCGACCGTCCGCGAACAGATTCTCGATCATGCGATCACGCTGATGATGCAGCGCGGTTACAACGGCTTCAGCTATCGAGACCTGTCCGATCTGGTGGGCGTGAAGACGTCGAGCATCCACTACTACTTCCCGTCGAAGGACGATCTCGTGCTGGAAGCGGTGGCGGCCTACAGCGACGAAGTCCTCGCGGCCGTGCGGGCAATCGATCCGGCCTTGCCGGCCGACGTAAAGCTGAGCCTGTACACGAAGATGTTCGGCCGCACGCTCGGTGACGGCAACCTGATCTGCCTGTGCGGAATGCTCGCGGCCGACATCGAAACGTTGCCGGAGAACGTGCGGCAGGCCGTGCAGGCGTTCTTCTCGGCCAACGAGCGCTGGCTCGCGGAATTGCTCGCGCAAGGCGCGAAGGAAGGCACGCTGCGGTTCAGCGGCGAGCCCGATACGGCGGCGCGCACGTTGTACGCGGCGTTTCAGGGCAGCGTGCTGGCCAGCCGGCTGTTTCACACGCGGGCGCGTCTCGAGGATGTCGGGGCCGTCTGGAAAACGCGGCCCTGACGGGCGGCGCAAGCAGTCGGGCGGTTCGCCGCCTTTTTATTGAATCTCGTTATCTATCATGTAGTAGATAGATGGCTGGCGCAGATGGATCGCCCATCTGCTTTTTTGGGACTGTTTGTCTATCTATGAGTAGATAAATTGATGCGATGTCGACGGAGAAGCCGCCGGCACGCGGGCCCCGGTTCGAAGGCTGTTTCATTCATTTGCTGAAAAAGGAGTCTGTCATGTCGATCGAAAAAGTGCTGTACCGCGCCCATGCAAAAGCCACCGGCGGCCGCGACGGCCGTGCGACGGTGCCCGAAAGCGGTCTCGACCTGAAGCTGACCACGCCGCGCGAGCTCGGCGGCGCGGGCGGGGCGGGCGCGAACCCCGAGCAACTGTTCGCCGCAGGCTACAGCGCGTGTTTCATCGGCGCGATGAAGTTCGTCGCGGCGCGCGACAAGATCGCGATGCCCGCGGACGCCGCGATCGAAGGCAGCGTCGGTATCGGCGCGATCCCGAACGGCTTCGGCATCGAAGTGGAACTGAAGATCTCGTTGCCCGGCCTCGATCGCGACATCGCGCAAACGCTGATCGAGCGCGCGCACGTCGTCTGCCCGTACTCGAACGCGACGCGCGGCAACATCGACGTCACGCTCACGCTCGTCTGATCGATCGCACTGCAAAACATTCATCGTCATTCAAAGCATCAACCAAGGAGTTGCACCATGAAGATCGTCAAGCCGCTGCTGATCGCCGCCGCCGTTGCAGCCGCACTGTCCACCGCACCTGCCGCGTTCGCCGCCGGCGCCGACGCCGTCCGTCCCGATGCGAAGACGAGCGCGTTCCTCGCCGCGCTGAACGGCCAGAAAGGCCCGGGCCTCGAAACGCTGAGCCCCGCGAAGGCGCGCCAGGTGCTGGTCGACGCGCAGAACGGCGCGAAGGTCGATCTGTCCGGCATCGACGTCTCGAACCGCGCGATCGAGCAGGACGGCCTGTCGGTGCCGGTCACGATCGTGCGCCCGCAAGGCGCGACGGGCACGCCGCCGGTATTCGTGTTCATTCACGGCGGCGGCTGGGTGCTCGGCGATTTCCCGACGCACGAGCGCCTCGTCCGCGATCTCGTCGTGCAGTCGGGCGCCGTCGCGGTGTTCGTGAACTACACGCCGTCGCCGGAAGCGCGTTACCCGGTCGCGATCAACCAGGCGTATGCGGCGACGAAATGGGTGGCCGCGCACGGCGCGGAGATCGGCGTCGACGGCAGCCGCCTCGCGGTGGTCGGCAACAGCGTCGGCGGGAACATGTCGGCCGTCGTCGCGCTGATGGCGAAGGACAAGGGCGGCCCCGCGATCCGCTTCCAGGGGCTGATGTGGCCCGTCACCGACCACAACTTCGACACGGGTTCGTACCACGCGTATCAGCAGGGCCACTTCCTGACGCGGCCGATGATGCAGTGGTTCTGGGACGCCTATACGAAGAACGAAGCGCAACGCAACGAGATCTACGCGTCGCCGCTGCGCGCGAGCATCGCGCAGTTGAAGGGCCTGCCGCCCGCGCTGATTCAGGTCGCGCAGTTCGACGTGCTGCGTGACGAAGGCGAAGCGTACGGTCGCAAGCTCGACGCGGCCGGCGTCGACGCGACGACCACGCGCTACGACGGCACGATCCATGATTTCGGTCTGCTGAACGCGCTGGCCGACGATGCGCCGACGAAGGCCGCGACGAAGGCGATGGCCAATGAAATCGCGACGCGGCTGAAGTAACGCGATCGACGGTCGTTCGAACCCGAACGACAGGACGGCGGGCACGTGCCCGCCGTTTTTTTGCGTGCGAGCGTTTCATTCATGCCCGGCAGGGTGTCGGTCGGAGCGGGCGAAACGGTCGAATGGCGAGCACGCAATCGCACGATCGCGCCCGGGTGCCGGCATTGTTGGTACGATCGCGCGTATCGTTCACGCCGGCGTCGCAAGTCGCCGGCTCATCGGCCGCGCGGCTGCACGGTCGCGGCCAGGTTCGGGAGAAGCGGTTCATGTTGCAGGCGTTCGCGGTCTTGCTGATCTTCCAGTGTCTCGGGGAAGGCGTGTCCCATCTGTTCGGCCTCCCGGTGCCGGGCCCCGTGATCGGCATGCTGCTGCTGTTCGGCTTCGTGATGCTGCGCCCGCAGGTGGCCGATGCGATCGAGCCGACCGCGCTCGAGCTGCTGCGTCATCTGTCGCTGCTGTTCGTGCCGGCCGGCGTCGGCATCATGGTGTCGGCCGACCGCGTGCGCGGCGACGCGGTCGCGGTTGTCGTCGCGCTGGCCGTCAGCACCACGCTCGCGATCGCGGTGACGGCGCTCGTCACGCGCGCGCTGCTGCGGCGCCAGCGCCGCGCGGGCGGCACCGCGGAGGGCGCGCAATGACGGCCTTCCCGAAGCTCGGCGCGATCTGGGTCTATCTCGCCGCGAGCCCGCTGCTCGGCCTGACCATCACGCTGGTCGCGTATCTGTTCGCCCAGGCCGTCTATGCGCGGGCGCGCTTCAACCCGCTCGCGAATCCGGTGCTGATCGCGGTCGCGGTGATTGTCGTGCTGCTGACGCTCACGCATACGCCGTATCCGACGTATTTCGACGGCGCGCAGTTCGTCCATTTCCTGCTCGGCCCCGCGACCGTCGCGCTCGCGCTGCCGCTGTACCGCCAGTGGTCGAAGCTGCGGCGCGCCGCGCTGCCGTTGCTCGTCGGCCTGCTCGCGGGTTCGCTGACCGCGATCGTGTCGGCGGTCGGCATCGCCGCGCTGTTCGGGGCGTCGCACCAGACGATCGCATCGCTCGCGCCGAAATCGGCGACGACGCCGATCGCGATGGCCGTCGCCGCCGAGATCGGCGGCATTCCGTCGCTCACGGCCGTGCTCGTGATTTCGACCGGGATCTTCGGCGCGGTGTGCGCGCGCGGAATTCTCAATCTGCTGCGGGTCGAGGAGCCGGCCGTGCGCGGCTTCGCGCTCGGCGTCGCGTCGCACGGGATCGGCACCGCGCGCGCGTTCCAGGTCAGCGAGGAGGCCGGCGCATTTGCCGGGCTCGGGATGGGGTTGAACGGCGTACTGACGGCGTTCGTCGTGCCGATCCTGCTGCCGGTGCTGTCGCGCTGGATCTGAGCGCGCGGCCGACGGGGTATCGGTTTCCCGGATGGCGCGGACGACAGGCCGAAAGGACGGCGCCCCCGGCGTGCATGTATCGTGGGCGTTATCAGGAGAATTCAGGAACGCCCGAGGACATTTGCGCAGCGATCGGCTAACGTTGCATCGGCGCCGTTGTCGCAAGCCGTCGCGTGCACGCCGGTGTCCGACCCACACTCAACAATCGACAAGGAGATCGGTCATGAAGCAGTCTCGCGTGGTTTCGGTGGCAGTGGCAGTAGCGGCGTCGTTCGGTCTGTTGTTGACCGCCGCGCCGGCGGCATACGCGCAGGATCCCTCGTCCGCGCCGGTGCCGAAGCAACTCGACAAGGCGCAGAAGAAGGCGGCGCGCAAGGCGGCCCGCGCGCGGCACGCGTCGGACCTGAAGGCGATCGGCACCGGCAGCGGCTACCGGTTGACCAACGACCAGAGCAACTATCCGCAGAACGCCGTGCAGAAGGCGCCCGCGACGAAGGCGGCGCCGGCCGCGCCGGCTTCGGGCCAGTAACGGTCGAAAGCGTTGCACAGGACGAACGGCGCCGGTCGACCCGGCGCCGTTCGTTCGTGTGCGGGCCCCCGGTCGCGGGGCCGTCGCGTCACGACGCGAGCTTGCTCGCGAGTTCCGCCACGTGCTTGCCCTGGTAGCGCGCGATGTCGAGCTCGTTCGCGCTCGGCTGGCGGCTGCCGTCCGTGCCCGCGAGCGTGGTCGCGCCGTACGGCGTGCCGCCGGTGATTTCGTTCATGTTGACGAGCCCGCTGCACGCATACGGCACGCCCACGATCACCATCCCGTGATGCAGCAGCGTCGTGTGGAACGACGTGATCGTCGTTTCCTGGCCGCCGTGCTGCGTGCCGGTCGATGCGAACACGCTGCCGATCTTGCCGACGAGCGCGCCTTTCATCCACAGGCCGCCGGTCTGGTCGAGGAACGTGCGCATCTGGCCGGCCATGTTGCCGAAGCGGGTCGGCGTGCCGAAGATGATCGCATCGTAGTCGGCGAGTTCGTCCACCGTGGCGACCGGCGCGGCCTGGTCGACCTTCACGCCGGCCGCGCGGGCCTGGTCGGCGGGGATCGTTTCCGGCACGCGCTTGAGCGTGACCTCGACGCCGGGCACCGATTTCGCGCCCTCCACGATGTGCTGCGCCATCGTTTCGACGTGCCCGTAGGACGAGTAGTAAAGAACGAGAACCTTGGCCATGTTGCGAATCTCCGATTAAAGGGGCCCCGCGGTCAGCGGAGCCCGGTTTCCCGAACGGGCGTCACGCCCATTCGGCCGTTACTTCGACCGGACGCAGGTCGAACACCAGCACTTCCGCATCCTTGCCGTCCGCGATCGTCAGCGCGTGTTCGCCGCGGATGCGCGCGCCGTCGCCTTCGCCGAGCGTCACGCCGTTGACCGTCACGCTGCCGCGCGCCACATGCACGTAAGCAAAGCGGCTCGGATCAAGTTCCAGCGTAGTGCTTTCGTCGCCGTCGAACAGGCCCGCGTAAATCTTGGTGTCCTGCCGGATCTTCAGCGAACCGGCGTCGCCGGTCGGCGACACGACGAGGGCGAGCTTGCCGCGCTTGTCGTCGGCCGCGACATTCGTCTGCTGATAACGCGGCTCGGCACCCTTTTCGGACGGCCCGACCCAGATCTGCAGGAAGTGGACCGGCGTGTCCGGCGAGTGGTTGAACTCGCTGTGGCGCACGCCCGTGCCCGCGCTCATCAGTTGCACATCGCCCGGCACGATCACCGAGCCGGTGCCCATCGAGTCCTTGTGTTCCAGCGCGCCGTCGAGCACGTACGACAGGATTTCCATGTCGCGGTGCGGGTGCGTGCCGAAGCCGCGGCCCGGGGCGACGCGGTCGTCGTTGATCACGAGCAGGTCGGAGAAGCCGACTTGCTTCGGATCGTAGTAATTCGCGAACGAAAACGTATGACGGGAGCTGAGCCAGCCATGCTCCGCACGGCCACGTTGGTTTGCTGCACGGATATCGATCATGATTTTCTGTCCTTGAAGTCGCCGGACCTCGAAAGTGGGCCCGGCCGTTCGTTGAGATGAATCTTAGGTCAATCGATTTGACAAATAAATCGCTGTAGCGATAATGACTGTCGCTATGGAGTGGACAATATGGAACTCAACGACCTCAGGATCTTCGTCGCGACCGTGGACGCAGGCAGCTTCACGGCGGCGGCCGACCAGCTGATGCTGTCCAAGCAGTTCGTCAGCCGGCGCACGATGGCGCTGGAGGCGTCGCTCGGCGTGCGGCTGCTGCATCGCAATACCCGCAATCTCGCGGTGACCGAATCGGGGCAGGAGTTTTATGCGCGCGCGCAGCGCATCCTCGCGGAGATCGCCGACGCCGAGCAGGCGATGTCGGTGCGCAGCACGGAGCTGCATGGCTCGCTGAAGATCAGCGCGCCGCTGTCGTTCGGAATTACGCACGTGTCGCCGCTGATCGCCGAATTCCTGTCCGCGCACCCGGCCGTGCGGCTGAACCTCGACCTGACCGACCGGCGCGTCGACCTGATCGGCGAGGGCTTCGACCTCGTGCTGCGGATCGGCTCGCTCGAGGATTCGACGCTGATCGCGCGTCCGCTCGGCGCGTGGCGGATGATCGCGTGCGCGAGCCCCGCCTACCTGAAGCGGCACGGCGCGCCGCAGACGCCGGCCGATCTGGCCGGCCATACGTGCGTGCTGTACGGGCGCGAGCGGCGGGTCGGCTGGGAATTCCGCGTCGACGGCGCGGCACGCACGTTCGACGTGCAGGGCCCCCTCGTCGCGAACAACGGCGAAGTGGTGCGCGACGCCGCGATCGCGGGGCTAGGCATCGCGCTGCTGCCGCACTTCATCGTCGGCGCGGCGCTCGACAGCGGGGCGCTGGTGCCGGTGCTCGATGCCTACGTGCCGCCGCCGATCACGCTCAATGCGGTGTTTCCGCAGCACCGGGAGGGGTTCGTCACGCTGCGCACGTTCATCGGGTTTCTCGCGGAGCGGCTCGGGCAATCGACGCCGACGGGCGCGAGCGGGGCGGGCCGGATACGGTAGCGGGGTATTTTGCGGTGAATGTGGCGATTAATCTCCGCATGATTTGCGGAGATTGTTGAGTCATGCGGCGTATCGGACTTGGCGCATCCGGTGCTCGTCACTGGAAGACGAAAGCATGACTGCGCATGACGACTGCGTGATGGTGTTCATCGGGATCATCGATCCCGCGACGGAAGCTGCGTTGCGCGACGGCGTCGGGCGCTGCTGTGCGGTCGCCGAAATGGTTGCGACGACATCGAACGTCGATTGATCGGCGTCGCGCATCCGGGTTACGCTTCGGCGGGCGGCGGCATGCGCTGCATGCCGGGCCGGGCGTTTTTACTTCGAATGTCGCGTGCAGGTAGCTTCTACGGGCGCGCGACCCAGCGACGATCAAGCCGATGACAACCCAGAACCGATCGAATTCGCGCGGGCAAGCCGCGATTCCCGCCTGTGAAATGCCGCGCACGCGGCTGCCCTCCATCGCGGCGGCCGCGCTGCTGATGCTGATGCTCGCACCGGTCGCCGCGCATGCGGCCGGCTTCGACTGCGGGAAGGCCGCGTCGCCGACCGAGAAGACGATCTGCGCGAAACCCGCGCTATCGAAACTCGACGGCGATCTGTCGGCCGCGTGGAAGACGGCGCTCGCGAAGGGCGGCGATACGGCCGCGCTGAAGGCCGCGCAGTTGAAGTGGCTCAAGCAGCGCGACCAGTGCGGCAGCGATGCGTCATGCCTGGGCGACCGCTACCGCGAACGGCTCGCGAGCCTGAGCGGCATGCCGCTCGCTGCCGATCGCTGGCAGCAGACGTGGCATCGGACGAGCGACAACCCGTCGTTCGGCGGCGAACTGACGTTCACCGGCACGGTGCCGCGCCTGCATTTCGAGCTGAGCGCCAACAACGGCGCGAATACCGGCGGGCTCGACGGCGACATCATGTTGCACGGCGACAGCGGCACCTACCGCCAGAACAAGTGCCGGCTCGACTTCGACCGCAAGGGCGGGCGCATCCGCGTCACGCAACAGGGCGCCGATTTCGATTGTGGCGCCGGTGCGGGCGTGACGTACGCAGGCGACTATGTGACCGCCGCGCAGTCGCAGGCCGAACCGAAAGCCGACCTGCTGAGCCTCAAGGTCGTCGCCGACGCGCAGCAGAACGCGACCGCGCACAAGCTGCTCGGCGCCGACTATCAGACGCTCGTCGACATGGTCAACTACAGCGCCGAGGAGAAGGATCTCGACGGGCTCGGCGCACACGTGACGTCGTACTGGGTGCGCGGTATCGCGACGACGAACGCGGCGATCGTGATGCGCCGCGGCACCGATCTGTGGATCGGGCTACTCGTGTTCGATGCGAAGAACAACGTCCGGATGCGTTACTACTCGAACGTGCCCGCGTGGAAGAAAACCGTGCCGAAGACGATCAACGCGTGGCACGACAATCTCGACAAGACGCTGCCGATCGACGTGATGCAGTAAGCAGGCGCTGCCCGCTATTTCTTGCGCGTCGCGCGCGCCTGCGTCCGTGCTGGGGGCGCCGCGGATTCCCGTATGCGCAGTTCGGGCAGGACGGCATGGCCGGGCCCCGTCGCGCCGTTCTCCAGCGTGTCGAGCAACGCATGCGCGGCCTGGCGGCCGATCGCGTCGGTGTCGACCCACATCGTCGTCAGCGGCGGCTGGATCTCGCGCGCGAGCGCGATGTCGTCGAATCCGGTGATCGACAACTGCGCGGGCACGTCGATGCCGAGCGCCTGCGCTTCGAGCAATGCGCCGAGCGCGAGCGCGTCGTTGCCGCAGATCACCGCGGTCGGCCGCGTCGCCGCATCGCTGCCGACGATCGCGCGCAGGCTCGCCCGCCCGAACGCGATCGTGGCCGTGCCTTCGTGCTGATGCACGGGGCGCACCGCGAGCCCGTGCGCGGCAAGCGTGTCGTGAATGCCGCGCAGGCGGGCCTGCACGCGATCGTTGTCCGTCGACGGTTGCATGATGATCGCGAAATCGCGGTGGCCGAGGTCGAGCAGGTGCGTGGTGAGCCGTGCGAACGCCGCGCGGTTGTCGAAGCCGATGCAGCAGTGCGGGCTGTCGTCGCGATAGGCGTACGTGACGACGTACGGCACGCGATGCATCGCGAGGAGTTCGAACAGTTCCGGCGGATACGCTTCGCCGACCAGCGACACGGCTTCCACGCCGCGCGACAGCATCGCGCGCACCTGCGCGAGCGCTTGCGCGGGGTCGTAGTTCGAGCAGCCGAGAAACAGCGTGATGCCGTGCTCGGCCATGACCGTCTGCATGCCGGCGACCTGCGACGCGAACACCTGGTCGTCGAGGGTCGGGATGATCGCGCCCGTGATGTGGGTGCGCGTGGACGCGAGCGCGCGGCCGGCCGCATTCGGGATCCAGTTCAGGGCGAGCGCCGCGTCGCGCACGCGCTGCTGCACGTCGGCCGACACCTTGCCGGGATCGTTGTACACGCGCGAGACGGTCGCGGTCGACACGCCGGCCAGTTTCGCGACGTCGCCGAGCACCGAGCGGCCGCTGCCGCGGCGTGCCCGGGGCGTGCTCATCGGCCGTCTCCGCGCGTGGCGGCGGTCCCGCCGCCGTGTGCCGTCAAAAGCGTCATTGTTTACCCTCGATTCGTGATGGCCCCGCTTGCATTCTCGAGCGAGCCTGCGAGAATGTAAGCGCTATCTTGCTGCTGCTTTCCATTATCTCAGACACTCGTTCAATCCGTATGGCGAAATTTTCAGAGACGACGACCCTTCCGGTCATTTTGTCGATCGCAAATGTAAGCGGTTACATCAAGCAATGAACGGCCGTCGATCACCGCGTATTGCCGTCGTCGGCAGCGTCAACATCGATCTCGTCACGCGCGCGCCGCGCCTGCCGGTGCCGGGCGAGACGCTGCTGGGCACGACGTTCGAAACCGTTCATGGCGGCAAGGGAGCGAATCAGGCGGTGGCGGCCGCGCGCCTCGGCGCATCGGTCGCGATGATCGGCTGCGTCGGCGACGACGCGTTCGGTGCACGCCTGCACGGCGCGCTGGCGGCAGAGCGCATCAACGTGACGCACCTGCACCGGATCGGCGGCACGGCGACCGGAGTCGCGACGATTACGGTCGACGACCACGGCGCGAACAGCATCGTCGTCGTGCCCGGTGCGAATGCGTGCGTCGACGCCGACCGGATCGACGCGGCGCGCGACGCGATCGCCGGAGCCGCGCTGCTCGTGTGCCAGCTCGAGGTGCCGGTCGCCACCGTGGCGCGCGCGATTGCCTGCGCAAGCGCGCACCGCACGCCGGTGCTGCTCAATCCCGCACCCGCGCAGCCGCTCTTCGATGCGTTGCTGGCGCGGGTCGACTATCTCGTCGTCAACGAAACCGAGGCCGAGTCGCTGACCGGCATCGCCGTGGGCGACGATGCGTCGGCCGCGCGCGCCGCCGATGCGCTGTGCGCGAAAGGCGTGGGCAACGTGCTGGTCACGCTCGGCGCGCGCGGCGTCTGCTGGCGCGGCAGCGCAGGAAGCGGCCGCCATCGTGCGATGGCGGTGGTGGCCGTCGATACGACCGCGGCCGGCGACACGTTCGTCGGCGGGTTCGCGGCCGCGCGGGCCGGCGGCGCGTCGATGGACGACGCGATCGGCTTCGGCCAGCGTGCGGCCGCGATCAGCGTCACGCGCCACGGCGCGCAGACGTCGATTCCGACGCGCGACGAAGTCAACCGTATGGATACCTGAATTCCGCATGCGACGGAACGGCCGGACCCGGCCCATATCAGTGACATGGAGACAATCGACATGAACTACGACAACCAACCTGTTCCGCACGCGCCGCCACGGATTCGGCGCGGTCAGCGCATCGCGCTCGCGCTGTTGATGGCGAGCGGGATCGTCAACTATCTCGATCGCGGCACGCTGGCCGTCGCGAGTTCGGCGATCCGCGGCGATCTCGGCCTGTCGCTCGCGCAGATGGGGCTGCTGCTGTCGGCATTCTCGTGGAGCTATGCGCTGTGCCAGTTTCCGGTCGGCGGGCTGGTCGACCGCATCGGCCCGCGCCGGCTGCTCGGCATCGGGCTGATCGTCTGGTCGTTCGCGCAGGCGGCGGGCGGCCTCGTGTCCACCTTCGGCTGGTTCATCGTCGCGCGTATCTTGCTCGGCATCGGGGAGGCGCCGCAATTCCCGTCGGCCGCGCGCGTGGTGAGCAACTGGTTTCCGCTGCGCGCGCGCGGCACGCCGACGGGCATTTTCAATGCCGCGTCGCCGCTCGGTACCGCGCTTGCGCCGCTGCTGCTGTCGGTTCTCGTCGCATCATTCGACTGGCGCTGGGCGTTCATTGCGACCGGCGCGCTCGGCCTCGTCGTCGCCGTCGTGTGGTTCGCGCTGTATCGCGATCCGGTGCGCGCGCAACTGTCCGCCGCCGAACGCGGTTATCTCGATGCCGATGCGCAAAGCGTCGTCGCGGCACCGAAGCTGACCTTCGCCGAATGGCGCAGCCTGTTCTCGCACGGCACGACGTGGGGGATGCTGATCGGCTTCTTCGGCTCCGTGTACTTGAACTGGGTCTACTTGACCTGGCTGCCGGGCTACCTGACGATGGAGCGGCACATGAGCCTGATGCGCACGGGGTTTGCCGCATCGGTGCCGTTCCTGTGCGGGTTCGTCGGGTCGCTGGTCGCCGGCTGGCTGTCGGATTTCGTCACGCGCCGCAGCCGTTCGCCGGTCGTGAGTCGGCGCAATGCGGTGGTGGCCGCGATGCTCGGAATGGTCGCGTTCACGATCCCGGCCGCGCTCGTGCAGAGCAATACGGTTGCGCTCGCATGTATTTCGGTGGTGATCTTTCTCGCCAACGCGGCATCGGCGTGCTCGTGGGCGCTCGCGACGGCGGCCGCGCCGCCGAGCCGCATCGCGTCGCTCGGCGCGATCCAGAATTTCGGCGGCTTCATCGGCGGCGCGCTGGCCCCGATCCTGACCGGCGTCATTGCGCAGAAGTGGTCGTTCGTGCCGGCGCTGCTCACCGCGGCGGCGATCGCGTTCGCCGGCGCGATGGCCTACCTGCTGCTCGTGCGCAAGCCGATTCCCGAACAGGCCGCGAACGCCGCGCCCGGACCGTTGCCGGCGTGATCGTGGCCTGCATTCGCATTCACTGAAGGAAGGAGAAACCGATGCAACACTCGCAGCAATCGAACGTGACCATCGAGGGGATCGTGCCGGTGATGCTGACGCCGTTCGACGACGCCGGCTCGATCGACTACGCCGGGCTCGAGCGGCTCATCGAATGGTATCTGGCGCACGGCTCGGATGCGTTGTTCGCGGTCGCGCAATCGAGCGAGATGCAGTTCCTGAGCCTGGCCGAACGCGCGGAACTCGCGCGCTTCGTGGTCGAACGGGTGGCCGGGCGCGTGCCGGTCGTCGCGTCGGGCCACATCAGCGACGATATCGACGCGCAGGCCGTCGAACTGTGCGCGGCGGCCGAATCGGGCGCGCAGGGCGTCGTGCTCGTGACCAACCGTCTCGATCCGCAACGCAAGGGCAGCGCCGCGTTGCTCGACCATCTTCACAGGCTGCTCGCGCGACTGCCGTCGGATCTCCCGCTCGGCCTGTACGAATGCCCGGCGCCTTACCGGCGGCTTCTGTCGGATGACGAACTGCGCGCGTGCATCGACACGGGCCGGTTCGTGATGCTCAAGGACGTGAGCTGCGATCTCGCGACGGTGAAGCGGCGCGTCGCGCTTGCCGCGGGGTCGCCGCTGAAGATTCTGAACGCGAACGCCGCGATTGCGTGGGACGCGATGAAGGCCGGGTCCGCCGGTTTCAACGGCGTGTTCACGAACTTCCATCCCGATCTCTACCGGTGGCTGCGTACGCAAGGCGAGTCGAATCCGGCGCTCGCCGACGAACTGTCGACGTTCCTGGTCGTCTCGGCGGTATCGGAGGCGCTGGGCTACCCGGCGCTCGCGAAGCTCTATCACCAGCGGATCGGCACGTTCGGGTCGATCAAATGCCGTGCGATCGACTACGACGTGCGCGAACGATTCTGGGCGCTCGACGCGGTGCTCGACAAGATCGTGGCCGGCACCGAGCATTTCCGCCGGCGGATCGCCGCGTCATAACGGAGGGCGCGCGCCGCACCGGCAGCGCGGCGCGTGATCGCATCGCGTGCCCCGTGCCCGAGGCCGGCACGCCCGTTGCCTGCTGGAGCGATCCGCGTTGCGCGATGCGTCGCCATCGCGGCGAGATCGTCGCGATTCCCATTCCGTCGATGGCGGCAACGCGTGCCGCCGCGCGGCCGTGCTGTCCGGCTGTCATTCGGCGGTTTTTCACGAAATCACCGAATCACGCACTCGAACCGCCCGCGATCCGCGAGCGCGGTGTCGATGCTCGTCCGGCCATCCTGCTGCGCGTCGTATTGACGATGTCTGACGGACTGTCGACATGTTCTCGCACGCGGCGAGAAAAGCGCACAAATCTGCGCAATCTCGCATCCGTTCGTCGTAACGGTTAGTAATACCATTCCGCGGAGTGACTTTTACCGACGAACCGCTGAAGCCGCATTCGCCCATGCAACACGTGACGACGACAAGCCAGCCGCCGATCCTGGCGGCACCGGTTGATGCGATGCTGCACGCCGTGATCGACGAAGTCGTCCACCGGAGCGTGTCGGAAGCGACGACGCGCAGCGGCTACATGCGCTGCGCCGACTATGCGATCGTCGGCGCGCAGGTGCTGACGCTGCTGACCGGCAAGCCTTATCGGCCGTTCGCGGGTGGCGAAGTGATGGATTTCGGCGGCGGCAACCTGTACGCGCTGTGCACGACGCGCGAGCGGCGCCGCACCGCGCGGCATCTGTCGCAACTCGCGCGGTATCACTGCTGGGTCGAGGCGCGCCACGACGACGTGGGCGGGCGCACGCGCAAGGAGATCGTCGACTTCACGCTGCGCCATGACGAGACCGTTGCGAACCAGTTGGGCATGCCGTTCGCCCGTGCGTACCAGGCCTATTTCTGGGGCTGGGAGGACGAGCACGCGGTACCCGCCGAGTTGCGCGAACATCCGGTATTCGCCAAGCAGGGCCCGGTATGGCGCTGGGCCGAGCGCGAATGCACGTCGCTGCTGCGCGCGTACGAGCGCGAACGCGCCGGTTATTTCGGACGCCAGGTATCGTGTGCAATCGATTTGTTCGCCGACCGCGTCGAAGGTCTCGGCTGACGCGTGCGCGCTGCAAGGACAACCGCGGGCAGGTTGCCGGCCGCGACGATGCGAATCCGGCGGGCGCCGGCGCGCCGCCGGGCATGAACGATGTCTCCGGGCCGCGCGCACCGCGCGACCCGCTCACTTCCTGGACAGCGTGCCGTTACTGTTCGCACCGCCAAACAATCGCGTCAGGTATTGCGAGTTGGTATTCATCCGGGTCATCAGCGTGTTGAGCGCGGTGAACTGCGCCTGATACTGCCTCGTCAGTTGCGCGGCATAGTCGGACAGATCCGACTGCTGCTGCGCGACACGTTTCAGATCGGCGTTCAGTGCGGTCGTGCGCACGTCGATCATTCCGTTCTTCTTCGTGAACTGCGAGATCTGGTCGGCCAGGCGCGTGCCGATTCCATTCTCCGGATTGAACAGGCGCGCGACTCCCGACGGATTGGCGGAGAGCGCGCTGTCGAGCTTCGCGCCGTCGACGTTCAGCGTGCCGTCGCGCTCGAGCTTGATGCCGATCGACAATAGGTTCACGTGTCCGTTGCCCTTCGATGAGGGGGTACCGTTGTCGGCGCCGCGCGCGACGATCGAAGCCAACGCGTTACGGATCGTGTTCAGCGTCGAATCGCCGATCAGCGCGCCTTGCGAGCTTGCGCCTGCCGTGTAGCTCGACAGCGCGCCCATCGTCTTGACGGCGGTGTTGTACAGGCTCACGAAATTCGTGATTGTGGCTGCCTGCGACTTCGTGTCGGTGCTGACCGTCAGCGTCTGCGTATCGGTCGCGCTCACCGCGGCCGCCGACAGGTTCAGCGTGATGCCGGTCAGCACGCCCGATACCGTGTTGCTCGCGCTGGCCGATGCGATTCCGTTGAGCGTGAATTTCGCATCCTGCGCGACGGCGCTCTGCCGCCAGGCGGCCGCGCCGTTCGCCGATTCGATCTTCGACGCGCCGCCGGACGGGTCGGCCGTCGACGTGACGCCGAGATTCGACAGGCCGCTGTCGCCGGACACGTTGCCGACCGCGACGCTGATCGCGTTCGCCGCGCCCGTCTTCGACGACGCGAGCACGAGGTGCGCGCCGTCCGTGCCGTTGATGACCGTCGCGCTGATTCCCGGGTTGCCCGACGCGCCGTTGATCGCCGCCGAGATGCCCGCCAGCGTATTGTTGGTGCCGCGGACTTCGACCTTGAACGACTGGCTGCCGAGCGACAGCGTCAGCGTGCCGGTGCCGAGCGCCTTGCTGCCGTTGAAGCCGGCGGACGATAGCGCCTGCGCGGTCGCGATCTGCGTGACGCCGACCGTGTAGGTGCCGGCGACCGCGCCCGCACCCGCCGTTGCGGTCAAGCCCTTGCCGCTCGCGACGGCGTTGAACGTCGACTGCAGCGCGCCGTTCTTCAGCGACGTCAGGCCGGCCTCGAGCGCGCCGAGCGCCGACGACAACGCGCCGAACGCGGAAATCCGCGTGCTGCCGGTCGCTTGCGACGCGGCAAGCATCGCGGCCCGTCCGGCCGTCTTCGCGTTCACGAGCGTCTTGACGAGCGAGCCGACGTCCATCGCCGGATTGCCGGTCGAGCCGTTGATGATCGATTGCGCCGCCTGTTGCATCAGGCTGTTCGCGTTCGCGCCACTGTTGACGGGCGTGTTCGTTGGCATGGGTGAGCTCCGGTTGAAAGGCGATCCAGTGGCGTACGGCGGTCGAGTCGGCCTGCGGCGATCGGGGCGGGCGCGCGGCGATTCGCGTGCATGGCGCTTTCTCGTATGACGCGTCGCGTGGCTCGCGGGAGTGTCGGGAAAACGTAAGAACGAATCGGTGCGCTATCGTATTCTTAAATCGGTATTAATTAGTCATTTTTTGTAATGTTTCTTGAGGGGAATGTAGGTGGATGAATGGAAGGATGTGGAATGCTGGAAACGTGTGATGCATTTCTCACAAAGGCATGATTTATATCGAATTTATTAAAGGAATTTCGGTAGAGTGGAAGTTTGAGAAAGCATGAATGTTTGGTGACATGCTTTTCGTTGATTTCGCTAAATATAAGGCGGATGAGTCGTCTCGCAGGTCTGGTTTCCATGCGTTTTGGTCGGAGAGGCGCATTCGCGCCATGTCCGTGACTTGAAAAATAATACGGGTATCGCTGGTAAAGACGGGGAGTAACCGGGCTAAAGACGGCGTTGAGGAGTTGCGTATTGGCGGGTGCCGATGGGTCACTAGTGAAATGCGCCGTTTTGATGGCGCGTTCCAATTCAATCCGGAAATATCCACTGATTCCCATAACGTAAAAGAAAACGGACACCTTTCGCGTTGCTGAGAAACAAGGAGGCCGATGGTTTGCGTGGCCAACCACCCGTCGCACAACGGGCCGGTCTTCCCTGATTGTCAACTGATTCGAGACGGCGAATCATATTTGGACGGATTGATGATTTGCGGCGGGACAGTAGACTGCACCCGTGCTTCGCCAGAACCGATTCGGAGCGCGCCGCTACTCGCGGCGTCACCGGGCGGATTCTTCGACGGCAGGCCACGTGGCTTGCCGTCCGATTGCGCGAAGAGTTGGTCCGTAGCCGGCAGAGCGTGCCGATTGGGCGCGCAGCGGCACTGGATGCATCGAACCGTCAATTCAAGGGTGATTGTTATGCGTTACGTTTCATTGGAGTCGAAGAAGGACGAGTTGCTGCTGGCGGCTCGCGTACTGATGATGATCCTGTTCGTGCTGTTCGGCTGGCAGAAGCTGAACGGGTTCTCGGGCACGGTCGCGTATATGGCGTCGACGGGGAATCCGGCGCCCGAGCTGGCGGCCGTGATCGCGGTGGCGGTCGAACTGGTGGGCGGCGTGTTGATCGCGATCGGTTTCTATACGCGTCCGCTCGCACTGGCGTTCGCCGCCTATACGCTCGCCACCGCGCTGATCGGCCATCGCTACTGGGCGCTGCAGGGCATGGAGCAGTACATGGCGATGATCAACTTCTACAAGAACGTGAGCATCATCGGCGGGTTGTTGTTGCTCGCGTTGAGCGGGCCAGGCCGGTATTCGGTTGACCGGAAGTAAGGCGGGACGGTATTTCCGTCCGGTATCTGAAGCCCGGTGCGCTC
Organism: Burkholderia sp. BE12; assembly: GCF_002959955.1. NCBI lineage: Bacteria > Pseudomonadati > Pseudomonadota > Betaproteobacteria > Burkholderiales > Burkholderiaceae > Burkholderia > Burkholderia sp. BE12. The sequence continues at coordinate 423 of NZ_PREY01000028.1, read as the reverse complement.
ACGCGTGCCGGGTTTCGTTTTTGCGGGCGACGGAGGAGTCGGTGCGCTGCCGACGACAGAACCGGTGTCGTGCCGAAGCCCGGCGCGCAGCGCCCGTTCGCGGCCGGAATCCGCATCGCGGATCACGCATCGTACGAAGCACGAAGCCGTTGGCCGGCGCGAAAGGCGCGAAAGGCGCGAAAGGGGCGAAGAACGGGGGCGATCGTGTTCCCGATCGGATGGAGGTATCCGGAATTTCGTGTGTGAGGCGGGTTGAGATTCAGACTCCAATGTTGAATCGTTCCGGGTAAAGCAGCGCGAACTGCGTCATCGCGCTCTTCCAATCGTGCCGGGAGCCGGTCCACTTGGCAACGACGTTGCGCAGCGCCAGCCAGATCAGTTTGAGCGCGGCCTCGTCCGACGGGAAGTGGCCGCGCGCCTTGA
>NZ_PREY01000027.1:0-100700 GCF_002959955.1 Burkholderia sp. BE12 | reverse complement strand
CCGGCATCCCGTGTCACGGTGGCCTGCCGCAGCACCTTGACCGAATTTTAGTTACGCTTATTCTTTCGATCATCCCGGATAATTCGAACGAGCCATGCAATCCAATGGAAAGATCGCGCGAGGAAGCCTCGACGACCTGTCCGCCTTCGCGACGGTTGCGAGGACGCGGAGTTTTACGCGCGCGGCGGCCGAGCTCGGGGTGTCGAATTCGATGCTGAGCTATACGATCAAGCGGCTCGAACGGCGGCTCGGCATCGTATTGCTCGGACGGACAAGCCGCAGCGTCGCGCCGACAGAGGCGGGCGAGAAGTTGCTGCTGACACTCGAGCCGGCGTTGCAAGCCATCGACGCCACATTGGGCGAGTTGGGCCGCGCGCGCGACCAGGTCGCCGGTACGCTGCGCATCACCGCGACAAGACAGGCTTATGAGGCCGTTATCCGGCCCGTGCTCGACACGTTCGGCAACGCGCATCCCGACGCGGTCGTGGAGGTCATCATCGACTACCGATTTCGCGATATCGTGGCAGACCGCTTCGATGCCGGCATCCGGCTCGGAGAGAAATTGCAGAAGGACATGGTCGCGCTGCCCGTCGGGCCCGCGCTCCGGATGGTGGTCGTCGCCTCACCCGCGTACCTGGCGCGGTGTCCGGCGCCGAGGACGCCGGAAGACCTTGCCACGCACCGTTGCATCAACTATCGGATGGTCTCGGCAGATACGGTGTATGCCTGGGAGTTCGAGCGGGATGGCCGGCCACTGAAGATCGCCGTTTCCGGGCCGCTCACGTTCAACGAGCCGGACCTCATGCTTCACGCCGCAGCGGATGGGCTCGGGGTCGCTTATGTCCTGGAACACGAGGCGGCGGACTGGCTTGCGTCTGGACGGCTGGTCCGTCTGCTGGACGACTGGATGGCGCCCTTTCCGGGCTTTTATCTTTACTACCCGTCCCGCAAGCAGATTTCTCCCGTGCTGGCGGCACTCCTGACGCTTTTGCGCGCGCGACGACCTTCGTAGCCTCAAGCGCATCCATGGCCCGCCTCGGTTTTGCAACGCCTGACATTTGATGATCAGGTTTCAGTCGTCGCAAGGGGGGCGCGTGAGCGCTTCGACACGGCGACGCGTGGCGTCGGGATCCGCAATCCAGTCGCGAGAGAAGCCGAACGGGCATTCGGCGACGCCATTCGCGCCATCGCCGGAATGAATCGTGCCGGTATAACCGCGATGCCTTCCAGCGCCGCTTGAGAATCACAGTCGATGCAAAAATCGCCGACCGGTCGATGCGGATCCCATTCGATCGACGAACCTAGCAGCACGTCGAGCGGATGCACTTCGGAGCCGTCCGCGTTGCGGGCCCTTCCCAGCGTCAACGCGTCGGTCGGTACCGCGGCGGTTGCATCGCTGTCGAATCCGCGAAACGACGACAGCGCACGCTTCATCTGCGTCACATACTGAACCTGGTTGAAGCTATCGAAGCACTGAAACTGGTTTACGAATGCGATCGGTGCCCGGCGCGCCGTAGTGCGCGTGCAACGTCGCCTCATCGAGGCTCTCAAGGTACGCGCGGTACTGCGCGAAGTCGGCGGGCGTCAGGCGCAGCAGCGGCCGGGAGCGGCGATCATCACGCCGAGCGCCCGATCCACATCGGCCAGGATCCACCGCGCCCTCCGGCGGATGGCTGCCGCGGCGCATCGGGGCTGGAATCGCCTGAAAGCCTTACCCAGCAACGCGCTACACGATCCGGATACATTGAAATACAAAATATCGCATGCGATTTAATCGAACACGCTTGACGTAAGCGGCCACCAAGCGGAAACTGCATCGCATGCGATCGAATCGCATCTGAAACAAACACCCAACCGACGGAGCAAACGATGAGCAAGATCGACAAAGTACTGTACACGGGCAAGACGCATACGACTTCCGGCGGCCGCGACGGCGCGGCGCGCAGTTCCGACGGTCGCCTCGACATTCAGTTGTCGTCGCCGGGAAGCGCCGGCGCCGGCACCAACCCGGAACAGCTGTTCGCGGCCGGCTGGTCGGCCTGCTTCATCGGCGCGATGCAGCTTGCGGCGCGCGCCGCGAAGGTGACGCTGCCGGCCGATCTCGCGGTCGACGCCGAAGTGGATCTCGGCACGGCGGGCAACGCGTACTTCCTGCAAGCCCGGCTGAACGTGAGCGTGCCGGGGCTCGAGCGCGACGTCGCGCAACGCATCGTCGACGCCGCGCACCAGACTTGCCCGTATTCGAAGGCGACGCGCGGCAACATCGATGTCGACATCCGGATCGCCTGAACGTTGCATCGGGTGGCCGAGCGCCGCCACCCCGAATTCCCGATTCCTTTTCCATCGAGGTGAAACATGAAAACCCAATTGATCGCTGCCCTGCTCGTCGCTGTTTCGGCTGCCGTTGCCGCTCCGGCGTTTGCCAACGAATCCACCGTGACGCGTGCGCAGGTGCGCGCCGAACTCGCGCAGCTTCAACAGGCCGGCTATCCGCTGAACCGTGCGACCGACGCCACTTATCCGAATGATCTCCAGGCCGCGCTGACGCAGATCCACGCCGACGCAGCCGTCGCGACTAACGCCGCGACTGCCGGCTACGGCAGCGACGGCGACACCGCGACGCAATCCGGCCGCCGGCATGCCGTCAGCGTGGCCGAGCGCTCGGTGTACTTCGGTCACTGAGCACCACGCCTGATACGTGAACCCTGATTCCTTTTATCCCTGATTCCATTTTGTCGAGGTGAATGATGAAAACCCGCTTGATCGCCGCCCTTCTCGTGGCTGTTGCCGCTTCCGCCGCCGCACCGGCATTTGCCGACGAAGCCGTCGTGTCCCGCGCGCAAGTCCGCGCGGAACTCGTCCAGTTGGCACAGGCCGGTTATCGGCCGGGCCGCGCGAACGATCCGCACTATCCGGACGACCTGCAAGCCGCGTTGACGCGCATTCATGGCAGCAACGCGTTGGCGGCCGATACGGCGGCATCCGGTTACGGCAACGATGCCGCTGCCGCTACACAGTCGGGCAGCCGGCCGGCGACACGAGTCGCCGAACGCTCGATCTACTTCGGTCATTGAACGAACGCGCGAGCGGCGCCGATGGCCGGCGTGCGGTGCGCCCCCCTGAATTCCCGAATCCCTGTCGAGGTGAATGATGAAGACCCAACTGATTGCCGCCCTTCTCGTTGCCGTGTCGGCCTCCGTCGCCGCACCGGCCTTTGCCGGTGAAAGCACCGTCACGCGTGCGCAGGTGCGGGCCGAACTGGCCGCGTTGCAGCAAGCCGGCTACCAGCCGAATCGCCCCAACGATCCGAACTACCCGGACAATATCCAGGCCGCGCTGAACCGGATTCGCGACGACGGCGCCGTCGCGGCCGATACGCAGGCAGCCGGTTACGGCAGCGATGCCGGCGGCGCCACGCAGTCCGGCAGCCGAAATACGGTGCGCACCGCCGAGCGCTCGATCTATTTCGGCCATTGAGCGCGGTACGGCGCATTCGGTCGCCGAAGCCCATCATATAAAGCGCATGCGATGTAATCGCGTGCGCTTTTTGTTTGCGTTGCGCTGGTCTGCGTCGCCAGCGCTACCTGTTCGCCCTGTCCGGGATTATTCTGTGCGGCACCTCATCTTTTCCCCAAGGAGCCGCCGATGCCGGACGTCATGACCGGAAACGCGACAGGCGCTACGCACGTACTGGACCGGGTCGTCTGGAATGCGCTCACGGGCAGGCAACGCCGTTTTGCGCTCGGCGAGGGTCGCGCGCTGCGGTTCCCGACGGCCATCGCGCCGTTTGCCGCGATCGACGACACAAGCCCGGCGTCGTTCGACGCACTGCGCGGGCTGATCGCCGCACACGGGCCGGCGGCGCTCGTCACGCCGGATGAGATCGAGCCGCCCGCGGGAATGTCGGTGATCCGGCGCGCGACGTTGCTTCAAATGACCTGGCAAGGGACGCTCGATGCGGCACACGAAGCGGGGCATGTTCCGCTCGCCGAAGCCGACGTGCCTGACATGCTCGCGCTGACCGCTGCCGCGCAGCCCGGCCCGTTCGGCCCGCGCACGTTCGAGCTCGGTCACTACATCGGCGTGCGCAGCGACGGCCGGCTGGCCGCGATGGCCGGTCCGCGGATGCAGGTCGATGGATATACCGAGATCAGCGCCGTCTGCGTGGATGCCGCGTTTCGGCGGCAAGGGCTGGCGGCGCGGCTGATCCGGTCGTTGATCGCGACGATCGGTGCGCGTGCGGAAACGCCCTTCCTGCACGTCCTCACGACGAACCAGGTGGCGATCGAGCGCTATCTCGCGCTCGGTTTCGTCGTCCGTCGCGAGATGCACCTGCTGGTGCTGGACGATGCGCGTGCGTGACAATGCGGCCGGCGCGATTCACGCGTCGGCCGCTTGCCGTGCCTGAGTGTTTTTATGTTTCGGTCGACCGGATCAGGTTGCCGCGCAGCGCGACGATCGCCTTCTGCACCTTGGCGAACTCGTCCGGCTTCAGCCCGGTGGCTTCGACCAGGTTCATGTCGAGCCCCTTCTCGCGCACGCGGCGACCGCTCTTCGTCAGGCTGACGAGCACCTGGCGTTCATCGGACGGATCGCGATGCCGCTCCAGATAGCCCATCGCCTCGAGCTTCTTCAGGATCGGCGTCAGCGTATTGGATTCGAGGAACAACTTCTCGCCGAGCTGGCCGACGGTCTGGTTGTCCTGCTCCCACAGCGCAATGATCGTGATGTACTGCGTATACGTGAGGCCGAGCTCGTCGAGGATCGGCTTGTATGCCTTGCCGAACGCGAGGTTCGCCGAGTAGATCGCAAAGCACAGGAACTCGGACAGCTTCGGCGTGGCGGGCGACGGGGTTTCGGTCGGTTTCATGGACTTCCTCCAGCGACGCGAATGGTCGCAGACAACCGCATTATATATCGCATGCGATCTTATCGGAAGCATGATAATCGGTGCCGACAGGCTGAGGCGTCGCGCGCTCAGCCCGGCTTGCGGCGCTTGCCGGTTTGCTGACGGCTGACCGACAGCAACGTGCACTGCACCGGATGCGCGATTTCGGTCGCGATCCCGCCCGCGGCAAACAGCAGGATCATCAGCCAGCGTTTCATGCATCCTCCACGACCGAGAGGCTTGCCCCATCGGCGACCGTCGCGTCGAGCGCATACGGATCGACGCCGTCGAGGCAGCCGAGATTGACGCGCCAGCATGCCGGGTCCTTGCGGGTCTGGTGGAACGGATAGACGCCGCACCGGCTGCAGAAATAGTGACGGGCCGTGTGCGTATTGAAGCGATAGCTCGTCAGCGCGCCCTCGCCTTCGACGATCGTCAGGTTGGCGGCGGCGAACATCGGGCTCATCAGCGCGCCGCGCCGGCGGCACAGGCTGCAGTTGCAGCGCACGGCCGGCGTAATGGCCGTGCGGACTTCGAATTTAACGGCCCCGCAATGGCAGGATCCTTTGAACCAGGTAGCAGACATGATGGACTCCAAAACGGTCATGTCTGCTTTATAGCGAACCCGCGCGCGAGCGTTGTATTGCACTGTATCGGCGATCCGCGCAGATACAGGACATTGCAAATCCGCGGCGCGCGATCAGTCCAGCACGTGCTGCATCCGCTCGATTGCCTCGCGCATTTCGCGTTCGAGCGCCGCGAACAGCTCGGCGGCCGGCAGCGCGCGAACCAGCGGCGCCGCCTGCCCCGCCCATTGCGCGCCATAGCCGAATTCGCCCTTCGCCTTCGCGGCCGCATGCAGCGCCTTGCCCGCATCGTATGCGATCGGATACGCGGGCGTGGCCGGCGCGTGCGGGTCGTCGCCGAGCGCGGTCAGCCGGTTCGCGATGCCGCGCGCGACGCGGCCCGAGATCGCGCGCGTGAACGTGGTGTGGCGCGCCGCATCGCCGAGGATCGCGCGGCGATAGCCGTCGTCGATCGACGTCTCCGGGCACGCGACGAACGCGGTGCCGAGCTGGGCGGCCTGCGCGCCGAGCGCGAGCGCGGCGGCAATGCCTGCGCCGTCCATGATGCCGCCGGCGGCAATCACGGGCAGCGCGCATTCGCGCACGATCAGGCGCGTGAGCGCGAACGTGCCGAGGCGATCGTCGTGCGCGGTCGAATCGAACACGCCGCGATGGCCGCCGGCTTCGATGCCCTGCGCGACGATCGCGTCGATGCCGGCGGCGGCGATCTGGCGGGCCTCGTCGAGATTCGTCGCAGCCGCGAACAGCGTGATGCCCGCACGCTTGAGAGCGGCGATCACGCCTGCGGACGGCAGCCCGAAATGGAAGCTGACGACCGCCGGCTTTTCCTCGACGAGCATCGCCTGCATCGCGTCGTCCGCGACGAAGCTCGTGTAGATCTCCGACAGCGACGCGGGCGGCGCCGCGCCGTACGCGCGGAACGCGGGGGCGAGCCAGTCGAGCCATGCGCGCTCGACGGCCGCGTCGGCTTGCGCCGGACGGTGGCAGAACACGTTGATGTTGAATGGCCGGTCGGTGAGCGCGCGCGTGTCGCGGATCATCTTGCGCGCGCCGGCGGCGTCGGTCGCGCCGACGCCGAGCGAGCCGAGCCCGCCCGCGTTCGAGACGGCGGCCGCCAGCGCCGGCGTGCTGACGCCGGCCATCGGCGCCTGGATGATCGGGGCGCGGATGCCGAGCGTGCGCAACAGGGTTGTCCGGTGGTCGGTGGGTTGATTCATGTCGCTTGTCTCCTGATGGCGGCCGAAGCGTCGGCCGCACGTATCGCATGTCCGGTTTCATCCCTAGAATAGCGGACGGAGAAACCGCGTCCAAGGCCGTCAGCGTGCAGCGTTCGTCGAACGCTTCGCCGACATTCAGGCGGTTTGGCCGAATAACGAACAACATCATTACAACATTCATGAAAAGAAGAACATTTCTCGCGCTGCCCGCCGTGGCGGCGTCCGGCATGCTGGCCGGCTGCGCCGATTTCGGTCCCGTCACCAAGGAATGGATGAAGGATTCGAAATACGACGAAACGTTGTCGACCTTCCTGATTACCTCCGACGGCAAGCAACTCGTCGTGCTCGGCAAGCGGTATCACTACATCTTCGAGATGCCGCCGGGTCTCGCGACCGTGCTCACCGCACCTTATCGCACGAAACTGCGCACGGCGTTCGACGATTTCGACGCGCATGGCGACACGATCACCGGTCATTACACGATGAGACTGAGTCGTTCGGATGCGCCGGTCGGCTCCGACATTCGCAACCGTGCGGTCGCCGATGGTTTCAAGGAGAACTCGGGCCACCTGGAGTCGGAAGGCACGATCAGCGGCAAGCGCTATCTGCCGAACGACGTTACGCCATCGGCGGTCCCGCAGGCGTTCAATCACGAGTATGGCGTCACGGTGACGGAGAAGCTGTCGGCCGTCGGCAAGGGCGCCAAGCTCGCCCTGTCGCCGATCGCGATGGCGGCGGACGGCGCGCTGGGGCTGCTTGGCATCGCGCTGTTCCCGATCGCGTTGACGGCCTTCATCATCGTCGCGAGCTAAGGGGGGATCCATGATGAAATCCCCTGCTCGACACCTGTTCCGGATCGGCTGCATGGCCGCTTGCCTGGCATTCGCGCAACACGCCGTCGCCGAAGACGACTGGGACGCCGCTCGTCATGTCCGCACCGACTGGGTGTTCGCCTCGATGAAGCAAAGCGACGTGCGGCCGACGCTCGATCGCGCACTGGAGGATCAGGTGCGCTGGGCCGACCTGCCCGGCAATGCACCCGATGCCGGCGCGTTCCGCTGCACGAAGCTCGCGGTGCCGCCGCCGTCGGCCGCTGCCCAGGCGGCGTTCGACGCAGCGCCGTCGTCGCGCGGTCGCGATGCCGACAAGGCGTACGCGAAAGCCGCGTCGCTCGGCTCGTGGCGCGCGGCGGCACGTCTCGTCAACAGTTCGCTCGAAGACGAGGATTGGGAAGGCGCGCAGCCGGCGGTCGCGTGGCTGCTTGCGCATCACGTGCCGGCCGGATACAACAAGCTCGCGGACGTGATGCAGGCGATGTCGGGCTACGACGGCGACACGCCCGGCGAACGCATGAGGGGAATGATCGCGTCGTTGCGCTGGCGCGCGGCGCGTGAGGGCGACCCGGTCGCGCAGATGGAGATGGCCGATCTGTTCGAGAAGGTCGGCCACGACGAGCGCGTTGCCGCGCTGCGCGCGTGTGCGACGCAGCAGAATCCGGAACTGAAATGACGCGCGCACCGGTACGCCGCCGGTGACGGCCGGCGTACCGGTGCGCGACAGGTTCGTCGTGTTCTCCCGGAACACGATTTCAGCGGTGCTGCGCAAAGCGATCCGACGACACGAGCCTCATGGTTTTCCCGGCCCGGCCGGCTGCGCGCGAGCACATCGTGTCCGGCGCGCCACTCTCCGCCATGCAGGCTGCAACGGCCTGTCGCGCGAAGTCGGACTGTCGCGCGCGCCCCACCCTTTCTGCTCAGGAAAGGATGCTTGAAAGATCCGCAATTATCACGTGCCGCCGATTTGCCCACCATGTGTCGGACGATCGGCGCTGCCCGCATGGCCGGCTCTTGCACGAGCCCGGCGATGCCTGTCCCGCCGCGTCGAGCGGCCGACGCGTTACGCCGGCCGCGACCGGCCGGGCCCCGCGCCACCGCCTATCGATAATCAGGAGACACGATGAACAGCCAATCCCTCGACCTCGGCGACCATGCCGGCGGATCCGAATCCGCCCGGCCACCGGCCGCCTCCGCAGGCGCCGGCGCTGATGCGGCGGCCCTTCCCGGCCGCTGCGTCACGCTCGGCGATTTCATGGACGATCTGCCGGTCGGTGCGTTGCATCGATTCGTCGTCTGGGTGATCGGCATCGGGTTGTTCTTCGACATGTACGAGATCTTTCTCGTCAGTACGATCGGCTCCGCGTTGCAGCACGAATACGGGCTGAGCCGGCAAAGCGCCGATTTCAAGCTATTGCTGGCGTCCGCGTTCATCGGCATGTTCGTCGGCGCGATGTGCCTGGGCAGCCTCGCCGACCGTATCGGCCGGCGCAAGGCGTTCCTGCTTACCCTCGGCTGGTACAGCGCGTTCTCGCTGGCCGGTGCGTTTTCGGTGAACGCCGACATGCTCGTCGCGTGCCGGTTCCTGACCGGCATCGGCGTCGGCGCGATCTATCCGGTCGCCGACAGCTTCCTGTCCGAAATCCTGCCGAAGGACAAGCGCGGACGGCTCGCCGCGTGGGCCTATACGACTTCGTATGTCGCGGTGCCGCTCGTCGGCTTTCTCGCGCTGTGGCTGAACCCGCTGCAGGTGGCGGGCGTGGCCGGCTGGCGCATCATCCTCGCGATCGGCAGCCTCGGCGCCGTGTACGTGCTGCTCGTCCAGCACCGGCTGCCGGAAAGCCCGCGCTGGCTGCTCGCGCAAGGCCGCACGGCCGACGCGCACGCGGCGCTGCGGCGTTTCGCGGAAAGTGCGGGCGTGCGCGTGCCCGAACACTTCGCGGAACCGGTCGAGCCACAGCGGCCGCTCGGGCTCGGCGAGCGCATCGCGCTACTGCGCCGCCAACCGTATGGCGCACGCTACCTGATGCTGGCGATCTTTCACCTGCTCCAGGGGTTCGGTTATTACGGGTTCGGCACGCTGGCCGGCACGGTCGTGAAGAGCCGCGGTTTCGACGTGACGGACAGCACGCTGTTCATTGCGTTGTCGTTCGTCGGGTATCCGATCGGGTCGCTGCTGTCGATTCCGCTGCTCAACTGGATCGAGCGCCGCACGCTCGTGATCGTGTCGATCCTGTCGATCGCGGTGTTCGGGCTGTGCTTCGCGTATTCGGGCAATACCGTGCTGATCGTCGGCTTTGGATTCCTGACGACGTGCGCGTCGAACGTGTTCAGCAATGCATATCACGTGTACCAGGCCGAGATCTTCCCGGCGCGCGTGCGCTCGACGGCGATCGGCAGTACCTATGCGCTGTCGCGCATCGTCAGCGGCGCGCTGCCGTTCGTGTTGCTGCCGGTGCTCGGCAACTACGGCGCGGGCGCGATGTTCGGCGTGATTTCGGTCGCGCTCGGCATCGTCGCCGTCACGCTGCGCGTGCTCGGGCCGCTGACCACGCGGCGCAGCCAGGACGACATCAATCCGGTGTAACGCGGCGATCGGCGCGGAGCGCATGAAAGGCGTGCGCGACGCATCGCGTTTTAGCGCACTTACCGCGCGGACATGAAATCGAACAGCTTCGCGACGTCGGTCGTCAGCACCGTGCCCGCCTTCACGCCGACCCACAGCGTGCGCGTCGCCCACGCGTCGTCGAGCGTCACGACACCGAGCCGGGCCGCCCGCTCGCCGGTCACCGCATCGCGCGGCAGCACGCCGATGCCGAGGCCGGCTTCGATCATCCGGCTCACGCCGTCGAAATTCGATACCTGGATCCGCAGCTTCAGCGAGCGCTCGGCCGCGAACGCAGCGTCGGTCATGCGCGTGAGCAGCGAGCTGCCGTCGCTCAAGCCCACGTAGTCCTCGTCGAGCGTATCCGCGAAGCGGATGCTGTCGTGCGCGGCGAACCGGTGCGTGCGCGGCACGAGCAGCACGAGTTCGTCGCGCCGGTACAGGCGCCGTTCGATGCCGGGCGCCGGCACGTTGTCGGCGAATACGCCGAGATCGGCCTTGCCCGACGCGAGCGCGTCGACGATCTCGTGGCTCAGCCGCTCCTCGAGACTGACCTTGATGCCGGGATTGTCGGTGAGGAACGCGGCGAGATCGGCGGGCAGGAACTGGACGATCGCCGACGTGTTGGTCCATACGTGGATGTGGCCGCGCACGCCGGCGACGTAGTCGCTCATCTCGTGCGCCATCCGGTTGACCTGCTCGATCACCTTCGCCGCATGATCGAGCAGCGCGCGGCCCGCGGGCGTCAGCTCGACGCCGCGCGCATGCCGGACGAACAGCGCGCTGCCGGTCACGCTTTCGAGTTCGGCAATGCGCTTGCTGACCGCGGACAGCGTGAGCTGGCCGTGTTCGGCCGCCTTCGTCAGGCTGCCGTGCTCGGCGACGAGCGCGAACACGCGCAGCGACTGCAGATCGAAATGAAGCGGGTTCACCATGTCGAGGTCCTGGAAGGCCGTGCGGGGGACGCGGTCGGCGCGCCGGCCTGACGCCGATCATACGCCGCGCCAGGCGCGTGCGATATGGCGCGGCTAGCGCGGCGCGACGGCGTGCAATGCGGCGAGCATCGCGCCGTCCGGCGTCGCGAGATCGTCGAGCACCGCGAAGTGCTGCATGCCGGGCAGCCACGCGCGGGCGATCCGCTCGCCGGCGGCTTCGCACGCCGTCGCGTATTCGTCTGCTTGCCGGATGAGTTCGGGTAGTTCGGCGTCGCCGACCGCAACGACGGTCGGCGCGCCGCGCCCGATGTGATGCAACGGACTGCATGCGTCGACTTCGTGCGCGGTGAGCTGCAGTTTGTCGTTCAGGCAGCACAGCGCGATCGGTTCGAGATCGACGAGCGGACTGATCGCGAGCGCCGACACGACGGCCGGATGCGCGCGATGCATGGCCGTCAGGTGGCCGCCCGCCGAATGGCCGCTCAGGTGGATCGGCCGTCCCGAGATACCGAGGCCGGCGGGGTCGGCCGCGAGATGGTCGAGCAGCGCGCCGATCTCGCCGACGATATCGGTCATCGTCGCGACCGGCGCGAGCGTGTATTCGGCGAGCACGACGTCGTAGCCGCGTGCGAGCGGCCCGCTCGCCGCATACGCGAAATCCTCTTTCGTGCAGTGCTGCCAGTAGCCGCCGTGGATGAACACGAACAGCGGCGCGTCGGGCCGCCCGCACGGCAGCCAGTCGAAGCGCTGCGCGGGTTGCGCGCCGTAACGCAGGTCGCGGCGGCCGGGCGTCGCCGCGTACAGCGCCGCGCTGCGCGCCTGACAAGACGCGAGCAGCGCCGGGAAATCGGGAACAACCTTCGTGTTCAGGTACGCGGCGTCGAGCGCCGCGCGGTCCATGCCGCGATAGAGGATCGTCATTCGGGAAGCGCCTGGATCGGGTTGCGGATGCGCGGCGGGTTTGTCCGGTGCGCGCGGCGAAGGCGGCGGCCGGGCCGACGCCGTTGCGCCATTATCCGCAGCGCGGCCGCGCACGGCTATCCGGAATCGGCGGGCGCGGCGCCCGCCTGTCCGCTTTCGGCGAAGGACTGTCGCGCCGTGCGCGCAGCGTGCCGGTGCTCGGGCGGGCGGCCGAACCGTGTTCGTCAGATCAGCTCGGAGATTTCGATCAGGTTCAGGTCCGGGTCGCGCACGTAGACGGAGCGGATCTTCTGCGTCGCGCCCGTGCGTTCGACCGGCCCTTCGATGATCGGCCAATCGAAGCGCCGAAGGTGCGCGATCACGTTGTCGAGCGGGACCGACGCGATGAAGCACAGATCGAGCGCGCCGGGTACCGGCACATGCGCTTTCGGCTCGAATTCCGCGCCGCGCACGTGCAGGTTGATCTTCTGGTTGCCGAAACGGAACGCGAGCCGGCCCGCGCCGAAGGTTTCGAGCTGCATCTGCAGCACCTCGGTGTAGAAATGCTTCGTCCGTTCCGGATCGACGCAGGTCAGCACGAGATGATCGAGACGGTCAATCAGCGCCATGGAATTCGCTCCTGTTCCCGTTCATGTTCAGAAAGCGCGTTGCGCGGACATGTCGCCGGCGTCGGCACGCGGCGGCGGATGAAGGTCCGAGCGGCGCCCGGCCTTCAGGATCTGGCTCGGCACGTCATGCCCGATCAGCGCGGGCAGCCGTGCCGACACGGCGAGCACCGCCGCGAGATCGACGCCCGTATCGTAGCCGTCGAGTTCGAGCATGTGCACGAGTTCCTCCGTGCAGGCGTTGCCGGTCGCGCCCGGCGCATAGGGGCAGCCGCCGAGCCCGCCGAGCGACGCGTCGAAACGGTCGATGCCGGCGTCGAGCGCGGCGAGCGTGTTCGCGAGCGCCATCCCGCGCGTGTTGTGGAAGTGCAGCGTGAGCTGCAATGCGCCGAAGCGCTCGCGTGCGCGGCGGGACAATTCGCGCACCTGCGACGGAAACGCCATGCCCGTCGTGTCGCACAGCGTGAAGCCGTGCACGCCGAGATCCGCGAAGCGCTGCATCCACGCGAGCACCGTTTCGGCCGGCACGTCGCCCTCCATCGGGCAACCCATCGCGGTCGACAGCGACACGTTGATCGCGACGCCCGTGCCGCGCACCGCGTCGATCACGTCGCGCAACTGCGCGAACGACTGCTCGCGCGTCATCCGCAGGTTCGCGCGGTTGTGGCTCTCGCTCGCCGACATCACGAGGTTCACTTCGTCGACGCCGCACGACAGCGCGCGCTCGGCGCCGCGCACGTTCGGCACGAGCACCGTATAGACGACGCCCGGCGCGCGCGCGATGCCGTGCATCACGGCCTCCGCGTCGCGCAGCGCGGGAATCGCCTTCGGCGACGTGAACGACGTGACCTCGATCTTCGCGTAGCCGCAGGCGCTCAGCGCGTCGACGAGCGCAATCTTGTCGTCGGTGTCGACGAACGCCGCTTCGTTCTGGAAACCGTCGCGGGTCGCGACTTCGTGGAGATGGATTCGTTGCGGAGGGTGGGTCATGGCTTCGTCCCGGTGGCTGTTTCAGATCACGCCGCGCGTGCGCCAGTCGTCGCGCGTCGCCGCATCGATGCCGATCGATTCGAGCACCGCATCGGTATCCGCGCCGAGCGCGGGCGCCGGCCGCTCGATGCGTCCGGGCGTGGCGTCGAGTTTCGGCACGATACCCGGCACGAGCACGGGGGTGCCGTCGGGCAGCGCAGCGTCGACGATCATGTCGCGCGCACGGTAGTGCGGATCGGCCGCGATGTCGGCCACGTCGTAGATGCGCCCGGACGGAATGCGCGCGTCGTTCAGCGCGGCGAGCACGTCGTCGAGGTCGTGGCGGGCGCTCCATTCGCCGATTGCCGCATCGATGCGCGCGACCTGCGCGACGCGCCCGTCGTTGTGCGCGAGCGCCGGATCGTTGCCGAGATCGGGCCGGCCGATGAGTTCCATCAGGCGCCGGAAGATGCTGTCGCCGTTGCCGGCGATCAGCGCGTACCTGCCGTCGCGGCAGCGGTATGCGTTGGTCGGTGCGATGCCCGGCAGGCTGCTGCCGGCCGGCTCGCGCACCGCGCCGAACGCCGCATATTCGGGCAGCAGGCTTTCCATCATGTTGAATACCGATTCGTACAGCGCGACGTCGACGACCTGCCCGTTGCCGCCCTGCCGTTCGCGATGCCGCAACGCGAGCAGTACGCCGATCACGCCGTGGAGCGCCGACAGCGAATCGCCGAGCGAGATGCCGACGCGCACCGGCGTGCGGCCCGGCTCGCCGGTGAGGTGGCGCAGGCCGCCCATCGCCTCGGCGATCACGCCGAAGCCGGGGCGGTCGCGATACGGGCCCGTCTGCCCGAAGCCCGACACGCGCAGCATCACGAGCCCCGGGTTGATCGCGGACAGCGCGTCCCAGCCGAGCCCCCAGCCTTCGAGCGTGCCGGGCCGGAAGTTTTCGATCAGCACGTCGGTTTCGGCGACGAGGCGGCGTACGACGTCCTGCCCTTCGGGCGTGCGCAGGTTGAGCGTGAGCGAGGTCTTGTTGCGCGATTGCGCGGCCCACCAGACCGACGTGCCGTCGTGCAGCAGCCGCCATTTGCGCAGCGGATCGCCGGTGCCGGGCGGCTCGACCTTGATGACGTCCGCGCCGAATTCGGCGAGCATCCGGCCCGCGAACGGTCCGGCGATCAATTGGCCGAGTTCAAGCACGCGGATGCCGTCCAGGGGGCGTGTCATGACTGTCTCCGATGAAATCGTGTTGTCGATGACGGCGATCATGACGGCGTTCGCTCACGGCGAAAATCGATCGATGGTCAACCAGCCTTTCCGAAACGGAAAAGGTGTGCGACGACGCGAGCGCGACGTCGGCGGCGAGCCGCGGCATGTCGTATGACACGTACAAACAGAACGGCCCCGCTCGATTGCTCGAAGCGGGGCCGACCGAAGGCGGGGCTGTTGAATGCGGGGCTGCTTACGCCAGCGACTCGGCACGTAACGGGTTCGTGCATCCGTCCTGTGTTGCGGCCGGCCCCGGATACCTGATGGACGCTACGTCAAGCATTCGGACCGGCGGTGACGCGGAGCAAGTCCGAACAGCGGAAAAGCCGCTCAGTAAGCGGACATCTCGACGCAAGGATCGACCTTGGACGGCGAGCAGATGACCGAGTACTTGGCGCTCTCGCGCATCAGCGCTTCGCCTTCGTGCAGCGCGATCTTGATCTCGGGGTGACGCTCGTACGCGAGGAAGGCCGAGCACACGACGGCGGACATCACGACGACGGAAAACACAAATTTTTCAAGGGCTTGGAAACGTTCAGGCATGATTTGACCTTTCTCTCAGCCTGTGATTATACCTTGAGATAAGGGTTTTCCCTATAACCCTGCCCGCATACCGAGGATGCATTCAAACGAGATAGGCGCGGTGCTCGCGCCCTTTTTTATCGGAAAAATGCGGCGGTGCGGCCGGCGAGGCCGATGCCGTCGATCCGGGAGAAAGGAACGAAGGCTTACCGTCCGCGCATCACTGCGGCACCGACGCGCCGCTTGCCGCATTGCCCGGCCACGCCTTGCCGATATGGTCGATCAGCGACTTCGCGGTGCCCGTCACGAGCGCCGCGTCGACGCCCGACGTCTGCCACGAGCCGTCGGCCGCCTTCACGAAGGTCAGGTTCGCGCGCGACGGCGAGTAATCGGCGTTGCGCCACGTGACCACGACGTCGCACGAATACGTGCGATCGCCGAGTTTCTTGCAGTCGCCGTCGGGTTTCGCCGAGACGACGTCGGCCGACACGGGCAGCGGCTGGCCGAACAGCGCGTTCAGGCCGCCGTGGTTTTCCGCTTCGAGCGCGCGGCGCACGGCGGCATCGACGTCGCTCGATCCGGGACCGTCGTGGAGCAGGTTGCAGGCGGCCAGCAGCGTCGAGGCGCCGGCGAGTGTCAGCAGCGTTTGAAACTTCATGGATATCCGTCGATCGGGTGAACGCCGCGTAGTCTGCAACGTCCGCGTGTCATGCGCGGTATCCATTTGTAACCAATTGCACGCTGCCTGGCGACCTCGTGCGATCGTACGACGCCCTCGCCTCGCCTACTGCCGCTCCTGCTTCACGCGGCTCACAAGCTGGGTCGGACTGACGAACTGCAGCGCGATCACGACCCACACGAGCGTGATGGCCATGTAGATCATCGCCATCGCGTCGATCGACTGCGGCGCGCGCACGCCGGTCGAGAACACCGCGTAATACAGCGCGACGACGAGCGTCTGCGTGCTCGGGCCGGCGGTGAAGAACGTCAGCTCGAACATCCCGATCGTGCGCACCAGCACGAGCAGCCCGGCCGCGAGCATGCCCGGCACCAGCAGCGGCAGCAGCACGTAACGGAAATAGCGCCACGTGTTGGCGCCGAAGATGCGCGCGGCGGCTTCGAGGTTCGGATCGATCTGCTCGATGAACGGCGTCATCACGAGGATCACGAACGGCAGCGCCGGCACGAGGTTCGCGAGGATCACGCCCGGCAGCGTACCCGCGAGCCCGATCTTGTACATCACGGTCGCCATCGGGATCCCGTACGTGACGGGCGGCACCATCAGCGGCAGCAGGAACACCAGCAGCGCGAAGCGCTTGCCGCGGAACTGCACGCGCGCGAGCGCATACGCGGCGGGCACGCCGAGCGCGATCGACAGCAGCACGACCGCGCCGACCACCTCGACGGTCACCCACAGCACGCTCGCGAGCTGGAAGTCTTCCCACGCTTTCGCATACCAGTGCAGCGTGAAGCCCTGCGGCAACGGCGTGCCGAACCAGCGCGTCGCGACCGAGTTCACCGCGACGGTCGCGATCAGCAGCATCACGTTCAGCAGGAAGAACGCCATCAGCGCCCAGACGAGCGCCTTCCACGCGCGGCCGGCGAGGTTGCTTCTCATCCGGTGCGGCTTCCCCGTATCGACGGGCCGCGCGTCGGGTGCGTCGTGCTTCGGCGGCCACGTGCGAGCGGCATGATTGTCGGTCGCCATCAGCCCTTGCCTCCCGTCACCGCGCCCGTATAGAAGAAGCGGCGCGCGCCGAGCATCGACGCGACCACCAGCAACTGCACGAAGCCCATCACGATCGCGATCGCCGACGCGAGCGAATAGTCGTAGCTTTCGAACGCGGCTTCGGCGGCCGCGATCGAGATCACGCGCGTCGGGCCGGCCGGCGCGCCGAGCAGCACGGCCGACGGAAACACCGAGAACGCCTGCACGAACGACAGGCACGCGGCCATCGTGAGCCCCGGCACGAGCAGCGGCAGGTAGATCTGGCGAAACTGCTGCCACGGGTTCGCGCCGAGCGTCGCGGCCGCGCGCGCGAGCGTCGGGTCGATGCCGCTGATGTACGACAGCATCAGCAGGAACGCGAACGGAAACCCGGACACGATCAGCGACAGCAGCACGCCCCAGTAGTTGTGCGTGAGGCGCACTTCGTCCGTGTACAGGTGCAGCCCCTGCAGCGCCTGCGGAAACCAGCCGTTCGGCCCGAAATACGTGAGCATCCCGTCGGCGACGAGCACTGTGCCGAGCGTGACGGGAATCACGAGCAGCGTCGTGACGAACTTCTGGTACGGCGAATTGCGGCGCAGCGCGAACGCGACCGGCACCGCGATGCCGACGTTGAGCAGCGTCGCCGGCACCGCGAGCTTCAGCGTGACGAGCACGGTCGGCCACATCGCGGTGTCGGTGAAGAACTGCACGTAGTTCGCGAGCGCACCGCCGCCGTTCATCGGCTGGAACGACAGCACGAGGCCGTACGCGAACGGATAGATGAACAGCGCGGCGATGAATGCGAGCGCCGGCGTGACGAGCCAGGCTTTCGCGTCGCGCGGCGCGCCGCCGGTCGCGAGCGTGCTCATGCGGCCTCCGGGCGGGACGCCCACGTGCATGCCCCCTGGCGCAGCCCGTTCATCGCACGTCTCCCGCATAGACCAGCGTACGTGCCGGCGCCACGCGCAGCCGCAGCGGTTCACCTTCGGTGAACTCGCCGGCCATACAGGCCCAGATCGCGCCGAACGGAGTGACCGCGCGGATCAGCGAGTCGCGGCCGCCGTACTCGACCGTCTCGACGGTCGCGTCGAACGCATTGTCGGCGCCTTCTTCCGCGCGCTCGATGTCGTCGGGGCGCAGCGCGACCACGACGTCCTTCGCGTCGAAGCCGGCCATCGGCACGCCTGCGAGGCGCACGCCGCCCGACGCGACGCTCACGTGATCGCCGGCCATTCCTTCGAGCGTAAATGGCAGCACGTTGCGATAGCCCATGAAGCGCGCGACATGCAGGTTGTGCGGGCGCGTGTACACGTCCTTCGGCGACGCGACTTGCTGCACGACGCCCTCCTTCATCACGACGATGCGGTCGGCCATCGACAGCGCCTCGTCCTGGTCGTGCGTCACGTAGATCGTCGCGCGTTCGAGCTGCGTGTGGATGCGGCGGATCTCCGCGCGCATCTCGATGCGCAGTTTCGTGTCGAGGTTCGACAGCGGCTCGTCCATCAGCACGAGCGGCGGCTCGATCACGATCGCGCGCGCGATCGCGACGCGCTGCTGCTGCCCGCCCGACAGTTGCCCGGGCAGCTTGCCTTCGTGACCGACGAGCTGCACGAGCTCGAGCGCCTGCTGCGCGCGCCGCCGCGTTTCCTGCCTCGGCACGCCGCGCATCTTGAGGCCGAAGCCGACGTTGTCGAGCACCGACATGTGCGGAAACAGCGCGTAGTTCTGGAACACCATCCCGAAGCCGCGACGCTCGGGCGGCAGCACGTCGATGCGCGTATCGTCGAGCCAGATGCCGCCGCTCGTGAGCGGCTGCAACCCGGCGATGCAGTTCAGCGCGGTCGATTTGCCGCAGCCCGACGGGCCCAGCAGCGCGATGAACTCGCCGCGCCGGATCTCGAGGTCGAGCCCGTTCAGCGCGGCGACCTGCGCGCCTTGCGCATTGGTGAAACTGCGGCACACGCCGTCGAGCCGCAACCGTTCGAAACTGTGCTTCATTCCACGAACTCCATCGACGCGGGCGCCGCGGCGCCCGCCGGTTCAGGCGTCACTTCGACTTCTGCGAACCGATCTCGCGATCCCACTTCTGGAACGCGGCGACCATCGCCTGCGCGCTGAGCGGCTGCACGTGCGGGCGATCGGCGAGCAGCTTCGCGTATTCGGGGCGGCCGAATTTGTGCACGACTTCCTGGCTGTGCGCGGGCGCCATCTCGAGCGTCACGCCCTTCACCGCCGGGCCCGGATAGAAGTACCCGTCGTCGTAGGTCATCGCCTGCTGCGCCGGCTCCAGCAGGAAATTCATCAGCTTGTACAGCACGTCGAGCTTTTCCTTCGGCACGCCCTTCGGGATCACCATGTAGTGCGCGTCGTTGACCCAGGTCATGTTGTCGAACGCCTGGATCTTGAATTCGGCCGGCACGATGCCGAGCGCGCGCGGGTTGAGGTCCCAGCCCGTGACGGTCACGGTCATGTCGCGCGTGCCTTCGCCGAGCTCCTTCATCACCGCCGACGTGCCGCCCGGGTAATACGGCACGCAGTCGTTCAGCGCCTTCAGGAACGCCCAGGTCTTGTCCCAGCCGTTGATCGGATCCTGCGGATTCTTGTCGCCGAGCACGTACGGCAGCCCCATCAGGAACGTGCGGCCCGGGCCCGAGTTCGCCGGGCGCGCATAGATCAGCTTGTTCGGGTGCGCCTTGCACCACGCGAGCAGTTGATCGGGCGTCTTCGGCGGATTGCTGACCTTCGCCGGGTTGTATTCGAGGAGCGGGCCGGCCGGCATGTAAGTGACTTCGAGGCCGTAGCCCTGCGCGAGATCCTGCATCTTGCGCGGGCCCGGCGCGTACTTGTCGAGTACGCCGGGGAACGCGGCCGCGTTGTCGGGCAGGAGCTTCTGCCACAGGTTCTGCTCGATGCCGGCGGCGAGCGCGTCGGTGCCCGTCAGCACGAGGTCGATGTCGGAGCGCCCCGCCCCCTGCATCGCCTTGATCTTGCCCGGCAATTGCGGCGCGGGTGCGTTCGTGAACGTGACGTTCGCGACGAGATTCGGGTTCTTCTCCTTGAACGCCTCGATGGCCTTCTGCGTGAGCTGCAGGTTGCCTGCGACGTCGACGATGTTCAGCGATACGGGGGCTGCAACGGCCGCGGCGGCCGACAGCGCGAAGCCCAGTGCGAGTGCAATCCGGCGGACACGGCGAGCGATCGGGGTGGTGTTCATGTCTCCTCACTTCGGTCGGTGGATGGGACCTTTCTTGTCAGGAAATCATGACGGCGTTATACGATGTCGGTCAACAAAAAACCGCGGAAGGTGGGGCGGGACTTTCCCTGACAAAAGGCTTCCGTTTGTTGATGAATTGCGTGACGACTTGATTGAGTCGGGGTCGGGGAGCCGTTTGCGGAGCGTGTTAGGACGTCGTATCTCGATGCAAGACGAAAACGCATCGGACCGTATGCGGCCGTCAGCCGACGGAGACGCGTTGCTCGCCCGTGGCTTGCGGCACCCATCGTGAGCGGCGCCGAGCACGGCTATCACGCTGAGCGGCCGGTGCCGACCGTCGCCTGCATCGATTTCCCGGATCGGCTACAGTGGGCGCTTTCGGCGCGCTCCGCCCCGCCGCCGCGCCGCGAACCGTGCGCGAGCGCGGCGGCACGGGCGGGCGCGGATCATTCACTTCGACGAGCGAACCTTCATGCCCGACCTGTCCGCCTTTCCGATCACGCAAAAGTGGCCGGCCCAGCACCCCGACCGTCTCCAGCTCTACTCGCTGCCGACGCCGAACGGCGTCAAGGTGTCGATCATGCTCGAGGAAACCGGCCTGCCGTACGAGCCGCACCTCGTGCGCTTCGACACGAACGACCAGTTGTCGCCCGAATTCCTGTCGCTGAATCCGAACAACAAGATCCCGGCGATCATCGATCCGAACGGCCCCGACGGCAAGCCGCTGCCGCTGTTCGAATCGGGCGCGATCCTGATCTATCTGGCGGACAAGACGGGCCAGCTGAATCCGCAGGATCTCGCGGGCCGCTACGAGACGATCCAGTGGGTGATGTTCCAGATGGGCGGCATCGGGCCGATGTTCGGCCAGGTCGGCTTCTTCCACAAGTTCGCCGGCCGCGACTACGAGGACAAGCGTCCGCGCGAGCGCTACGTCGCCGAATCGAAGCGCCTGCTCGGCGTGCTCGACGCGCATCTCGCGAACCGCGAGTGGGTGATGGGCGACGCCTACACGATCGCCGACATCGCGATCTTCCCGTGGGTGCGCAACCTGATCGGCTTCTACGAAGCAGGCGATCTGGTCGGCTTCAGCGAATTCCGGCACGTGGCGCGCGCGCTCGACGCGTTCGTCGCCCGTCCGGCTGTCGCGCGCGGGCTCAATATCCCGGCGCGCGGTTAAGACCGGGCAGCAACGCGGGCTCGCTGTGTGGGGCCCGCGCGCGGCTCGAGCCGGCCCGCCCCATTGCGCGGCGGGCAGTTTTTTGCCCGCGCGGTGCGCCGACGTCACGCATCCGGCGGCGCTACTTTCCGTCAGGCGCTTCCGGCGCAGGATTTTCCAGCCCCGCCAGCAGCTTTTCCGGCAGTTGCGACA
Source organism: Burkholderia sp. BE12 (assembly GCF_002959955.1). Lineage (NCBI taxonomy): Bacteria > Pseudomonadati > Pseudomonadota > Betaproteobacteria > Burkholderiales > Burkholderiaceae > Burkholderia > Burkholderia sp. BE12. The sequence continues at coordinate 79,049 of NZ_PREY01000027.1, read as the reverse complement.
ACTGCGCCTGTTCCAGCCGACAACGGCCAGCAGCGCTCGCCAGCATCTCGCGGACCTGACGCCCGCATGGGTCGCGATGGCGTGCCTGTGTGTCGCGCTATTCGCGCTGGCCGCAGGGTTTGCGCCGAAGCTGGCGCGGCACGCGGCGCGGATCTGAGCGACGCCGCGGGCCGGGCGCTGGCGCGTTCAGCCCGCGCTCGCGTACAGCGTCGAATCCGCGAACCCTTCGGCGTCGAGCACGCGCCCGATCAGGATCAGCGCGGTGCGCTCGATCTGCGTGCCCTGCACCTTGCCGACGATGTCGGCCAGCGTGCCCGTCACGCGTTCCTCGTCGGGCCAGCTCGCGCGATAGATCACCGCCACCGGGCAATCGGCGCCGTAATGCGGCAGCACTTCGTCGACGATGCGCGCGAGATGGCGCACGCCGAGATGGATCGCGAGCGTCGCGCGATGCGCGGCGAGCGCGCCGAGCGCTTCGCCTTCCGGCATCGTCGTCTTGCCCGCGAAGCGCGTGAGGATCACCGTCTGCGCGACGCCGGGCAGCGTCAGTTCGACGCCGAGCGTCGCCGCGCACGCGGCCGTGGCCGTCACGCCCGGCACGATTTCGTATGGAATCCCGAGCGCTTTCAGGCGGCGGATCTGTTCGCCGATCGCGCCGTACAGCGACGGATCGCCCGAATGCACGCGCGCGACGTCCTGCCCTTTCGCATGCGCGGCGGCGAGCAGCGCGACGATCGCATCGAGATCGAGTTCGGCCGTGTTGACGACCTGCTCGGCGCAATGACCGTCGAGCACGGCGGCCGGCACGAGCGAGCCCGCATACAGGATCACCGGACACGTGCGCACGAGGCGCTGGCCCTTCACCGTGATCAGCTCCGGGTCGCCGGGGCCCGCGCCGATGAAATACACCGTCATCGAAATTTCTCCGTCAATTCGTGGGATGACCGCTGCGTCGCGTCAGACGCGCGCGGCCGGATCGAGTGCGTCGACGAGCGCCGTGACCGAGTCGAACGCGCGATCGGCATCGGGCAGCGGCGGCCGGCGCAGCATCACGACCGGCAGCCTGCGTTCGCGCGCGACCTCGAGCTTGGCCTCGGTGGCCGCGCCGCCGCTGTTCTTGCTGACGACGACGTCGATACCCGCCAGCGCGAACAGCGCGCGCTCGCCGTCGGGCGTGAACGGCCCGCGCGCCGCAACGACCTGCGCGCGGGCATTGCCGGGGTGGGCATCGAGGCAGCGCACGAGCCAGAACTGGTGCGGCGGAATCGCATCGAGATGCGCGAGCGGTTCGCGGCCGAGCGTGAACAGCGGCCGTTTGAACGGGGCAAGCGCGGCCTCGATGCCGGCCCAGTCGTCGACCATGCGCCAGTCGTCGCCCGGTTGCGGCGTCCACGGCGCACGGCGCAGCGCCCATAGCGGCACGCCTGCATCGCGCGTGGCCGCCGCCGCGTTCGCGCTGATTTGCGCGGCGTACGGATGCGTTGCGTCGAGCACGAGGCCGATGCCGGCGTCGCGAAGATATGCGGTCAGCCCCGCCGCACCGCCGAAACCGCCGACGCGCACGTCGCAGCGCAAGTCGTCGGGCGCCTTGCCGAGGCCGGCGAGACTATAGACATGATGCGGACCAAGCGCGCGCGCGATTTTCAGCGCATCGCCGGTGCCGCCGAGCAGCAGGATGCGCGGGCTCATCGCGCCTCCCCGACGAAGCGGCCCTGCCGGTCGATCGCGAACATCTCGACCGCGACCGACGGCGGCACGATGTCGCGCGCCACCTGCAACGCGTGCGCGCAAACGAGATCGCCGAGCGGCACTCCGTCGGCCCGCGCCAGTTTCAACGCTTCCTGGCTCGTGTTCGCGGCGCGCATCGCGGCCTGCAGCGCATCGCTCGCGCCGGCTTCGGCCGCCCACTGCGCGAGCAGCGGCAGGTCGATGCTCGAATGGCGGCTGTGCAGGTCGAGATGGCCGGCCGCGAGCTTGCTCAGCTTGCCGAAGCCGCCGCACATCGACAGGCGCGCGACCGGCGCGCGCCGCAGGTGCTTGAGCACCGCGCCCGCGAAATCGCCCATCTCGATCAGCGCCATGTCGGGCAGACCGTAGTGCGCGCGCATCGCGTCCTCGCTCGCGTTGCCCGTGCAGGCGGCGATGTGCGCGATGCCGTTCGCCCGCGCGACGTCGATGCCCTGATGAATCGACGCGATATAGGCCGAACACGAAAACGGCCGCACGATGCCGGTCGTGCCGAGGATCGACAGCCCGCCGACGATGCCCAGGCGCGGGTTCATCGTCTTCAGCGCGAGCGCCTCGCCGCCCTCGACGCCGATCGTTACGTCGAAACCGCCCGCGTAGCCCTGCTCGGCGGCGAGCGCTTCCAGGTGCGTGGTCATCATCTGGCGCGGCACCGGGTTGATCGCCGGGTCGCCGACCGGCAGCGTCAGGCCCGCGCGCGTGACCGTGCCGACGCCCGGCCCCGCATGAAAGCGCACGCCGGGCGCCGCCGCGAGCGCGACGCGCGCGAAGATCAGCGCGCCGTGCGTGACGTCCGGGTCGTCGCCGGCATCCTTGATCGTGCCGGCTTCGGCGCCGTCGGCCGTGGCGCGGCAGAATTCGAGCCGCATCATCACGCGTTGTCCCTTCGGCAGCACGATCTCGACCGCGTCGTCTGTGCGGCCCGTGAGCAGCAGCCGCGCAGCAGCGAGCGACGTCGCGGTCGCGCAGCTGCCGGTCGTGTAGCCGAAGCGCAGCGGCGCGGGCCGTTCGGGGGTTTCGTCGCGCATCACGCGTCCATTGGGTTCGTTGCGTTCGACGGATTCGACATGGTCGACGAGTCGGCCGCATCGGGCTTGCGCACGTCGTACAGCGTGACCGGCAACGGCTGTCGCCACGTGTCGAAGCGGCCGAGCGGTTCGGCATGCGCGAGCGACACGCGCGTGAGCGTGCCGCCATGCGCATCGCGCCACGCGGCGAGCGCCGTTTCTCCCTGCAGCGTGACCGCGTTCGCGACCAGCCGCCCGCCGGGTTTCAGCGACGCCCAGCAGGCGTCGAGCACGCCGGGCGCCGTCGCGCCGCCGCCGATGAAGATCGCGTCGGGCGTGGCGAGCCCCGCAAGCGCATCGGGCGCCCGGCCCGCGACGAGTTGCAGGCCCGGCACGCCGAGCGTATCGCGGTTGTGTTCGATGAAGCGTTGCCGCTCCGCATGCGCTTCGATCGCGATCGCCTGGCACGATGGATGCGCGCGCATCCATTCGATGCCGATCGAGCCGCTGCCCGCGCCGACGTCCCACAGCAGTTCGCCGGGCGCGGGTGCGAGGCGCCCGAGCGTCATCGCGCGCAGGTCGCGCTTGGTGAGCTGGCCGTCGTGGCGGTACGCGTCGTCGGGCAGGCCGGGCGTGAGCGCGCGGCGCGGCGCGTCCGGGGCCGCCCGGCAGTCGAGCGCGACGAGATTGAGCGCGGCCGTTTCGGCGACGCTCCAGTCTTGCGCGAGGCCATCGATCCGTCGTTCGAGCGGGCCGCCGAGGTGTTCGAACACGCTGACGCGCGTCGGCCCGAAGCCGCGAGCGGCGAGTTCGGCCGCGACGGCGGCCGGCGTGCGGCCGTCGGCGCTCAGCACGAACAGGCGCCGGCCCGGCAGCAGGTGGCGGGCCAGCATCGCGAGCGGACGCCCGACGAGCGACACGGCGCCGACGTCCTGCAGCGCCCAGCCGAGGCGTGCGGCCGCGAGCGACAGCGACGACGGCGCGGGCAGCACGCGCCATTCGTCGGGAGAAAGCGCGCGGGCGAGCGTCGCGCCGACGCCGAACAGCATCGGGTCGCCGCTCGCGAGCACGCACACGGGCGCGCCGCGGCGCGCGAGCAGCCCCGACAGGTCGAACGGCGACGGCCATGCTTCGCGCGTCGCCCTCAGCCGCGCGGGCAGCATGTCGAGATGCCGTTTCGCGCCGACCACGTGCGTCGCGTCGAGCAGCGCGCGCCGCGCGTGGCGTCCGAGCCCCGCGTAACCGTCGTCGCCGATGCCCACTACCGTCAGCCACGCCGTCATGCATCCTTCCCCATCGTTCGATTTCATCGTGTCGCCGCTCGGCCGTGAAAGCGCCGATGCGGCCAGCGCCGATGCGGTCGTCCGCATTGCAAAAAACGGCATGGTACCGTGTTCCACCCCGCGTTTCATCTGCCCGCCCGTTCGCGCCCGACCGTTGCCGGCTTCGCCCGCCGCGAACCGCCAGCCGATCGCGAATCGTGGCCGAAATCGGGTATCCTACGGCCGTTCGTTCGCCGGTGCCCTTCGGGGCCGAAGAGGGAACACAGGGCGCCTCGCGCGCCGCTGTGGCTGCCCCCGCAACTGTAGACAGCGAGCCGATCCCCCTCATGCCACTGGTTTCACCGGGAAGGCCGGGAGCCGGCGCCGACCTGTCAGCCAGGAGACCTGCCGGCCAGAAAGTGCGTGCGTGCCAGTCGGCGTCGGGCGGGGTGTACCGATGCGTTGGCCGCGGCGCCACACTGTTCCGGTATCCCGTTGAGTTCCGCTCCCGATTCGATTCCTGCGTCGCCCGTCGTGCGCCCGTCGGCCTGCCCGGGGCTCGCGCGCGTGGTCGCGGCCGCCGATGGCGGACTGTGCCGGATCAAGCTGCCAGGCGGCCGGCTCCACGCGCGCCAGGCGCGCGCGATCGCCGCCGCCGCGCGCCTGTACGGGTCCGGCGCGATCGATGCGACCAATCGCGCGAATCTCCAGCTGCGCGGCATTCGCGACGGCGTGGCCGATGCGCTGATGCGCGCGTTGCTCGATGCGGGGCTCGGCCCGCGCACAAGCGCTGACGACGCCACGGCCGATGCGGTCGACACGGCCTCGCTCGCAGCGAGCGACGACGTCCGCAACGTGATGGTGAGCCCGCTTGCCGGGCACGACCCCGCCGCCCTCGTCGATAGCTACGCGCTCGCCGTGCCGCTGCTCGACATGCTGGCGAGCGAGCCGCGCCGCGGCGAATTGTCACCGAAATTCTCGATCCAGCTCGACGGCGGCGAAACGGTCGCGGCGCTCGATCATCCGCACGACATCTGGCTGGCCGCGTGGCGCCGCGGCGACGGCGCGGTACGCCTCGCGGCGGGGCTGGCCGGCTGTCCGCCGATGGCGCGCGGCGACCGGCCCGCTTCGGTCGACGTGTCGGCCGATCAGGGCGTGGCACTGGTTCGCGCGCTGCTGCTCGCGTTCCTCGATCTCGCGCCGGCCGACGTCACGCGGATGCGCGCATTGCTTGCGACGTGCGGCGAACGCGCGCTGCTCGAGCGCGCCCGGCACTACCTGCCCTTCCCGCTCGCGGCCGATCCGGCGCTTGCCGCGTGGCGGCGCACGCGTGTCGACCCTGCGTTGCGTTTCGGCGCGCACCCGTCGCGCGATACGGCGCGTTGCAGCATCGGCGCGCAATTCGCGCTCGGGCGGCTCGACGCGGCGCAACTGGCGCAGCTCGCCGCACTGGCCGAAGCCGACGGCGACGGCACGCTGTCGATGACGCCGTGGCAAGGCGTGTTCATGCACGGCGTGCCGAACGCGCGCGCGGCCGCGACGCGCGAAGCACTCGCGTCGCTCGGCCTCGTGTGCACCTCGACCGACCCGCTGGCGACGCTCGTCGCCTGCACCGGCAGCACGGGCTGCGCGAAAGCGCGCGCCGACACGAAACACGACGCGCGCGCGCTCGCCGCGCGCGTCGGCCATCCGCTCGACGTGCATCTGACCGGATGCGAGCGCCATTGCGCGCTGCCGCACCCGGCCGCACATACGCTCGTCGCGGTGGCGCCCGCGCATTACGACCTTTACCGGCGCGACGCGGCCGCGGGCCTCGGCGCCCCCCTCGCGCGCCATCTGACGATTGACCAGGTCGCGGTCCGACTCATGGACGCGCGGCACAGCCAGGACACCACCGATGCTTGACTACATTCGCGACGGGCAGGAAATCTACCGCCAGTCGTTCGCGACGATTCGCGCCGAGGCCGACCTGTCGCGGGTTCCGCCCGATCTCGAGAAACTCGCGGTGCGCGTGATCCACGCGTGCGGGATGGTCGACGTCGTGTACGACCTGCGCTTCTCGGACGGTGCCGGCACGGCCGGCCGCGCGGCGCTCGCGGCCGGCGCGCCGATCCTGTGCGACGCGAGGATGGTCGCCGAAGGCATCACGCGCGCGCGGCTGCCTGCGGCCAACCGCGTGATCTGCACGCTCGGCGAGCCGGAGGTGCCCGATCTCGCGCGACACCTCGGCACCACGCGTTCGGCCGCCGCGCTCGAACTGTGGCGCCCGCATCTCGCGGGCAGCGTCGTCGTGATCGGCAATGCGCCGACCGCGCTGTTCCATCTGCTCGACATGATCGACGCCGGCGCGCCGCGCCCCGCGCTGATCGTCGGGTTCCCGGTCGGCTTCATCGGCGCGGCCGAATCGAAGGCGATGCTCGATGCCGACAGCCGCGGCGTGCCGTACGTCGCGCTGCTCGGCCGGCGCGGCGGCAGTGCGATGGCCGCCGCGGCGGTCAATGCGCTGGCAACGGAGGTCGAATGACGAGCGCGCGCGGACGGCTGTTCGGCGTCGGGGTCGGCCCCGGCGATCCCGAACTGATGACGATCAAGGCGCTACGCGTGCTGCAGGCGGCGCCCGTGGTCGCGTATTTCGTCGCGAAGGGCAAGAAAGGCAACGCGTACGGCATCGTCGAGGCGCACCTGCTCGACGGGCAGACGCAACTGCCGCTCGTCTATCCGGTGACGACCGAGGCGCTGCCGCCGCCGCTGTGCTACGAGACCGTGATCGCCGATTTCTACGACACCGCGGCCGAGATCGTCGCGGCGCACCTCGATGCAGGCCGCGACGTCGCGGTGATCTGCGAAGGCGATCCGTTCTTCTACGGCTCGTACATGTACCTGCACGACCGCCTCGCGCCGCGTTACGACACCGAGGTGATCCCGGGCGTGTGCGCGATGCTCGGCGGCACGGCCGTGCTCGGCCAGCCGCTCGTCTATCGCAACCAGAGCCTGTCGGTGCTGTCGGGCGTGCTGCCCGAGCACGAACTGCGCGAGCGGCTCGCGCGGGCCGATGCAGCGGTCGTGATGAAACTCGGCCGCAATTTCGACAAGGTGCGGCGCGTGCTCGACGAACTCGGGCTCGCGAAGCGCACGCTGTACGTCGAGCGCGCGACGATGGCGAACCAGCGCATCGTGCCGCTCGACGAGGTCGATCCGATGGCGTCGCCGTATTTCTCGCTGCTCGTCGTGCCGGGGGAAAAATGGCAAGGATGACGACACCGCCCGCGATCGTGATTCTCGGCGCGGGCGCGCTCGATACCGCGCGACGGATCCAGGCGCGTTACCCGGGCGCCCGTGTGCACGGCCTCGCATCGCGCGTCGACGCCGACGTGCCGTTCGACGAACTCGGCGCGCACCTGCGCGAACTCTATGCGCGCGGCTTGCCGATCGTCGCGCTGTGCGCGGCCGGCATCGTGATCCGCTGCCTCGCGCCCGCACTCGCCGACAAGGGCGTCGAGCCGCCGGTGCTCGCGGTCGCGGAGGACGGTTCGGCCGTCGTGCCGCTGCTCGGCGGGCTGACGGGCGTCAACGCGATCGCGCGCGACATTGCCGAATGCGTCGGCGTCGCGCCGTCGATCACGACGAGCGGCGAACTGCGCTTCGGCGCGTGCGTGCTCAATCCGCCGGAAGGCTATGCGCTCGCCGATCTCGCGCAGGGCAAGCGCTTCGTGTCCGACCTGCTCGCGGGCGCGTCGACGCGCATCGACGGCGCCGCGCCTTGGCTCGACGCGGTTGCGCTGCCGCGCGATGCCGCGGCGGCGCACGCGATTCGCGTGACGCCCGACGCGTGGCGCGGCGCGCGCGACGAACTCGTGATTCATCCGCGCAGCGTGGTGGTCGGCGTCGCCGCGGATGCCGTGCATGCCGACGACGCGCTGGCCGTGCGCATCGCAGCCGCGCTCGACGCGCAGGGTCTCGCGCGGCTGGCGCTCGCGGCCATCGTCGCGCCGGCGTCGGCGATCGGCGACCCCGCACTGGAAGAAGCGGCGAGCACGCTCGACGTGCCGCTGCGTTTCATCGATGGCGATAGCGACCACGACGCGGCCGCCGATGCCGACGCCGCCACGCTGCTCGGCCGCGCGTTGCGCGTCACCTACACGATGCGTGCGGCATCGCACGGTCTCGCGTGCGCGGTCGCGTCGCATCCGGTCGACCCGGCCACGCTCGGCCGCGCACGCGGCCGCCTGACGGTGCTCGGTCTCGGCCCGGGCGGGGCCGCATGGCTCACGCCGGCCGCGCGCACGGCGCTCGCGGACGCGACCGACATCCTCGGCTATACGACCTACGTGAACATGGCCGGCCCGTTTCGGGCGGACCAGCGCGTGCACGGCACCGACAATCGCGAGGAAATGCAGCGCGCGCGCCATGCGTTCGAACTGGCGGCCGAGGGCCGGCGCGTCGCGGTCGTATCGTCGGGCGACCCCGGCGTATTTGCAATGGCCGCGGCCGTGCTCGAAGCGCTCGACGAAGCGCGCGACCCGCAATGGGCCGCGGTCGACCTGCGCGTGGAGCCCGGCATCTCGGCGTCGCTCGCGACGGCCGCACAGGCCGGCGCGCCGCTCGGCCACGACTTCTGCGCGATCTCGCTGTCGGACAACCTGAAGCCGTGGGACGTGATCGAGACACGCTTGCGGCATGCGGCGCAAGCCGATCTCGTGATGGCCTTCTACAACCCGATTTCGCGCGCGCGGCCGTGGCAGCTCGACCGCGCGCTCGATATCGTGCGCACGCATCGTGCGGCCGACACGGTGGTCGTGCTCGGCCGCGACATCGGCCGGCCGGGCGCGACGCTTTCGACGACGACCCTCGGCGCGCTACGCGGCGACCAGGTCGACATGCGCACGATGGTGATCGTCGGCTCGTCGACGACGCGGCGCTTCGCGATCGGCAACGCTCGCGAATGGGTCTACACGCCGCGCTGGTATCGCTGAATGCCGCCGCGCCGGGCGCGGCGCGCATACCGCATCCGGCGGCGCTCTCGCGTGAATGCGAATACGCGCGCACCGGTCATCGGCATGCCGGCGCGTCGCCGGTTCGCTGGAACCGGTCCATGCGCACCGCGTCGCGCAATCGGTCGGAAAAAGTGCCCGCCTGCGTTTCGAAATACGACCGAATCGGCAAATTCGTTACGTATCCGGAATCGAATAACAAAAAGAAGAACACCTAAATTCCCTATTCGCCGCGAATCCTCCAAGATAGGCACGCCGCCGACGGGGCACGTGCCTGCCCCGTCGGCGGCGATACGCAGGCCAGCGTATCCCTCTTCCATTTGGAGAACACAGAATGAACAACAATGTGTTGCCGCATTTCGTTCCGCGTGCGTTTGCCGCGGGTTGTCTGCTCGCGATGGCGAGCGTGTCGCAAGGTGCCGGCGTCTATGCGCCCTATGTCGACGTGACGCTTTATCCGACACCGCTGGTCGATCAGATCGGCGTGCGGCAGGGCATCCAGCAGTTCACGCTCGCGTTCGTGGTCGCGGGCAACGGCTGCGCGCCGTCGTGGGGCGGCGTGCAGCCGATCGGCAACGGCGCGAGCGGCGGCCTGCTGACCGCACTGTCCACGTCGATCGCGAGCTACCGCGCGAAAGGCGGCGAAGTCGCCGTGTCGTTCGGCGGTGCGAACGGCACGCCGCTGATGCAGGCGTGCTCGACGGTCCCCGCGCTGAAAACCGCATACCAGACGGTGATCGATACGTACGGCCTCACCCATATCGACTTCGACATCGAGGGCGCGTCGCAGCAGGACACGGCGGCGGTCGTGCGCAACTTCCAGGCCGTCGCGCAACTGCAGGCCGACTACGCGGCGAAGGGCAAGCCGCTGCACGTGACGCTGACGCTGCCGACGATGCCGACCGGGCTCACGCAGGACGGCGTGAACGTCGTCAACGCGGCCATCGCGAACAAGACCGCGTTCGATGCGGTCAACGTGATGGCGATGGATTACGGCCCGGCGAACCTCGACATGGGCGCCGCGGCGATCAGCGCCGCGCAGGCGCTCTACTCGCAGCTCGACACGGCGTTCAAGTCGGCCGGCCAGCCGAAAACCAATGCGCAGCTGTGGCAGATGGTCGGCGTCACGCCGATGATCGGCGCAAACGACGTGCAGGGCGAAACGTTCACGCTCGCGAATGCGCAGACCGTGCTGAACGCGGCAGTCGCGAACGGCTACGGTTTCTTCGGCAACTGGTCGGTCGGCCGCGATCAGGCGTGCCCGTCCGGCGGCACGTATGCGTCGCCGACCTGCTCGGGCGTCGCGCAGCAGCCGTACGCGTTCGCGGCGATCTTCAAGAAGCTCGATGGCAAGTGGGGAGCGGGCGTGACGCAGGATCCGAACTACGGCGGCGGCTCGGACGGCGGCACGCCGCAGCCGGGCGCACCGTGGGCGGCCGGTCAGGTCTATACGGCCGGCGCGACGGTCACCTACCAGGGCACGACGTATCAGGCGCAATGGTGGACGCAGGGCGACGTGCCCGGCCAGGCGGCCGTGTGGAAGCCGGTCGGCGGCGGCACGCCCACGTGGTCGGCGACGACCGCCTACTCGGGCGGCACGTGCGTGACGTATCAGGGCGCGAAGTATTGCGCGAAATGGTGGACGCAGGGCGACAACCCGAGCGCGGGCGGCGTGTGGGTGAAGTCGTGACGTCGTAACGGGCTGGCGCGTGACGCGCGGCGGGTCGTTTTCGGCGTGGCAGGACCGCACGCCGGCGGCGGCCCGCTGCCGTCTTCGGCGGGCGCCGCTGCCCTACCCGCGCGCGTGCTCGGCCAGCAGCCGCGCCTTCGCGTCGACGAGCAGCGCCGCATGCGTGTCGCGATGCTGGCGAATCCGCTCGGTCGGCCCGACGACCGACAGCCCGTACCAGTCGCCGTCGAGCGTCAGCGCGACCGCGATCGCCGACAGCTCGGGCGCGCTCTCGCCGAAGTTCTCCGCCCAGCCGAGTTCGCGAAACCGCGCGGTCTGCGCGACGAGCGCCGGCAGGTCGGCCACCGTCGCGTCGGTGAAGCGTTCGAACGGCAGTTGCGCGCCGAGCGCCTGCTGCGCATCGCTTGCGAGTTCCGCGAAGATCGCCTTGCCGATCGAGTTCGCATGCAGCGGGCGCAGCTCGCCCGGCTGGCGCGTATAACGGATCGCCTGCTCGGATTCGACGACGTCGAGGTACGTGACCGACGCGCCCTGGATCTTGCCGAGTACGGCGGTTTCGCGGCTCGCGTCGCGCAGCGCGACGAGGTGCGGATGGACGATGTCGACGACCGGATCGGTCGCGTCGATCGCGGCGGCGACCGTCTGCAGGCGCCGCGTCGGATAGTAGCCGCCGCGCTTGCGCACTTCGTACAGATAGCCGCGGCTCACGAGCGTGCGCGCCATCGCGAGGCAGCTCGACGCCGGCACATTGAGCAGGCGCGCGAGTTCGGTCAGCGGCAGCGGCCGCTGTTCGGCGGCGAACAGCTCGAACAGGTCGAGCGTGCGGGCAACGAGTTTGACGTCCATGACGAGCGCTTGATTCGGAACGGGAAACCGCGCGCGGGGCGAGCCGCCGCGCATCAGTACGACTTCGGCAGCCCGAGCACCTTCTCCGCGATGTAGCACAGGATCAGTTGAGGACTCACGGGCGCGAGCCTCGGAATCATACACTCGCGCAGGTAGCGCTCGACATGGTATTCCTTCGCATACCCCATCCCGCCGTGCGTCGCGATCGCCGTCTGGCAGGCCTGGAACGCGGCTTCCGCGCCGAGGTATTTCGCCGCGTTCGCCTCCGCGCCGCACGATTGGCCCGTGTCGTAGCGCGTCGCGGCCTTCATCACCATCAGCCACGCGGCCTCGAGCTGCATCCACGCCTGCGCGAGCGGATGCTGGATCGACTGGTTCTGCCCGATCGGCCGGCCGAATACGACGCGCTCGCACGCATACTGCGTCGCGCGGCGCAGCGCGGCCTGCCCCAGCCCGATCGCCTCGGCGGCGATCAGGATCCGTTCGGGGTTCAGGCCGTGCAGCAGATAGCGGAAGCCGTCGCCTTCGTTGCCGATCAGGTCGTCGCGCGACACGCGCAGGTTGTCGACGAACAGCATGTTCGAATCCACCGCCTTGCGGCCCATCTTCTCGATTTCGCGCACTTCGATGCACGAACGGTCGAGGTCGGTATAGAACAGGCTCAGCCCGTCGGTCGGCTTCGCGACCTGGTCGAGCGGCGTCGTGCGCGCGATGATCAGCATCTTGTTCGCCACCTGCGCGGTCGAGATCCAGATCTTGCGCCCGCTCAGCACGTAGTGGTCGCCGTCGCGGCGCGCCTGCGTGGTCAGGTGCGTGGTGTCGAGGCCCGCGTCGGGCTCGGTCACCGCGAAGCACGCCTTGTCGCGTCCGGCGATCAGCGGCGGCAGGAAGCGGGCCTTCTGCGCGTCGTTGCCGAACACCTGCACCGGGTTCAGCCCGAAGATGTTCATATGGACGGCCGACGCCCCCGACAGGCCGGCGCCCGATGCGCTGATCGTGCGCATCATCAGCGCCGCCTCGGTCATCCCGAGCCCGGCGCCGCCGTAGGCCGGATCCATCGCGATGCCGAGCCATCCGGCGTCGGCGAGCGCCGCGTGGAAATCGGCCGGAAACCCGCCCGCGCGATCGCGTTCGAGCCAGTAGTCGTCGCCGAAGCGCTCGCAGATTTTCTCGATCGCGCTTTCGATCGCGCGCTGGTCGTCGGTCAGGTCGAACTGCATGGACTGCTCTCCCGGCAAGCGTGAACGGCCGCGCCGCTCACAATGGAAACACGCCCGTCGCGACCGCGGCGAATACCATCAGCACGGTGGCGGCGAACAGGAACGGAATCGTGAATTTCTGATGCTCGGCGAGCTCGACGCCGGTCAGGCCGACGATCAGGAACGTCGCGGGCGTGAGCGGGCTTACCGGAAAGCCCGTGGTCATCTGGCCGAGCAGCGCGGCCTGCGCCATCTGGATCGGCGGCACGCCGAGCAGCTTGCCGCTTTCCGCGAGCACGGGCAGCACGCCGAAGTAGAACGAATCGGGATCGAACAGCAGGCTGAGCGGCATCGACAGCAGCCCGAGCACGAACGGCATGTGGCGCGCATGCTCGACCGGCACGTGCGCGACGACGACCTCGGCCATCGCCTTCAGCATCCCGGTGCCGGACATGATGCCCGTGAACGCACCGGCCGCGAGCAGTACGCTCGCCATCATCAGCGCGGCCTTCGCATGCGCGTCGATCCGCTCGCGCTGCGCCTGTACGTCCGGGTAATTGATCACGAGCGCGGCAACCGTGCCGAGCATGAACATCACCATCGGGTCGACGATGCCCGACACCAGCGTGACGAGCACGACGAGCGTCAGCGCGACGTTGATCCCGAATCGTCCCGGCCGGCGCAACGCGCGTTCGGCGTCGGTCAGCTCGCGCGGCGCGATCGCGAGCGACGCCGCGCCGGCACGGTCGAGCCCGAGCCGTTTCGCCTCGCGCACGCCGAGCACGTAGGCGGTGCCGAACACGAACGCGAGCCCGACGATCTGCACCGGAATCATCGGCGTGAAAATCGCCGAACCCGGAATGTGCAGCGCGGCCGACGCGCGCAGCATCGGCCCGACCCACGGCAGGAAGTTGACGCCGGCCGCCATCGACGCGACGCACGCGAGGATGCGGCGATCCATCCCGAGACGCGTATAGAGCGGCATCATCGCGGGCAGCGTGACGAGGAACGTGACCGCGCCCGAACCGTCGAGATGGATCAGCAGCGCGAGTAGGGCCGATCCCATCACGATGCGCGGCGGATGGCAGCCGATCACGCGCAGCACGCCGGCGATGATCGGGTCGAGCATCCCCGCGTCGGTGAGGATTCCGAAAAATAGAATTGCAAAAACGAACATCCCGGCGATCGGACCGATGTTCTGTACGCCGTGCACGACGAACTTGCCGGTCTGCAGCCCGAAACCGGCCGCGAGCGACGCGGCCACCGGCACGACGATCAGCGCGACGAGCGGCGACAGCCGCTTCGTGATGATCAGGCCGAACAGCGCGACGATGGCGACCGCGCCGATCCATGCGAGCATGATGCGTCTCCTCTTCAGCCGGTGCGCAAGTCGGTGCGTGTCGACGCGCGGGCCGGCGTGATGTGCGAATGATGATGTGTCGGCGCGCACGGCCATGCGCCGCGGTGCGGCGCGGCCGGCAGCCGCGATGCCGGTCAGGTCCGGCGGTCGTCGTCGTTGTCGTTGCCTTTTTCGTCCGCAAACACCTGCGCCGCATGTTCGTTCAGCGCAGGCGGCGGACGCCGGTACGTGGCCGGCGTGCGGCCGAGCTTGATCGGCGACGCGATGCCGCGATGCCGGCCCAGCTCGACCTTCATCCGCCGATGCGCGACATGCGGGTGGTCGAGCGCCGCATCGAGCCCGAGCACCGGCGCGCACGGCACGCCGCGGCGCATCAGTTGCTCGGCGAGCGCGGCGCCGTCGTGCGCGGCCAGCGCCGTTTCGAGCAGCGTGCGCAGCGCGGCGCGGTTCTGGCTGCGCGCGCGGTTGTCCGCGAAACGCGGATCGTCGAGCCACTCGCGTGTGCCGAGCACGTCGCACAGCGCGGCGAACTGCCCGTTGTTGCCGACCGCCAGAAAGATATCGACGCCCGCCGTCGGAAAGCTGTCGTACGGCGTGATGTTCGGATGCGCGTTGCCGGTGCGCACGGGCGCCTTGCCGGAATGGAAGAAGTTCGGCGTATGCGGATGGAGGATCGACAGCGCGCAGTCGAACAGCGTCGATTCGACGAACTGGCCGCGGCCGCTGACGTCGCGTTCGCGCAGCGCCATCAGCACGCCGAGCGCCGCGTTCAGCCCCGTGACGAGATCGACGATCGGCACGCCCACGCGCAGCGGCGCACCGCCGGCTTCGCCGTTGACGCTCATCAGCCCCGCGAGCGCCTGCACGGCCGCGTCGTAGCCCGGCAGCCCGCCGAGCGGGCCGTCCGCGCCGAAACCCGACACGCGGCAATGGACGAGGCGCGGAAACTGCGCATGCAGCGCGTCGAACCCGAGCCCCCAGCGCTCCATCGTGCCGATCTTGAAGTTCTCGACCAGCGCGTCCGCGTGTTCGAGCAGCCCGAGCAGCCGCTCGCGATCGGCCGGCTGCGTCAGGTCGAGCGCGATGCCGAGCTTGTTGCGGTTCACGCCGAGGAAGTACGACGCGGTGTCGCCGTCGAACGGCGGGCCCCACGTGCGCGTCTCGTCGCCGGACGGCGGTTCGATCTTGATCACTTCCGCGCCGTGATCGGCGAGGATCTGGGTCGCGTACGGCCCGCCCAGCACCCGCGACAGATCGATGATGCGCAATCCCGCCAGCGCGCCCTGCTGCTCGTGTTCCGCCATGCGTCTCGCTCCTGGTTCCGGTTGATCGGACTGCCGGTTCCGGCGGCCCGGCGCTTGCGGCGCGGCTGCTCCGGATTCGGTGAATAATTCTTGTGCGTGAATTTATATTCACACTCAGGAATTATGTTGTCAAGCCCGGATGGACCCGGCTGCCGCGCCGACCACATCGGCATGCGCAAGTGGCACACACCGAACGCACGCCGGTTGCGGTCGCGCCCCGCCGTTGGCTAAGCTGGCGGGCAATATTCATCCTCACCAATACAAGGCGGAATTTTCATGAAACGGTTATGGCTGGCGGCCTTCGTGCTGGCGTCGACGCTGGGCGTCGCGCACGCGCAAAACCAGACTTTCCACTTCGGCGAAGGACAAACCGGCATGCCGGGCGCGGCGCCACACGCTGCCGCGCCGGCGGCTCGGCCCGCGCCCGCACGCCGGCACGTCACAGCGCCGTCTCCTCATCACCGGCGTGCGGTTCACAAGCGCCGCCATTCGCGCCGCGCGAAGCCGGCGCGCAGCGGGATCTACACGCAAGCGTGAGCTGTCGTCCGTGGCGCGGCCAAGTGCACGCGACTGTCACGAACGGCAGGTAACATCGGCGCGGCGGCTTGCATGCCGTCGCCGCCTGCTGCCGGACCCCGCGCCGCCGACGTGTCTTTCCTCCACGATTCAGCACCTGTTTTGCCAGAACATGAGCACCGGGCCGGATACCCTCGCCGTCATCAAGGAACGCGCCACGATCGTGTGCCGCCAGCGCGGCAGCGTGCTGCTGGTCGCGCGCACCGCGGCGCGCTGGTCGCTGCCGGGCGGCACGATCCGGCGCGGCGAGACGCCGCTCGAAGCGGCGCAGCGGGAACTCGCGGAGGAAACCCGGCTGGAGGGGCTTGCGCTCGACTACGCGGTGCAGTTCGGCGGGCTGACGAAGCTGCATCACGTGTTCGTGGCCGACGTGCCGGCGTACCTGACGCCGCGCGCGAGCAACGAGATCGCCCGCTGCAAGTGGTTCACCGTCGACCGGCTCGACACGCTGCGAGCCAGCGTGCCGACGCGCAAGATCATCGAGTTGCTGCGGCTCGACTGTTTTTCCGCGTTCGTGAGCGGGCCGCTTCGCTGAGGTCGACGCCGGCTCGGGTTCCGAACGCGGCGATTACGCGCGCAGGAACGGGCCGGCCTTGCGTTCGAGCAGCGCGACGAGTTCGGGTTGCATGAACGCGTAGCGGTCGGGGATGTCGAGGCAGACGATCTTCCGGTGCTTCAGATGCGCGCCGAATTGCGCCGACAGGCGCGCCTTGTGCGCGTGCTCCATCACGAACACGATTTCCGCCCAGTCGAGTTGCTCGACGGACAGCCGTACGTCCGCGTCGGGCGCGAGGCCCGCGGAGTCGGTTTCGATGCCGGGCCACGCGGCGAACACCGCTTCGGCCGTCGGGCTGCGTAGCCGGTTGCGGCTGCAGATGAACAGTGCCCGTGTCATGTCGCTTCGCGGCCGCCCGAGCGGCCGGGTCAGCCTTGCGGAATCGTGCCCGGCCGGACGTACGCGAGCATGTGCGGCACGTAATCGGCCTTGCCGAGCTCGACGCCGTGATGGCGCAGGATCGCGTATGCAGCGATCGCGTGGAAGTAGAACTGCGGGAGCGCCCAGTCGCGCACGTACTGTTCGCCCGTCATGTCGAACGCGATCCCGTTCGGCAGTTCGAGCGTGATCGGCAGCGCTGCGCCGCCGTCGAGCGCATCCGGCGCGAGTTCGCCGAGAAAGGCAAGCGTGCCGGCGATGATCGCCTGCGCATCGTCCGGCGAACCGGGTTGCGCATCGGCGTTCCAGCCCGCTTCGCGCAAGGCCAGCAACGCCGCCGGCAGCGGCTCGCCGCGCAGCCGGTGGACCGGCTCCATCGCCTGGAAACACGAGAAGCGCACCTGGGCGGCGAGCGGATACATGTCGGGCGCCAGCCTCAGCGTCATCACCGCGTCGGGTTCGCCGCCGGCGGACTGCCGGTGCGCGACGGCCTTGTCGAGCCACGCGGACTGCGCGCGCAGCATCTGGGTGTAGGTCGGAACGAGAAGTTGGGTCGGTGACACGCGTGCGCTCCTGTTCTGGGGTTCGCGCAACACGATAGCAGCGTCGGCGCGAACCTGCATCCTGGCCGGGCGCCGCCGTGTGCCGTCACGGCTTGCCGTGACGCGCCACGAACCGGTCGAATTGCGATGCGAACGCCTTGCCGTCGCGCGCGCTGAACGGCGCCGGCCCGCCCGTGTCGATGCCCGCGCTGCGCAACTGGTCCATCATCGCGCGCGTCGACAGGCGTTCCTCGATGTTCTCGCGGCTGAACCAGTTGCCGCGCGGGTCGAGCGCATGCGCGCCCTTGTCGAGAACGGCGGCGGCCAGCGGGATGTCGGCCGTGATCACGAGATCGCCGGGTTCAGCCAGCTCGACGATGCGCGCATCGGCCACGTCGAAGCCGGCCGGCACCTGCACGGCCTTGATGAACGGCGACGGCGGCGTGCGCAGAAACTGATTCGCGACCAGCGTCACGTGGATCTCGGCGCGACGCGCGGCGCGAAACAGCATGTCCTTGATGACGGCGGGACACGCGTCGGCATCGACCAGTACTTGCATGGCGGGGGTTTCCAGTGGGCAGAAGCGGGAGCAGAAGCGGCGATCATAGCGCACCGCCCGCCGGCCATCAGCCGGCGAGATCCATGCGAAGCGCGTCGGCCGTCACCCACTGCGCGCCCCACGCCGCGGCGAGCCGCACGCCCTGCCCGATCGGCACGGCCGCATCGTCAAAGTCGACGAACACGACGTGATCGGCCGCCGCGGGTTTGGCCGGCGTGTCGCGTGTGCGCCCGTCGGACAGCACCCACAGCCAGCGCGCTTTGCCGGGCTCGCGCCGGGCCGCGCGGGCGAGCAACTGCGCGACGGCCGCGATGCCGTCCGCGAGCGGCGTGCCGCCGCCGCCGTCGACCGGCTCGAGCCAGCGCGCATTCCACCAGCGCGGCACGGCCGGGCCGAAGCGCCGCGCGGCGCCGTTGCCGCCGAAGCAGACCAACGCGGTTTCGACGCGCGCGCGCGCGGCCTGGTCGAAATACGCGACGATCAGCCCCTTCGCGAGCGCGAGCCGGTCGCGCGACAGCATCGACGCCGAACAGTCGAGCACGAAGCAATGCAGCGCGTGCGGCGTGCCCGCGCGTTTGCCATAGCGCAGATGATCGCGATGCAGCGGGCCGCCGCGCTTCGCGGCGAGCGTCGCCGGCCATGCAATGGCAGTGCCCGCGCGCACCGTGCCCGGCACACGCGCCGCTGCGCCTGACTGCCATCGAGGACCGCGAATCGCGTTCGCGGCGGCGCCGGCTCGATGGCTCAGCGTTTTTTTAGCGGCAGCGGCACCACGCTTTTCACGTCGCGCAGCCCGACCGGTTCGGGCGGCAGGTAGCCCCAGTCGCCCTGCGATGCCGACGCGTCGGCCTTCGTGTGGCCCGTTTCGGGCGGTCGGTCGTCGGGCCGCTGGCGCGGCTCCGGCGGCGAACGGTCGTCGCGTTCGCGATCGTGTTGCGACGACTGGTGCGACGGCGGCGGTCCCGCGTGGCGCCGGTGCCGCAGCACGGCTTCGGCCACGCGCTCCACGTGCGACACCGTCACCGCCGCGGCCTGTTCCAGCGCGGCCAGCGCACGCGCGGCGCGCAGCATCACGAGATCGGCACGCAACCCGTCGACGGCCGCGTCGATGCACAGCGCGCTGACGCGCGCATGGACCGCATCGTCGAAATCCAGCGCCGGCAGCCGGGCGCGCGCCGCGTGAATCCGCTCCGCGAGTTCGCGCTGAGCGGACGTGTGATGCGCGCGAAACGCGTCGGGATCGAGATCGAACGCGAGTCGCGCCTTCACGATCCGCTCACGCTGCACGGCGTCGAAGCAGTTCTCCAGTTCGACCATCAGCCCGAAGCGGTCGAGCAACTGCGGGCGCAGCTCGCCCTCCTCGGGATTCATCGTGCCGACCAGCACGAAGCGCGCGTCGTGCGCGTGCGACACGCCATCGCGCTCGACGATGTTCACGCCGCTCGCGGCGACGTCGAGCAGCGTGTCGACGAGCCCGTCGGCGAGCAGGTTCACTTCGTCGACATACAGCACGCCGAGATGCGCGCGCGCCAGCAGGCCAGGCCGGAAGCGCACGCCGTTTTCGGCGAGCGCATGCGCGAGATCGAGCGTGCCCGTCACCTGCTCGTCGCTCGCCGACAACGGCAGCGTGACGAACTGCCCTTCCGGCAGCAGCTCGGCGAGGCCGCGCGCGGCGGTCGATTTGGCGGTGCCGCGCGGCCCGCTGACGAGCACGCCGCCGAGCGACGGGTCGATCGCGGCAAGCAGCAGCGCCTGCTGCAACGCGCCCTGCGCGACGAGCGCCGCAAACGGAAAAACCGCGCGGGCGCGGTGCGTCGTCGGATCGGTCATCGCCGTCCCCCTTCCTGGAGTTGTTCGCTCTCGAGCCAGACCGATTCGATCCGTTCGCGATAGTCGCCCGGCTGCTGCCACAGGCCGCGCTGCATCGCCTCGACGAACCGTTCGCAGATGCCGTGCAGCGCCTTCGGATTGTGCCGTTCGAGGAATGCGCGCGTGTCGTCGTCGAACAGGTACGCGTCGGCGACGAGCGCGTACTGGTGATCGGACAGCACGCGTGCGGTCGCGTCATAGCCGTACAGGTAGTCGACGGTCGCGGCCAGCTCGGCCGCGCCCTTGTAGCCGTGGCGTTTCACGCCGTCGAGCCATTTCGGGTTGACGACGCGCGAGCGGATCACGCGCGCGATTTCCTCGCGCAGCGTGCGCATCTTCGGCGCGGCCGGGTTCGCATGGTCGCCGTGGTAGAGGCTCGGCTGCTGTCCGGACAGGTGGCGCACCGCCGCCGTCATCCCGCCCTGGAACTGGTAGTAGTCGTTCGAATCGAGGATGTCGTGCTCGCGACTGTCCTGGTTCTGCACGACGACGTCGATCGCGGCCAGCCGTTCGCCGAACACGTCGGGCGCGGCGTCGCCCGCGCTGTTCTGCGCGTACGCATGGCCGCCCCATTGACGGTAGGCGTCCGCGAGATCGGCGTCGGTCTGCCAGCGGCGCTGGTCGATCAGGTCCTGCAGGCCCGCGCCGTAGCTGCCCGGCCGCGCGCCGAACACGCGCCAGCCGGCGCGGCGCCGCGCTTCGTCGGGCGCCACGCCCTGCGCGATCCATTTCGCGCGTTCGCGCTCGATGCGCGCGCGGATCGGGTTCAACGCCTCGGGCTCGTCGAGCGCGGCGACGGCCTGCACGGCCGCGTCGAACAGGTGCATCAGGTTCGGGAACGCATCGCGGAAGAAACCCGACACGCGCAGCGTCACGTCGATGCGCGGCCGGTCGAAAATCTCGATCGGCAGGATCTCGAAGTCGGTCACGCGATGGCTGCCGTGCGCCCATTTCGGCCGCACGCCGATCAGCGCGAATGCCTGCGCGATGTCGTCGCCGCCGGTGCGCATCGTGGCCGTCCCCCAGACCGACAGCCCGATCGCGCGCGGATAGTCGCCGTGATCCTGCAGATGGCGCTCGATCAGTTGCTGCGCGGATTTCAGGCCGAGCGACCACGCAGCCTGGGTGGGCACCGCGCGCGTATCGACCGAGTAGAAGTTGCGGCCCGTCGGCAGCACGTCGGGACGGCCGCGCGACGGCGAGCCGCTCGGCCCCGGCGGCACGAAACGGCCGTCGAGCCCGCGCAGCAGCTGACGCATTTCCTCGCCGCCGCAGGCGTCGAGCGCGGGCAACAGCATCGTGCGCACGCGTTCGATCACCGCGAGCGTATGCGGCCATTCGCCGGGCGGCGTCGTATCGGTACCGCGATTGCCGCCAGTGGCCGCACACAGCCCGTCCAGCCATTGCTGCGCAAGCCGTTCGAGCCGCTCGCGCGTATCGCCCGCATGGCGCCACGGCGACGCGTCGAGCGCTTGCAGAACGGTGGGCCGCGGCCCCGTCCACGGCGCGGCCCAGTCGGCCGCGAGCGGGTCGAAATCGTCGCCGAGCGCGAGGTCGCGCGCGAGCGCGCCGATCAGCCCGGCCCGTTCGCCCTTGCCGTCGCCGACCGGAAAACGGGCGAGCGCGAGCAGCGTGTCGCGCCGCTGACGCTCGACCGGCGACGCGCCGAACACGTGCAGCCCGTCGCGAATCTGTGCTTCCTTCAACTCGCACAGCCATGCATCGACCCGCGTGAGTAGCGCATCCTCGTCGCCCGCGTCGCGCGGCGGCGACACGCTCAGCTCGTCGTGCAGTCGATGCTCGGCGATCGTCGCGAGGATCGTCTTGCGCAGCAGCTTCGCGCGCCGCGCATCGACCATCAGCGCTTCGTAGTATTCGTCGACCTGCCGTTCGAGATCCTGCAGCGGGCCGTAGTTTTCCGCGCGCGTGAGCGGCGGCATCAGGTGATCGACGATCACGGCCTGCGCGCGGCGCTTCGCCTGGCTGCCCTCGCCCGGATCGTTGACGATGAACGGATACAGGTGCGGCAGCGGCCCGAGCGTGAGGTCGGGCCAGCACGCGTCGGACAGCGCGACGCTCTTGCCCGGCAGCCATTCGAGATTGCCGTGCTTGCCGAGATGGATGACCGCGTCGACGCGATACGCATCGCGCAGCCAGAAATAGAACACGAGATACGCATGCGGCGGCACGAGCTCCGCATCGTGGTAGCTCGCGTAGTCGTTGTCGTCGCGCGAGCGCGACGGCTGAATGCCGACGAACACGTTGCTCGCGCGCCAGCCGGCGATCGTGAAACGCCCTTGCCGCAGCGTCGGATCGGCTTCGGGCGGCCCCCAGCGCGCGTTCAGCGCGTCGCGCACGGCCGCCGGCAGCCGCGCGAAATGCGCGACGTAGTCGGCCAGCGGGAAGCTCTGGAACGACGGTCGCAACGCATGCACGGCCGCGTCGTTGGTCACGCCTTCGGTGAGCCGCGCGATCAGCGCGTCGCCGTCGGGCGGCAGGTCGGCCACCGTATAGCCCGCGTCGCGCAGCGCCGCGAGCACGCGCAGCGCGGAGGCCGGCGTGTCGAGCCCGACGCCGTTGCCGATGCGGCCTTCGCTTTGCGGATAGTTCGCGAGAATCAGCGCGATGCGCTTGTCGGCATTTTCCAGCGTGCGCAGCCTGCACCAGCCGCGCGCGAGCGCCGCGACGAACGCGATCCGCTCGGCATCCGGCTGGTAGCGCACGACGTCGACCTCGGTATGCGGGCAGCGATACGCGAGCCCCTTGAAGCTCACCGCGCGCGTGACGATGCGCCCGTCGACTTCGGGCAGCGCGATATGCATCGCGATGTCGCGTGCGTGCAGGCCCTGGTTGTCGGCCACCCACGCGTCGCGATTGCCGCCGGACAGGATCACTTGCAGCACCGGGGCGTCGCCGGCGAGCACGTCCGGCTCGGCAGCGTCGATAGCGCCCGCGGCGAACGCCGTCGTATTCAGCACGAGCGCGACGTCGTGCGTGTCGCAGAGTTGCGTGATGACCTCGCGGCTCACCGCGTCCTTCAGCGACGTCACCGCGATCGGCAGCGGATTCAGTCCTTCGCCGATCAGCGCGTCGGCCAGCGCGTCGAACACGGCCGTGTTCGCGGCCTGCCAGTGCGCGCGATAGAACAGGATCGCGACGACCGGCGCGCCGGGCGTCCAGCGCGGCCGCCAGTCGTCGACGCTCGCGCGGTCGCGCGCCGGGTGATACAGCGCGGCGGCCGGCAGCGGGCGCGGCGGTTCGGGCTCGTCGCCGAACCCGAGCGTGTGAAACGCGATGCTGCGCAGCAGTGCGTCGGCGTTGTGCACGCCGCCTTCGCGCAGATAGCGCCACCATAGCCGGCAAAGGTCGGCCCCGACCGTGCTCTTCGCGACGAGGTTCGGGTCCTCCTGCAGGTCGCCCGAGAACATCGCGAGCCGTTGTCCGCGCTTCGACGCGAGCGACACGGCTTGCTCGATGCCGTACGGCCAGTACGCTTCGCCGCCGAGATGATCGATCACGACCGTCTTCGCGTGACACAGCACGTCGTCGACGTAGAAATCGACCGACGCCGGCTGCCGCAGGAACGTGACGTTCGCGAGCCGCACGCTCGGGAACCCGGCCGGCAAGTGCGGCACGACGCTCGCGAGCAGCGACAGCGTCGTGTCGGCCGAACTCAGGATCACGATGTCGGCCGGTTGCTGATCGATCCGGACGACGCCCTGCGTATCGTCGACGAAGCCGCCCGGCGTGGTGCGCAGCAGATGCATCGTGCGTTACGCCTGTTGCGGCTCGGCCGCGCACGCGGCGTCGAACGCGCGTTGCAGCGCGGCCGCGTCGAGATCCTCGCCGATCAGCACGAAGCGGCTCGCGCGCGTTTCGCCGTCCTGCCAGCGGCGATCGAAATAGCTGTCGAAGCGGCGGCCGACGCCCTGGATCACGAGCCGCATCGGCGCGCCGGGCAGCGCGGCGAAGCCTTTCGCGCGGTAGATCGTGTGCGCTTCGACCACACGCTGCAGCGCGGCGATCGTCGCTTCGCGCGTGCCGGCGTCGCCCGACACGACCACCGAATCGAAATCGTCGTGATGGTGATCGTGATCGCCGTCGTCGGCCGAGCCTACGCCGGCCGCACCATGATGGTCGTGACGCAGGTGGATCGTTTCCTCCGACGCCGATTCGAGGCCGAGCAGCATCGCGAGGTCGAGCTCGCCGCGCGTCGCGCGCACGATCTTCACCTGCGGCGGAATCTCGTCGCGGATCGCGGTTTCGATCCGCGCGAATTCGGCGTCGCCGACGAGGTCGGCCTTGTTCACGATCACGAGATCGGCGGACGACAGTTGATCGGCGAACAGTTCGTGCAGCGGCGATTCGTGGTCGAGGTTCGGATCGGCGCGGCGCTGCGCGTCGACGGCCTGCGGGTTTTCCGCGAACTGGCCGCTCGCGGCGGCAGGCCCGTCGACGACGGTCACGACCGCGTCGACCGTGAAGCTGTTGCGGATCGTCGGCCAGTTGAACGCCTGCACGAGCGGCTTCGGCAGCGCGAGGCCCGACGTCTCGATCAGCACGTGGTCGATGTCCGCGCGGCGCTCGACGAGCGCTTCCATCACCGGATAGAACTCTTCCTGCACGGTGCAGCACAGGCAGCCGTTCGCGAGTTCGTACAACTGGCCCGATGCCTCGCCCGGTGCATCGTCGCAGCCGATGCCGCAGCCCTTGAGGATTTCGCCGTCGATGCCGAGCTCGCCGAATTCGTTGACGATCACCGCGATGCGGCGGCCTTCGGCGTGCTGCAGGATATGGCGCATCAGCGTCGTCTTGCCGCTGCCGAGAAAGCCCGTGACGATCGTGACGGGAAGCTTGCGTAGGGTCATGGTAGGTCCTGTGACGGAAATGGAATCAGGCCGGGATCGTCGCGTCGGGGGCGGCGCGGCCATTCATGAGGCGGGACGCGGGAAGGTCGCCGCGCAGTCCGGCCGGACAGCCGCAGGACGAGCGGGACAACGAATCGGGCATGGTGCTTCCTTGCGAACGGTCGACATCGTGAATGCCAACACGGCTGCCGCCGGCCCCGCCCGCGCCGCCTGCCGTTCGCCGCGCCGGCCGGGCACGTGCGCGGCGGCGGATGGGCGAAGGAAGCGTCGAACACCGGGCGTCGGGCCTGCTGCGGCCGTGGACGATGCGCCGCCTCCCCGCGGCGCTGAACCCCAACGTTTAGGCCGGTATCCGGGCTGACGAACACGCCGCTTCGCCTTCCCGGATACGCGCGGCATCCAGTGGCGGTCGTCCGCATGCGCACGGCATGCGGCGAAGCGGCGCTGTATCGCGCTGCGCGCGACACGTTCGCTTACCGTTGCGGGGGCAGCACAGGTTGGCTCGACTGCGGCGCAGGCAGGCTCCCTGTTTCCCGTTTAACTGCGTGCGCCGGAGCGGCGCGCGCGAGCACCAAAACGCGTGCGAGTGTAGGCGGCGGTGCGGGGAGCGTCAAGGCGAGCGTCCGGCGGCGAACGCGAATGATTGTCGTTTTCAATTGCGTGAGATAAACTTCGCCCGACAACGACGCCAACAAACGCGCAACGGTCATGTGAGGCAATCACTCAGTTATCCTTAAATTCTCATGTCGAAACGACAGATATCGGGGCGGCGTTTTCCTTTGCTTGCCCTGTCGCTGTGCTCGATCGCCGGCGTTGCTGCCTGCCCTGCCGCGGCGGCCGAGTTCGACGACGAACTGCCCGCGCTCGAGGTGCGCAGCCGACGCCATCCGAACGATCCGCGCGTCGAAAGCGTGACCACGGCGACCCGCACCGCGAGCGATCCGCGTGACGTACCGCAAACCATCGACAGCGTCCCGGTCGAGGAAACGCTGTCCTATGGCGGCCGCACGCTTGCCGACGCGCTGGCCGGCGTGCCGGGTGTGTCCAATACGTCGGATACGCGCTTCGATTCGTTCCGCATTCGCGGCTTTTCCGCCGCGGGCGACCTGCTGCTCGACGGCATGCGAGACGACGCGCAATACGTGCGCAGTCTCGGCAATATCGAACGCGTCGAAGTGCTGAAGGGGCCGGCGGCGGTGCTGTACGGGCGCGGCAGCGGCGGCGGCGTCATCAACCGGATCACCAAGCAGCCGTTGCCGGAAAACTTCGGACATGTCTCGGCGGCAACCGGCAGTTATGGACGGCTCGGCGCCTCGGTCGATCTCAACCGGATGCTGTCGAGCGCATGGAGCATGCGGCTCAATGCAGGGCGCGAACACGCAGGCAGCTTCCGCGACCACGTCGACGGCACGCGCCAGTACGTCGCGCCGTCGATCAAATGGCAGGACGCGCGGCGAAGCTGGCTGCTGCAGTTCGAATACGACACGTACGAACGCGTGCCCGATCGCGGCATGCCGGCGCCGGTCGCCGCGGTCGACGCGGCCGGCAGGCCGTTCGCGTTCTCGCTGCCGTCCGCGCCGCGCGCGACCTTCTTCGGTACGGCGGGCCGCGACACCATCCGCGACCAGAACATGAACTGGCGCTCGGTCTTCACGCACGTGCTCGACGGCGACTGGAAACTGCGCCATACGCTGGGCGTGCTGGACTTGCGCAGCACCTTCGACAATACCTACGTCACGCAAAGCTATGTCACGAAGCCGCGCGACTACCGGCACGTGCAACGTGCGCGCTACCTGCAGGACATGACGCATCTCAACGTGCAGACCGGCATTGAACTGAGCGGCAAAGTCGCGACCGGCCCCGGCTTGCATCATCTGCTGTTCGGCATCGAATACGGCTGGCAGAAACGCTCCCCGACGCTCTGGCAGGCCGGCGCGGCGCCGGTCCCGATTACCGGACCGGACCGTCTCGCACCGGTCGGTTCGCCGCCGCGCCCGTATGCGATGAATCGCCATCGCGTGAGCGACTACGCGATCTTCGCGCAGGATCGCATCGACCTCGGGCGAGCGTGGAAACTGCTCGGCGGCCTGCGCGGAGAACGCTTCGACGTCGATTCGACCAATGCGCTGAACGCGCTGCATGCGCGGCGCACGACGACGGCATGGAGCCCGCGGCTCGGCGTCGTATGGTCGCCGGCCGGCGCGCACAGCGTGTATGCGTCGTACAGCAAGAGCTTCGCGCCGGTCGGCGGCGATCTGATCGGCATCACGCCGGACGCGCGCGGCAACACCAACGATCTCGGCCCGCAATACAACCGCCAATACGAGATCGGCGTGAAAAGCGACTGGCGCGATGGTGCGCTGAGCACGACACTCGCGCTGTTTCAGCTCGATCTGTACAACCGCCGCGTCGCCGATCCAGTTCGGCCAGGCTTTTTCGACCTCAACGGCCTCGAGCGCAATCGCGGCCTGGAACTGGGCGTCGCCGGCCGGCTCACGGGCGACTGGTTCGTCCGCGGCGGCATCGGCTGGCAACACGCGCGGGTGGTCGACGCCGAGCCGAAGTACGCGGGCAAGCGCTCGGCGGGCGTGTCCGGGTCGAACGGCAGCTTGTTCGTGAGCCATGCGCCGCTGCGCGGGTTTTTCGCCGAACTCGGGCTGGTGTACGAGGGAGCGCGTTACGCCGATCGCGACAACCTGCTCGAACTGCCCGCATACGTCCGCTGGGACGGCAAGGCCGGATATCGCACGCGCGACTTCGAGGTGACGCTGGCGGTCGTCAATCTCACCGATCGCGACTACTACGCGAATGCGACGGGCCTCGCGCAGATCATGCCCGGTTCGCCACGCACGTTCACGCTGACGGCGGCGTACAAGTTCTGACCTCGCGGGCCGCGCCGGCGCCCCGCGCAAGCGGCCGGCCGGGCGGTTCGTGCGTTGCACGCCTGTGCTATCGTATGCGCCGCGTTCGGTGCTCGCATGCGCATTCCGTGCATGCAGTTAAACGGGAAACAGGAGGCGGATATCCGCCCGGCCTGTGCTGTCCCCGCAACGGTACGCCGCCCGCGCAACGCGCTTTCCCGCGCGTGCGCCCAGACCGCCCGCGATGCCACTGCCCTTGAACCGGGCGGGAAGGCTGCGGCCTGGCAAGCGGCCAGCCCGGATACCGGCCGACGCAAGGGGCGAGCGCGATGCTCGCCGAACGCCCGATCCGCGGGGGACGGATGGGGTGCGCATTCCACCCGCGTTCGCGCGGGTTTCGCCCGATCCGTCATGCACTGCCAGCCCGCCGGCCGCCGATGTGCCGCCCGCCTTCCCCGTTCCACCGCTTCGACACGGTGCGCGCCGTGCCGCGCGCGATGAGCCGCGCATGGCTCGTCGGCGCCGGCCCCGGCGACGCCGACCTGCTGACGCTCAGGGCCGTGCGCGCGATCGGCGCGGCCGACGTGCTGCTCGTCGACGACCTCGTGAACCCCGACGTGCTGCGCCATGCGCGCGCCGATGCGCTGATCGAGCACGTCGGCAAGCGTGGCGGCCATGCGTCGACGCCCCAGGAAGCGATCGTCGCCGCGATGCTCGCGCATCTGCGCGCGGGCCGCAGCGTCGCGCGGCTCAAGGGCGGCGATCCGTTCGTGTTCGGCCGCGGCGGTGAGGAACTGGTCGCGCTCGGCGCGGCGGGCTTTCCGGTGGAAGTCGTCAACGGCATCACCGCGGGCATCGCCGCGCCGGCCGCGCTCGGCATCCCGGTCACGCACCGGGGCGACGCGCAGGGCGTGATCTTCGTCACCGGGCACGGCGCGGGAGCCGACGAGCCCGACTGGCACGCGCTAGCGGCGACGCGCATGACGCTCGTGATCTACATGGGCATCCGCCGGCTCGACGCGATTGCCGCGGCGCTGCGCGACGGCGGCCTGCCCGGCGCTACGCCGTGCGCGGCAATCGAGAACGCCACGCGCCCCGAACAGCGCCACGTGCTCGCGACGCTCGATACGCTCGTCGAGCGCGTCGGCGCGGCCGGTATCGGTTCGCCGGCGATCGTCGTCATCGGCCGCGTCGCGGCGCTCGCCGACGATCCGGCGGTGCGTGCGGCGCTCGGCGGTCGCGCATGATGCGCGTCGCGCTCGGCGTCGGCTTTCGCGCTGGCGTCACGGCCGCGCAACTCGATGCCGCGATCCGCGCCGCACTCGCGCGCTATCCGGCCGCCGAACCGGCGCTCGTCGCGACGCTCGCGGACAAGGCACTCGCCCTTGCGCTGCGCACGCTGTGCGCGCGCCGTGGCTGGCCGCTCGTCGCGTTCGATGCGGCGCAACTCGCGAGCCGTCCGGAACTGGCCGCGAGCGGCCCGTCGCACGCCGCGCTGGCCCGCTTCGGCATCGCGGGCGTGGCCGAGCCGTGTGCGCAGCTCGCGGCGCCGCGCGGCCGGCTGCTCGGCCCCAAATCCATCCGGGACGGCGTGACGGTCGCGCTCGCCGGCCCGCTCTGAACCCATTGTTTCGCTTTCGACAGGACGATTCCCGATGAAGACCGATTCCGAATCCCATCAGCGGATGGCCGAACGCCGCCGCGCCGGCCACGAGAAGAAGCAGGCCGCCGCCACTCAGGAAAAGGGCCTGCTGATCGTTCATACCGGCAACGGCAAGGGCAAGAGCACGGCCGCGTTCGGGATGGCCGTGCGCGTGCTCGGCCACGGCATGCGGCTCGGCGTCGTGCAGTTCATCAAGGGGGCGCTGCACACGTCCGAGCGCGACTTCCTCGGCGCGGTCGCGGAATGCGATTTCGTGACGATGGGCGACGGCTATACGTGGAACACGCAGAACCGCGACGCCGACGTCGCGACCGCCCGCAAGGGCTGGGACGAGGCGCGCCGGATGATCGAAAGCGGCGACTACCGGATGGTGATCCTCGACGAGCTGAACACCGTGCTGAAATACGAATACCTGCCGCTCGACGAAGTGCTCGCGACGCTCGTCGCGCGTCCGGAGTCGGTACACGTCGTGGTCACCGGGCGCCACGCGCCCGATGCGCTGATCGATGCGGCCGATCTCGTCACCGAAATGCGGCTCGTCAAGCACCCGTACAAGGAGCAAGGCGTGAAGGCGCAGCGCGGCGTGGAGTTCTGAGCATGCCGGCCTGCCCCGCGCTGTTCGTCAGCGCGCCCGCGTCGGGCCAGGGCAAGACGTCGGTGACGGCCGGCCTCGCGCGGCTGCACCGCCGGCTCGGCCGCCGCGTGCGCGTGTTCAAGACCGGGCCCGATTTTCTCGATCCGATGCTGCTCGAACGCGCGAGCGGGGCGAGCGTGCATGCGCTCGACCTCGGGATGGTCGGCGAGGCCGGGTGCCGCGCACTGCTCGCCGAAGCCGCGCGCGACGCGGACCTGATCCTGATCGAAGGCGTGATGGGGTTGTTCGACGGCACGCCGAGCAGCGCCGATCTCGCGGCCGCGTTCGGCGTGCCGGTCGTCGCGGTGATTTCGGCGAAGGCGATGGCGCAGACGTTCGCGGCGATCGCATTCGGGCTCGCGCGGTTCCGGCCGGGGTTGCCGTTTCACGGCGTGCTGGCCAACCGCGTCGGCTCGGCACGGCACGCGGAATTGCTGCAACAGGCGTTGCCCGACGAACTACGCTGGCTCGGACACGTGCCGGCCGATGCGGGCATCGCGCTGCCGGAGCGGCATCTCGGCCTGCATCAGCCGGCCGATATCGACGATCTCGACGCGCGGCTCGATCGCGCGGCCGATGTGCTCGCGCGGACGGCGCTGGCCGATTTGCCGCCGGCCGTCGCGTTCGCGGAACCGGACGTGGCCGTGCCGCTGCCGCGCGCGCTCGCCGGCAAGCGGATCGCGGTGGCGCGCGATGCGGCGTTTTCGTTCATCTATCCGGCTAATCTCGCGCTGCTCGATGCGCTCGGTGCGGCGCTGCGATTTTTCTCGCCGCTCGCCGACGAACCCGTGCCCGACGATTGCGATGCGCTGTTTTTGCCGGGCGGCTATCCGGAACTGCATGCGGCAACGCTTGCGGGAAGTGCAACGACCGTGCGGACGATTCGCGCCCATGCGGCAGCCGGCCGGCCGATCGTCGCGGAATGCGGGGGGATGGTGTATCTGTGCGAGTCGCTGACCGATGCGGACGGCTCGACGACGCCGATGCTCGGCCTGCTGCCGGGGCATGCGACGATGCAGCGCCGGTTCGCGGCGCTCGGCATGCAGCAGCTCGATACGCGCACCGGGCCGATGCGCGGTCATACGTTCCACTATTCGCGGCTCGCGACGCCGCTGGAACCGGTCGCGAGCGCCGCGCGCCCCGACGGCGCGCGGGGCAGCGGCGAAGCCGTCTATCGCAGCGGCGCGATCGTCGCGACGTACATGCACATGTACTGGCCGTCGAATCCGGATGCGGTCGTGGCGTTGTTCAGCGGCGATGCGTTCTAGATAGTTCGATGCGGCGCGCGGATCGAGGCCGCACAAGTCATACCGGGATGGTGGGCCGCTTTGCGACGATCGCACCGCTCGACGTGTGCGGCTACGGATGTCGTTCGATGTCCATCCGCTGATGCAGGACCCGAAGCATATCGATCGTGTCATTCGTTTCACGATAGAACACGACGTGAGCGCCAACGGCATACCGGACATACCCATCCCGAACAATGCAGGTCCGCGCATTCGGCCGCTCCGGCAACCTCGTCTCCGTTACACGAGGAACGCCTCCGCCAGCTTGACCCAGTACGACGCGCCGGTCGGCAGCACCGCATCGTTGAAATCGTAGCCGGGGTTGTGCACCATGCAGCCGCCCTCCCCGTCACCGTTGCCGATGATCAGGTAGCACCCCGGCCGTTTTTCAAGCAGGAATGCGAAATCCTCGCTGCCGGTGAGCGGCACCATCGCGTCGATCAGATTGGCTTCGCCGACCCATTCGCGTGCGACGCCGCGCGCGAACGCCGTCATCTGCGCATCGTTCACGAGCACCGGGTAGCGGCGCTGGTAGTCGATCGTCGCACTCGCGCCGAACACGGCCGCCTGCGCATGCACGACCTCGTTGATGCGCGTTTCGAGCAGGTCGCGCACCTCGGGCTTCAGCGCACGCACCGACAGGCGCATCTGCGCGCGATCGGGAATCACGTTCGGCGCCTCGCCCGCATGGATCGCGCCGACCGTGATGATCGCCATGTCGAGCGGCGACACGTTGCGCGATACGATCGTCTGCAGCGCGACGACGATGTGCGCGCACACGACGACCGGATCGATTGCCCGGTGGGGCACCGCGCCGTGACCGCCGCGGCCCTGCACGTCGATGACGACGGTATCCGACGACGCCATGAACGACCCGGGCAGGAAACCGAATTTGCCGGTCGGGAAGCCCGGCATGTTGTGCATCGCGAAGATCGCGTCACACGGAAATTGCTCGAACAGCCCTTCGTCGAGCATCTTCTTGGCGCCGCCGAGCCCTTCCTCGGCCGGCTGGAAAATCAGGTTCAGCGTGCCCGAGAAGCGGCGTTCGCGCGCGAGGTGTTTCGCGGCTGCGAGCAGCATCGCCGTGTGGCCGTCGTGGCCGCATGCGTGCATCTTGCCCGCGATCGTGCTCTGGTACGGCAGGCCCGTCGCTTCGTGGATCGGCAGCGCGTCCATGTCAGCACGCAGGCCGAGGCGTTGCTTGCCGTCGCCGACTTTCAACTGGGCGACGACGCCGGTACCGCCGAGCCCGCGATGCACGGTGTAGCCCCACGACTGCAATTGCTGCGCGACGAGATCGCTCGTCGCGAATTCCTCGAATCCCAGTTCGGGGTGGGCGTGGATGCGATGCCGAATCTCGATCATTTCGTCGGCAAGGCCTGCGGGGATCACGCTGTGCGTCACGGTGTCGTCTCCTGATGTGCGATGGGGAACATGCAGGCAACGATAGTCGATTCGGCAGCAACCGGGCAGACGGAAAGTCGTCGCGGTAGCAACTGATGGTTGCTATATGGCCATAAGGCTTACGGTACGGGGGGCCCGGCCGTCCGGACGAGTGCCGCGGACGATCCGGGCGCGCGAAACTGTGCGTTCACCGAGATTTTTCGTGCGGGAGTGCGTGGTCGTGGTCGTTCGTGTACCGGAAATACTGCCTTTACCTCAGTGGCTTATGAGATTTTGTTCACTCTTTGACGATTGTACATTTTTTGTGTACGCTGATAAAAAAGTGAACAAGCGATCCTCGTCGATGCCCAGGAATACCACTCTCCCGATGTCGGAACAGCAGGTGCTCGACGAAGCGTGCGCCGCGTTCGGCCGCGTAACCCGGCGCGTCAGTGCGCGGCCCGTGCGCGTGCCGGCGCCATACCGCGCGCGTGCCGACGCGATGATCCGCTTCGACGTGGCAGGACAGGTCGTGGAGATGCCGGTCGCCGTGAGCCTTCGTGTCGAATCGCTGGCGGACGCGCTCGCGGAACTGCGTCGCCGCGGCGGCGGGACCGCACACGCCTCCGGCGAGCGGCCGCTGATGCTGGTCGCGCCCTACCTTTCCGCCGAACTGGCCGCCAGCCTGATCGACCAGGGTATCCCGTTTCTCGACACCGCCGGCAACGTATGCCTGATCCAGCCGGAAGCGACCGTCATGATCGCGGGCCGGCCGAAACCTGCCCGCGCGCCGCGCCGGCAGGCGTCACGCGCGACGACGCCGAAGGGGCTCGCCATGATGTTCGCGCTTGCGACGCAGCCGGGCCTCGTTGCGCAGCCGTATCGGGGGATTGCGGCCGCGTCGGGCGTCGCGCTCGGCACGGTCAATCTCGCGATGGACGATCTGATCGCGCGCGGCCTCGTCGGGCAACGCCGCAACGGCGAGCGCCTGATTCCCGACTGGCCGCGCTTCGTACAGGAATGGGTCGCGCTGTACCCGAGCCGCTTGCGCGCGAAGCTGTCGAGTCGCCGGTTTGCCGGCCTCGCGCCCGACTGGTGGCGCGGCTTCGATTTCGCGGCTTTCGATGCGCAACTCGGCGGCGAGCCGGCGGCCGATCTGCTGACGCATGATCTGAAGCCGGCCGCGATCACCGTCTATACGCACGGCGCCGTGCCGAACCGCCTGCTGCTGCAGGGCCGCCTGCGTCCCGACGCGCGCGGAGACGTCGAAATTCTCGAAGCGTTCTGGCCGCGCTCGCCGGCGCTCGACTGGCGCGAGCAAGATGTGCCGCTCGTGCCGCCGCTCCTGATCTATGCGGATCTCGTCTCGTCCGGAGACAGCCGCAATCTTGCCGCCGCCGAACACATCCATGACCGATACCTCGCCCACCCGCCCGCTTGAAGTCGATGCGAGCCGGCCGCTCGAGCCGGCGGCCGTGGCGCTGCTGCAGTCGGTCGGCGCGGCCTGCGCGCAACTGGACGCGGCATTCGTCGTGGCCGGCGCGACCGCACGCGACATCCTGATGTGGCATGTCCACGGCATCCGGCCGGTGCGTGCGACGCGGGACGTCGACGTCGCGGTGTGCGCGATCAGCTGGCCGTTCCATGCACGGCTCGTCGATGCGCTCGTCGCGACCGGACGATTCGCCCGCGCGCCGAAGCATCAGCAAAAACTGCTGTTCGACAGCGGTACGCAGGGGTTTCGCACGGAACTCGACCTGGTGCCGTTCGGGCCGCTCGAAGCGCCGCCCGGCGAAATCGCATGGCCGCCCGGCGGCGATTTCGTGCTGAACGTGCTGGGTTTTCAGGAGGCGGTCGATACCGCGCTGACCGTGTCGATCGGTGCCGGCATCACGGTGCCGGTGGCGAGCCTGCCGGCGCTCGCGCTGCTGAAGCTGCTCGCGTGGAAGGACCGGCGCGCCCGCCAGAACAGCGACGCGTACGACTTGCTGTTCCTCCTCACGCATTTTCACGATGCGGGCAATCGCGAACGCATCTGGGACGTCGCGCCCGACCTGCTCGAACGATACGGCTTTCAGCCGGAGCTGGCGGCAGCGGCGCTGCTCGCGCGCGATGCGAAGCGAGCCGCGTCGCCGCACACGCACGATGCGGTCCGCGCGCTGTTGTCCGACGAGGCGACTTACGCGACGCTCGGGCAGGACTTGCAGGCCCGCGCGTTCGCGCTGTTGCCGGGTGAATTCAATGACGACGCCGACCGGTATCTCGATGCGTTCCGCAGTGGCTTCCTCGCGGATCCGCCCGTTCGTCGGGCATGACACGCCGCCGCGCGACAGCAATACCATCGTGCATTCACTGCGTCAGGCCG
The DNA here is from genome assembly GCF_002959955.1 of Burkholderia sp. BE12. Classification (NCBI taxonomy): domain Bacteria; kingdom Pseudomonadati; phylum Pseudomonadota; class Betaproteobacteria; order Burkholderiales; family Burkholderiaceae; genus Burkholderia; species Burkholderia sp. BE12. Next base: position 44,104 of record NZ_PREY01000027.1, on the reverse strand, counting down.
ACGCCGCCCAGTCTTCGAGCGGCAACCCCGCGACACGACTGAATTCGCGACTATTGTTTGTGACGAGCACCGCACCGGCTGCAATCGCGTGGCCGGCGATCGATGCATCGTTCGCGCCGATCGGCGTGCCACGTGCGGCAAGGTCGGCGCGAATCGCGGTCGTTGCATCGATCGCCGCGGTATCCCACGACAGCACGCCGTCCAGCCGCGCGACAAAGCTCGTCACGAGTTCCGCATGCTTCGGTGATGCCTTTCTGCCGACCGCACCGAACCGCATTTCGGCATAGGTCACGGCCGACACGACGATCCGGTGCTGTGCGTTGACGCACGACTGCAACCGCGACAGCACCACGGGCGGCCGCTCGCGCATGATGAACGAACAGATGTTCGTATCGAGCATGTAGAGCGTGGTCACCGGCTGGACTCCGTCGGCGCATCGGCGTCGCCGGACAGGTCGAAGCGACCGGACTCGATGACGGCCGGGCGTTCGGCAAGGAAATCGGCATCGGCCAGCGGTTCGTTCGCGAACGACAGCCACGTGGGACGTACCGGCCGCAACAGCAGCGTATCGCCCTCGCGGCGGATCTCGAGTTCCGTGACGCCCTCGAACTCCATGTCCTTCGGGATGCGGATTGCCTGGTTACGGGCGTTCTTGAAAATGGAAACGGTGCGCATGAGCCACTCCATGGGAGTACGATGCGCCCATTGTAGACATATGCTGGCATATGTCAATTTAGCGGGATGCGAATCTGCCGCTGCGTCCCACGTTGCCGAGGATGTCTGATTCATGCTGCCAGCCTGTCGTCGAGGAGAGGAGCGATCCATTCTTCATGACGCAGGCCGCGCCGTCCATATACCGGACGGCCAACGCATGTGCATCGCAAGGCCGCGCACACCGTCGTCGCACCGACGCTGCGCGCCGCCCCCGTCATGGCAACCGGAAAGTGTCAAAGAACGTGTCGCGCTCGATCACGGTGAGCGCCGCGCGCTTGTGCGGGAAATCGAACTCCTTCAGCGTGTAGAACCCGAGTCGATGCATGTACGCGATATGCCGCACGTGGTCGACGCGCGGCTCGCCGACGAGCCGCTGCGTGCGCGGTTCGTCGACGAACATGTAGTGCAGCACCCCGCTCCACCACGCATGCAGCTTGCCGGCGCTCTGGAAACGCGAGTCGCCGATCAGCAGGTGCAGCCCGCGATCGTAGTCGTGCGCATCGTAGAACGGCGCGAGGCGGTCCTCCTTCGCCCAGTAGAACTCGAAATAGCCGAACGGCGTGTCGTCGAAATAGCCGATCGTCGGGTGCATGTGCGGATCGGCCAGCCGTTCGGCGAGATACGCCGCATGCTCGTCGCGCGTGCCGCGCTGGTCCCAGAAATGCGCGACACGGTCGAGGTTCATCCAGTGGCTGAACAGGTCCGCGTGTGCGTCGACGTCGACGGTGCGCAGGCTGAACGTCATGCCGACCTGCGGCATGGCGCGGGCGTAAATCTCGCCGGCCGGCGACGGCGGCCGCACCGGATGCCGGTGGCCGTTCGTGATCGCGTAGCGCAGCGGCATCCCGCCCGACGCAGGCGCCTTCAGCCACGGCCGCGGATTCTGCCAGAACGTCGTGCGCGACACGGTGAGCCGCAGCGTGTCGCCCGCGACCTGCGCGCCGTCGATCACGCCTTCGCGCACCGCTCGCGCCACGTATGACGCGACGGCCCCCGCACTGGCGCCACGGAGCGGCACCGAGATCGTTGCCGCGTCGTACCGCGTGTCGGTGTTGAACAACGGGACGAACGCCGCGAGCAGCCCGTCCGGCGAGTCGTCGGGGCGCCATGCGTCGAGCGTGTGCTCCGCAACCTGCGTCGCCTGGTCATGGGCGGCACCATCGAGCGCCGCGGCCACTTCACCTTCGACGGCGTCGGCTGCGCCGGCCGGTTTCGTCAGCGTGTCTTGCATCACAGTGCTCCCGCGTCGTGGCGATCGGCGAGCACGTGCAGCCCGCGTTCGAGCGCCGGAAACAGGCTGCGCTGGAAGTTGTTCCAGCGCAGTTCGAGAATCGTGTCGTCCGGCGCGATCGGCGTGTCGAGCACGTCGCAGATCACCTCGCCGGAATCGATACCGTTGTCGACGTAGTGGAACGACGCGCCCGTCATCGTCACGGGCTCGACGGACGACGTCGCGCCGGTGGCCCAGTCGACCCGTTCGCCACGTGCGCCGTGCAGCGCGTCGAGCGTCGCCCACGCGCCGCGCCGCTGGTACGGCGAATCGTCGGCCGTGATGCCCGGATGGATGTTCGCGATGCGCCGGTGAAAGCGCGCGCCCGGCCGCACGAGTTCGTCGAGGATCACGAGCAGCCCGTCGAGCACGACGATGTCGGCGTCGAGTTCGAGCAGGCGCTCGAGCAGGCGGCGCTCGAATGCCTGTTTGCCGGCCACGCGCTCACGTGCATCGCGCGGCAGCCGCCGGTACGTCGACGCAATCGTGCAGAACAGTTCGTCGACGGGGCGGCCTTGCACCGTCAAGCCTTCCGGCAGAATCCACGGGCGGCCCGGCGTGCGCGCGAACCCGTAATCGGCCACTTTCGCGCGGTCGGCCGGCGACCCGTCGTCGTCGTCGACGATCACGCCCTGGAGCGTGTAGCGTTCGCCGAGCGGCGAATCGTTCAGGCGCTCGACGAGGAATTCGAGCGGCGCCTTCATGTAGCGCGTGCCGCCGCGATAAGCGACCGGCTGGCCGGCACGATCGGCCGCGCCGTTGCGCAGCGACTGGATGTAGACGAGATTTTTCTTCGGCATGGATGCGTCGTGGAAAAAAGCGGACGAAGGCGCCGCGGCCGGCCCGCGCCGGCCACGAAGGCCGGCCGGCGCGCCGCGGCGCGCGACGTCACCAGTTGTATTTCGCGGTCGCGATCACCGTGCGGTCGGTCCCGAAAATGCAGACGTTCATCGACTGGCAACCGCTGATGTAATGGCGGTTGAACAGGTTCGTCCCGTTCACGGCGAAGCGCCAGTTGCGCGTGTCGTAATGCAGGCCCGCGTCGAACAGCGTGACGCTCGATACCGTGAGCGAGTTGTCGGCCGCACCGGCCGACGCGCTCTGGTAACGAATGCCGCCACCGAGGCCGAAGCCGGCGAGCGGCCCCGTGTGCCACGTCCAGTCGGTCCACAGCGACGCCATCTGGCGCGGACGCGGAATGTCGACCGGCCAGTTGTTCACCGTACCGTCGTTGGCCTGTACGTTCTTCACGTCCTGATAGACGTACGACGCGATCACCGACAGGTTCCGCGTGACCTTGCCGGTCGCGCTCAACTCGATCCCGCGCGAACGCACCTCGCCCGTCTGCACCGACTTCGTGCCGGTATTGTCCTGGCTCGGCAGCGCCGGCGTGAGCACGTTGGTCTGGTTGATCTGGTAGATCGCCGCGTTCAGCATCAGGTTCTTGCCGGGCGGCTGCCAGCGCAGGCCGGCCTCGATCTGCTTGCCGCGCGTCGGCTGCGGCAGCCCGCCGCCGAGCAGGTTCACACCGATCAGCGGATTGAACGACGTGGCGTAGCTGATGTACGGCGACAGCCCGTAATCGCCCTGATACGTGAGGCCGACGCGGCCGGTGAACGCCGTGACGTCCGCTTTCGTCGACGTACCGGCCGCGCGGTCGTCCATCCGCATGTTGACCCAGTCCTCGCGGCCGCCGAGCGTCAGCGTCCAGCGGTTCCATTTGATCTGGTCCTGCGCGTACAGGCCGAACGTGTTCATCGTCGTGTACGTGTTGGTGCGGAACGTGGAGTCGGGCGTGAACACCGCCGTCGTGACGGGCGTGTACACCGGGTTGTAGAGGTTCAGCGTCGGCGCGGCGGCCAGCCATTCGCTGTCGGTCGCGGTCTGGCGGTTGTACTGGAAGCCGAGCAGCAGCGTGTGCTGGAGCGGCCCCGTCGCGAAGCGGCCCTCGAGGTTGTTGTCGATGTCGAAGCGGCTGTAGTTCATCTGGAACACGCCGGCCCAGCGCGACACGTCGGTCGTGCTGCCGTCGACGAAGCCGTTGCCGAACACCGAACCGTTGTCGAGCGACAGATGCATCAGGCGCGTGTTCTGACGGAACGTCCAGGCCGGCGTCAGGTTGCGCTCGAACTGGTAACCGACCGACCACTGCTTCTTGCGGTAGTAGTTGAAGTCGCCGTCGCCTTCGTAGATGTCCTTGTTGATCTGCCCGTTCGGGTTCGGCAGCACCGTGCCCTGCGCGGGCAGGAAGTTCGACGAGATGTCGCCCCAGTCCTGCAGGTACGTCGCGGACAGCGTCAGCGACGTATCCGCGTCCGGGCGCCAGCGGAACGACGGCGCGAGCGCGACGCGCTGGTCGTTGTTCGGGCCGGTCAGTGCGTTGCCGTCGCGCGCGACGCCGACGAACCGGTACGCATACTTGCCGTCCGGATCGAGCTTGTCGCCGACGTCGATCATGAACTGCTTGCGCGCATAGTTGCCGATCTGCACACCGGCTTCGCGCACGCGCTCGCCGTCGGCGAGCTTGGTGTGCACGTCGATGATCGCGCCCGGATCGCCCGCGCCGTACAGCACCGAGGTCGGCCCGCGCAGCACGCTGATGCTGTCGATCATGTACGGATCGACGCGCCAGCTCGCCAGGTTGATCGTGTTCGGCACCTGCAGCCCGTTCACGTACGCGGTCGGCGTGAAGCCGCGCAGCGCCGCGTACCAGTCGGAGCGGTTGTCCGACCCGTACGACGAGAAGCCCGGCACGTAGCGCAGCGCCGCGTTCACGTCGGTGGCGCCGGTCATCTCGATCTGCTGCGCGGTGACGACGTTGATCGTCTGCGGGATCTCGTTGAGCGGCGTATCGGTCTTGGTGCCGGTCGTGCTGCGCTTCGCGACGAGCCCGACCGTGCCGTCTCCTGCCGAGGCCGCGTTGACGGTGATCGCCGGCAGCGTGCCGTTTTGCGCGCCGGTCGACGTATTCGCCGTCGCACCGTCTTGCGCACTGCTGGCCGGCGCCGCGGCGCCTGCGTTCACGGCCGGCGCCGTCTGGGCGTAAGCGTGCCCTGCCGCCGCCGTACCGAACGCCACGCTTGCCGCGGCTGCGATCGCACGCAAACGCGTGCCTGTTGCCCACTCCATCTTCTTCTGCTCCACTTTTTTCATGCGGTCTCCGACCGCGCCTTTGTCAAAGAGCGAAAGCCATCCGGCCCGCGCTCACCCCGTTGTTCGGTCGTTTTTCATGCGTTGCCCGGGCCGCGCCTTCGTCATGCGCGGGCGCGATCCCGTCTTCGAGCGACGCGCAGATTTCGTCCGCGCGGCGCGCCAGTACCGACAGCAGCGTGTCGGACAGGCCGTGGCTGTCTTCGCAGCAGCCTTGCAGATAGATGCGCGGCGCGAAGTGCTCGGGCGTCGCGAGCAGGTAGTCGCGCGTCACGTCGCCGCGCGTGAGCGCATCGCCCAGATGCGGCGCGAGGCCTTCGAGCAGCGCCGAATGCGTGTCGCGGCGGTAGCCGGTCGCGAGCACGAGCGCGTCGAAGCGCTCGACGCGCGTGGCGCCGCTCAACCGGTCGCGCAACGTCAACTCGATGCGGCCGTCGGCGGTGCGCACCGCGGCCTCGATCGCGCTGTTTGCGAGCAGCGCATGACGCGGCGTGCCGTCGATGCGCTGCAGGTAAAGCATTTCGTAGATCTGCTCGATCAGCGGCCGGTCGACCACCGCGTAGTTCGTGTCGCGATAACGCTCGAGCAGCGCGCGGCGCGCGTCGTGTGGCTGCGCATAGACGACGTCGGTGAATTCGGGGCTGAAGATTTCGTTGACGAACGGGCTGTCGTCGGCCGGCTTCAGGGCGCCCGCGCGCATCACGAGGCTTGCGTCGACGTGCGGGAAGCGGCGCGCGAGGTCGATGAACACCTCGGCCGCGCTCTGCCCCGCCCCGATCACCGCGACGCGGCGGCGCTCGCCGTCGGGCGATGCGACGAGCCGGTCGATATCGGTCAGGTAAGACGACGAATGGATCACGCGGTCGCGGCCGAGCGCGGCGAACGCATCCGGAATCGCCGGCGTGCCGCCGACGCCGACCGACAGCGCCCGCGTGACGCGCTGGCGCTCGTGGCCGGCCGCGTCGCGCGACAGCACGCGCAGTGCGTCGATTCTCGCGCCATCGCCGCGCACGGGCTCGATTCCCAGCACGGTCTCGCTGTAATGGACGCGATCGTCGAACGCCTCGGCAACCCAGCTCAGGTAGTCGTGGAATTCGACGCGGGTCGGATAGAAGTTCTTCAGGTTGACGAATTCGTTCAGCCGGCCGCGTTCGAACAGGTAGTTGATGAACGTGTAGCGGCTTTTCGGATCGCGCATCGTGACGAGATCCTTCAGAAACGAGATCTGCATCCGGCAGTCGTCGAGCAGCATCCCGCGATGCCAGCCGAACTCCGGCTGGCGCTCGACGAAGCAATGGGCCAGCGTGTGCGCACCGCCGCGCTCCGCGAGGCGCACGGCCAGCGCCAGATTCGACGGCCCGAAGCCCACGCCGATCAGGTCGAATACGGTTTCTCTCTGCATGTCTCAGCTCCCTTGTCGATGAATCCGGCCCGTCAGACGTGACGGCCGGAGAAGAACGTCTCGCGCAGCGTGCGCATCCACAGCGGCTGCGCATCGGCCAGCGCGAGGCGGCGCTGCCGCGCGAAGCCGTGCCGCGCGAGATGGTCGGCAACCCGCGTGTGGCCGGCCGGAACGGCACAGCCGACCGCTTCGGTACGCAGGTCGTCGAGAAACAGGTAATGCACGACGGACGGCAGCCAGCCGGCCACGCGGTGCGGGCCGCGCCAGCGCGGCTCGCCGACCAGCATCCGCAGCCCGCGGTCGTAGTCGCACGCCGCGACGTGCGGCGCGAGCGCGTCCTCTTTCAGCCAGAACGCTTCGAAATACGCGAACGGCTCGCCGTCGAAACAGCCGACGAGCGGCGTGACGTGCGGATCGGCTTCCTGCGGGCCTTGCACGCCGCATCGCGCGGGTCGTGCGGCCGGCCAGCCATCGCGTACACGCGGCTCGTCGAACCAGCGCGCGAGCCGCTCGGCGTCCTCCGCCGGCTGCCAGCCGCGCAGCGTGAAGCGCACGCCGAGCGCCGGCAGATCGCGCGCGTAGACGTCGCCGCGCGGTGCGGGCGGCCGGCGCGGATGACGTCGGCCGTCGGTGATCGTCGGCAGCGTCGCGCACGGCAGAGGCGCGCCGATGAGCCACAGATCGGCCTGTTGCGCCCAGCCGTCGCGCACGCAGCGGCCGCCGTCGGCGAGGACGCCGCTCGCGCGCAGCGCGTCGAGCGCGACCGCCGGCCACGCGGCCGGGTCGAGCCGGATCGCGGCGTGGCGCGCGCTGTCCGAAAACGCCGCGGCCAGTGCGGCCAGCAGCGCCCGCCGCTGGTCGGCCGGCGCCGCGCGATGGTTGTAGGCGACGAGGCGCAGCGCGCCGTCGTCCGCGAGTTGCGCGCGCAGCAACTGCGCGCCGATCCCGTCGCCCTGCGCGACGCGGATCTGCGCGCCGTCGCGCACGGCGAACAGGCCGTCCGCGAACGCGAGGCGGTAGGTATCGAGCATCGTGAATCCGTCCGGACGCACCTCAGCCAGCATGGCGCGCCTCCTGTCCCGTTTTCGTTTTCGCTTGCGCATCGAGCCGCGCGCCGAGCGCCGCGAGCGTCGGCGCCGCGAACACGTCGGCGACCGTCAGCGTGTGACCGGAACGGCTTGCGGCGTCGACGAAGCGCACGACGTCGAACGATGTCACACCGGCTTCGAACAGGTCCGTATCGGGCTCGGGAGCGGCCGTCGCGAACGTGTCCGACCACAGCGCGGCGAGCACGGCGGCGGCATGCGACGGCATTGCGTGGGGCCGTGTTGCGCCGCTGGCGCGTGCGTTGAACGCAGCGTGCGTGTCGGCGCGCGCATCGGGCGCGCCGAGCGCGGCTTCCGACGCACCGGCGAAACGCGCGACTTCGTCGTGATACAGATCGACGAGTACGTCGACGAAATCGCGCGCGAGCAGTTCGTCCGCATACGAGAACGCGGCGCTCACGCGGCCGTCCGGATGCTCGACGACGTCCAGCTCCAGCGTGAACACGACGCGATGGCGCACGTCGTCGAATTCGGCCAGCGACAGGCCGGCCCAGTCGCGCGCGGCCGCACCGGTCGGGCGCAGGTAGTTGAACATCACCTGGAACAGCGGATTGGCCTGCGCGGCACGCGGCGCGCGCAACGCGGCCACGACGTCGGCGAACGGCACGTCGGCATGCGCATACGCGGCGAGCGCCGTGTCGCGCACTTGCGCGAGCACGTCCGCGCGACGCGCGGCCGGGTCGATCCGCGTACGCACGACGACCGAGTTGATGAACAGGCCAAGCGCCGCGCGGGCCGCGTCGCCCGTAAGCTCGCGCGTCGATGCAAGCACGCCGACCGGCTGGTCGGCCGCGCCCGTCGTGCGGAACAGCGCGGTGTTGAGCGCCGCGTGCAGCAGCATCGGCAGCGTGGCGTGCGCGGCCGACGCGGCGTCGCGTGCGGCGCGAATCAGTTGCGCATCGAATTCGAACGCGATGCGGGCCGCGCGCCATTGCGGCAGGGCCGGCGCGTCCGCGCGCTGCGGCAGCACGCGCGACGGCAGATCGGCCAGTGCGTCACGCCAGTACGCGACTCGGGCCGGATGGCACGGCGCGGGCAGCACGAGTGGCACGGCCGGTTGAGCGGCTTCGTCGACCGGTGCTACGTCGCCGCGCACACGGGCGACGTAGCGGGCGCGCACCGCGTCGAGCCACAGCTCGATCGATTCGCCATCCGACACGATGTGGTGAATCGTCACCGACAGTACGTGATCGTCCGCACCGAGCCGCAACACGCGGGCACGCCACAGCGGCGCGTCGGCCGCGAGATCGAACGGCGCGAGCGCATCCGCGTCGGTCAGCGCGACCGCGCGGGCCAGCGCATCGTCTTGGGCCGACAAATCGATCATCGGCAGATCGACGGCGATGTCTGCCTCGATCCGCTGGCCCGGCAGCGTACCGTCGCGAGCGACGAGCCGCGCGCGCAGCGCCGGATGCACGGCCGCCGCATCCGAGAACGCCGCGCGTAGCGCATCGACGTCGAGCGGACCGCGCACGCGCAGCGCGACCGGAATGTTGTATGCGGCGCTGTCCGGCTGCGCGCGCCACAGGAACCACAGGCCGAGTTGCGCGGGCGACAGCGGCCACACGCCGTGCGCATCGGGTTTGGCGACCGCGACGCCCGGCGCCGCGGCACCGGCATGTGCCGCACGTGGCGCGTCGGCCACCTGCAGTGCGTACTGCGCGAGCACCGGCGCCTCGAGCAGCGCGCGCACCGGCACGTCGCGGCCGAGCCGTTCGGCCACCCGCGTCGCGACGCGCACGGCGGCGAGCGAATGGCCGCCGAGATCGAAGAAGTGATCGCCGCGGCCGACGCGCTCGAGATTCAGCACGTCGCACCAGATCGCCGCGAGCGCGGCTTCGTCACCGTCGTGCGGCGCCTCATATGCCCGTTCGACACGCACGGGCGCCGGCAGCCGCGCGCGGTCGACCTTGCTGTTCGCGTTGCGCGGCAGCGCGTCGAGCACGATCAGTTGCGCGGGCACCATGTAGTCGGGCAGCGTGCGGCGCAGGTGCGCGTCGAGCGTCGCGGCTTCGACCGGCTGCGCGGCTGCCTGCGCCTCGGCGGTCAGTTCGACGTACGCGACGAGCTGCGCGAGCGCGCCCTGCCCGTGCACGACCGCGCATGCTTCGCGTACCGCGTCGTGCGCGGCGAGCTGCGCTTCGATTTCGCCGAGTTCGATGCGCAGGCCGCGCAGCTTCACCTGGTGATCGACGCGGCCGATGAAATCGAATACGCCGTCCGCGCGACGCCGCACGAGGTCGCCGGTACGGTACAGTCGCGCGCCCGGCGCGCCGTACGGATCGGGTACGAAGCGCTCGGCCGTCAGCGCGGGGCGGTCGAGGTAGCCGCGTGCGACGCCGATCCCCTCGCCGCCCAGATACAGTTCGCCGATCACGCCGACCGGCAGCGGATGCAGCCGCGCGTCGAGCACGTGCGCGGTGCGCGCGCCGACCAGCGTGCCGATCGGCAGATACGCGGCGTCGCCGAGCTTCGCGAGATCGTCGCCGGGACGGAACATCCACAGCGTCGGCGTGATGACCGTTTCGGTCGGGCCGTAGCCGTTGACCACGCGCACGTTCGGCAGCGCACGGCGCAACATCGCGAACGCCTCGCGCGACGTCGCCTCGCCGCCGACGGTCAGCGAACGCAGCGTCGGCGGCGCGCCGTGCGCGAGCGCCCATTCGGCGAGCTGTGCCGCGCAGCCGGGCGGCACGTAGGTCATCGTCACGCCGTCGCGGATCATCATCGCGCAGGTCTGCGCGGGCGGCCACAGTACGTCGGCCGTCACCGACACGGCGGCGCCCGACATGTATTGCGAAAACCAGCCCTCGTGCGCGCCGTCGAAATTGACCGACTGAAACAGCAGGAACACGTCGTTCTCGCCCGCGCCATAACGCTCGGCGATCGCCGCGCAATGCAGCGCGAACGACGCATGGTCGACGATCACGCCTTTCGGCTTGCCGGTCGAGCCCGACGTGTAGATCGCGTAGGCTGCATGGCCCGGCAGCACGTCGGGCAGCGCGACACCCGCGGCTTCGTCGAGTGCATCGATTTCGTCGGCGCGCCACACGCGCAGTTCCGGCAGCTCGGGCAGCGACGCGGCGCTCGCGGCGTCGGTCAGGACGTGCACGATGTTCGCGTCGCCGACGATCTGCGCGAGCCGTTCGCGCGGATGAGCCGGGTCGAGCGGCACGAACGCGGCGCCCGACTTCAGCACCGCGATCAGCGCGACGAGCAGGTCGACCGAGCGCTGCAGCGCGACGCCCACACGCATCTCGGGGCGCACGCCGGCCGCCACCAGATGGCGCGCCAGGCGAGCCGCGCGTGCATCGACTTCGCCGCGCGTCAATGCGCGATCGATATCGGCGACGCCGCGTGCATCGGGCCGCGCGCGTGCATGCGCCGCGATGCGTGCATGCACCGGAACGAACGGCTCGGCAGCGCTCGCGCCGGCCGGCGCGTTCCACGCGAAGAGCTGTGCGCGCTCGTCGGCAGGCAGCCAGTCGAGATCGCCGATCGACTGATCCGGGCGCGCGAGCGCATCGGTCAGCAGCGTGACGAAGCGCGCGGCCAGCCGGGCGATCGCATCCGCGTCGAACAGGTCGAGCGCGTAGATGAAGGCGGCGTCGAAGGTGCCGTCCGGTGTCGCTTCGACGGACAGCGTCAGGTCAAATTTCGCGGACGGCGTACCCGACGGCAGCAACACGGCCGACGCCGCGCCGAGTGCCGGCAGCGCGCGGCGTTCGCCGTACGCGGCCATCACCTGGAACAGCGGATGGTGGCTGGCGCTGCGCGGCACGCCGAGGGCGTCGACCACCTGCTCGAACGGCACGTCCTGGTGCATCTGGGCGTCGACGAGCGCGCGCTGCGTACGCGCGACCAGCGACGAGAAATCGCCGTTCGCGGGCACGTCGACGTCGATCGCCAGCGTGTTGACGAAGAAGCCGATCAGGCCGGCGACTTCCGCGCGCTCGCGGTTCGCGGCCGGCACGCCGACGCAGATCCGTGCGTCGCCGGTCGCGCGCGCCAGCAGCGCGTCGAGCGCCGCGAGCAGCACCGCGAACGGCGTCGCGCCGGACGCGGCCGCGAATGCGCGCAACTGCGCACCGAGGCGCGCGTCGAGTGAAAACACATGACGCGCGCCGCGCGCACTGCGCCGCGCCGGCCGTGCAGTCGCGCCCGGCAGCGTCAGCACGCCGCGCTGCGGATCGAGCCGCTCGCGCCAGAACGCGAGCTGACGGTCGCGCTCGCCGGCGTCGAGCCAGCGGCGCTGCCACAGCGCATAGTCGGCGTACTGGATCGGCAGCGGCGCGAGCGGCACCGGCTCGCCCGACGCATACGCGCGATAGAACGCCGCGAGTTCGGACAGCATCACGCCCGACGACCAGCCGTCCGACACGATGTGATGCACGGTCAGTGCGAGCCAGTGATGCGTCGCGTCGAAGCGAATCAGATGCGCGCGCACGAGCGGCGCCGTGCCGAGATCGAACGGTTCGGCTTCGTCGGCCATTGCGACCGCTTCCGCGCCCGGCACGCGCTGCGCATCCGGCAATGCGTCGAGATCGGTTTCGCGCCACGGGCAGCGCAACGGCGCGTGGATCGTTTGCGTGACGCCGTCCTGCGCTTCGTCGAAGGTCGTGCGCAGCGCTTCGTGGCGCGCGATCAGCGCATCGCATGCAAGGCGAAGCGCATGCGCGTCGAGCGGTCCCGTCAGCGCCAGGCGCTCGGTGATGTGATAGGCGTCGGGCGTATCGATCAGCCGCGCGTGCAGCCACAGCCGCGTCTGCGCGAACGCCGCCGGCACGCGGTCGCCGCGCGCCGTGCGCGGCGGGATCGGCAGTACGCGGAAGTCGATGCCGGCCGCGCCGAGCTTGTCGATGAAGACCGCGCGCTGCGCGTCGGGCAGTTGCGCGAAACGCGTCGCGAGCGCGAGCCAGTCGGGTTGAACCTTCGTCATCCGTCGTCCTTATTGGGTTTCCAGTTCGCCGAGCAGCGCATCGATCGCGCTCGCCGCATCGGTCGCGCCGCGTGCCGCGCAGGCCGCGTCGATCGCTTGCGCGCAGCGCGCCAGCGTGCGCGTGTCGAACAGCGTGCGCAGCGGCAGCGCGAGCCCCCAGTGCAGATTGGCCTGCGCGTGGGCCTGCGTCGCGAGCAGCGAGTGGCCGCCGAGCAGGAAGAAATCGCCGTCGCGGCCGATCGCGTCCACGTGCAGCACGCGCTGCCAGATTTCGGCGAGCGCCCGCTCGGTATCGGTCGCGAGTTCGACGGCTTCGGTCGCTTCACGCACCGGCGCGGGCAGCGCATGGCGGTCGCACTTGCCGTTCGGCGTGACGGGCAATGCATCGAGTTCGATCAGCTGCGACGGCACCATGTACGCCGGCAGCTGCGCACGCAGTGCGTCGAGCAGCGCCGCGCGGTCGAGCGGGCCTGCGTCGCCTCGGGAGACATAGCCGACCAGTTGCTCGTCGCGCACGATCACGACCGCATCGTTGACGCCCGGCGCCGCGCGCAGCAGCGCCTCGATCTCGCCCGGCTCGATTCGCTGGCCGCGCAGCTTCACCTGCGTGTCGACCCGGCCGAGGTAGTCGAGCGCGCCGTCCGCGCGGCGGCGCGCGAGGTCGCCGGTGCGGTACATGCGTGCGCCCGGCACGAACGGATCGGGTACGAAGCGCTCGGCCGTCAGCGCCGGACGGCCGAGATAGCCGCGTGCGAGGCCCGCGCCCGCCAGATACAGTTCGCCGGTCGCGCCGGCCGGCACCGGCTGCCACGCGGCATCGAGCACGTGCAGTTGCAGGTTCGCGATCGGATGGCCGATCGGCACCGCGACCGCGTGCGCGTCGTCGGGGCCGCAGGTCCAGTGCGACACGTCGATCGCGGCTTCGGTCGGCCCGTACAGGTTCACGAGCGTCGCGTTCGGCAAGAGGCGGGCCATCTTCGCGACGAGTTCGGGCGCCAGCGCCTCCCCGCTCGCGACGACCAGGCGCACGCTGTCGCATTGCGCGGCGGCCGGGAAATCGTCGAGATGGGCGGCGAACGCGGCGAGCATCGACGGCACGAAATGCAGCACCGTCACGCCGTGCGCATGGATCGCGGCCGCGAGACGCGCCGGATCGCGATGGTCGCCCGGCGCGGCGATCGCGAGCTTCGCGCCGATCGCGAGCGGCCACACGAATTCCCACACCGACACGTCGAAGCCGAACGGCGTCTTGTGCAGCACGACGTCGTCGCGCGTCAGCCGGTATGCGTGCTGCATCCACGCGATCCGGTTCGCGAGCGCGCCGTGCGTGTTGCCGGCGCCCTTCGGCTTGCCGGTCGAGCCGGACGTGTAGATCAGGTACGCGAGCTGGGCGTCGTCGATCGTAGTGGCTGCATCGTCCACATCGCCCGCTTCGTCGGCCAGCAGATCCGCCACCGTCAGCAGTTGCGTCTCGGCACCCTCGCCCAGCGCGGCCTCGACCTGCTCGCGCAGATGCGCCTGCGTGATCGCGACGGCCGGCTGCGCGTCGCGCAGCAGGTAAGCGATGCGCTCGGCCGGATAGTCGGGGTCGACCGGCAGGTACGCGGCGCCGGCCTTCAGCACGCCGACGAGCGCCATCACCATGTCGAACGAGCGCTCGACGCACAGCGCGACCGGCGTGTCGGGCTGCACGCCGTGCCGGCGCAGCGCGGCGGCGATGCGCGACGTGCCGGCGTCGAGTTCGCGATAGGTCGCGCGCTGCACGCGGCCTTGAGCGTCCGCATATTCGAGCGCGATCGCGTCGGGCGTCGCGCGTGCCGCGTCGACGAATTGCAGGTGCAGCGGCTGCCGTCGTTCCATCGGCCAGGTACGCGCGGTGTCCTGCGCGCGCAGCAGCGCATCGCGGGCCGCATCGTCGGCGATCGACAGCGTGCCGAGCCGCACGTCCGGCGTACGGGCCAGCGCATCGAGCGCGCAGGCGAAGGCGCGGTGCCAGGTCTCGACCTGATGCGCGTCGATGCGCGCGGTGTCGTAGCCGTAGTCGATCGTCAGTTCGGCGCCGCTTTCGATCACGAGCGTCAGCGCGAAATCGGTCGATTCGATGCTGCGGATGTCGCTCAACGCCAGCGCACGCGGATCGCCATCACGCGCGGTGTCGTCCACCGGATAGTTCTCGAATACGACCAGCGTATCGAACAGTGCGCCGCCCGCCCCGCGCGCCCAGCGCTGGATGTCGGCCAACGGCGTGTGTGCGTGTTCGGCGGCGGCCGCGTTCTCGCGCTGCAGCGTTTGCAGCCAGTCGGCCGCACGTTGCTGCGGCGCCGGCGCGGTGATCACCGGCAGCGTGTTGATGAAAAGACCGAGCACCGAGTCGACGTCCGCGAGCGCATCGGGACGGCCCGCGACGGTTGCGCCGAACGCGACGGCCGGCTGGTGCGTCATCCGCTGCAGCGCAAGCGCCCATGCGCCCTGCACCAGCGTGTTGACGGTCAGTTTCAGCACGCGGGCCGTCTGCGCGACACGTGTCATCGTGTCGGCATCGAGCGTCGCGCGCCACGTGACCATCTCGGCGTCCGCGCGGTCGGCCGTGCGTTCCGCAATCAGCGTGGGCGCGTCGAGCCGTGCCAGGCGCCCGGTCCAGAAGCGCTCGTCGGCGTCGCGCTCGCGCGTGCCGAGCCATGCGATGAAGTCGCGATAGCGCAGCGCCGGACGGCTCGCGAACGGCGACACGGCATCGGGGTCGCGGTAGTCGCGCAGCACGTCGGCGAGCAGGCGAGCGGTGCTCCAGCCGTCGAGCAGCACGTGGTGACGCGTCCATACGACACGCCATGCGTCGTCCGTCACGCGGATCAGCGTGAGCCGCATCAGCGGCGGCTCGCGCCAGTCGAAGCCGCGCGCGCGGTCGGCCGCGAGCCACGCGTCGAAATCGGTGTCGAGCGTGTCGCCGCGCGTGCGCCAGTCGAACTGCTCGACCCGCATTTGCGCGTGGCGATGCACGCACTGCAGCGGCGCGGCTTCGTCCGGCATCACGCTCGTGCGCAGGATGTCGTGACGCGCGACGGACGCATCGAACGCGGCCGCGAGCCGGTCAGCGTCGAGCGCCGTGGCGGTCGCGACGAGCTGGTTCACGTAGCTCGCGTGGCCGGGCGCGAACAGCGCATGGAACAGGATGCCCTGCTGCATCGGCGACAGCGGATACACGTCGTCGATCGTGCGCCAGTCGAGCGGCGCGCGTTCGATCGCGGCCTGCGTGAGACCGGCGGCCTGCGCGAGCGGGAAATCGCCCGGCGTCGCGCCGGCGCCGCGATGCGCGACGCGCGACGCGCATGCATCGACGAGTTCGCGCAGCGCGGCCGCGAAGCGTTCGGCGAACGCGTCGATCGTCGCGCGTTCGAATTGCAGCGCACCGTAGACCCAGTGAACCTTCAGCGTGCGCGCGCCGTCGCCGTCCGTGTCGAGGTACGCATGGATCGCGAGCGTATTGCCGAGCGGGCCTTGGGGATCGCGCTCGACGCCGGTGCCGCCGAAACGCGGGACGAGCGTTGCATCGCGCGGCGCGTCGAACTGGCCGAGATAGTTGAACGTGACGCGCGGGCGCGGCACGGCGGCCAGCGTCGCGCGCGTCGCCGCATCGCCGTAGCATGCGAGCACGCCGAAGCCGAGTCCCTTGTGCGGCACCGCGCGCAGCGTGTCCTTGACCGCGCACAGCGTGTCGCGAACCGTCGCTTCGACCGGCAGCGTCACCGGGTAATGGCTCGTCAGCCAGCCGATCGTGCGGCTGGCATCCGCGTCGTCGAACAGCGCCTCGCGGCCGTGCCCTTCCAGTTCGACCCGACACGATGCGGCGCCGCGCGCGCCGGCCAGCGCCAGCGCGAGCGCCGCGCCGAGCAGCTCGATCGTCTGCGTGCGATAGGCCGCGTGCGCGTCGGTCAGTGCGGCGCGGGTCAATGCCGCGTCGATCGTCTGCACGACGACGGCCGCATCGGCGTTCGTCGCCGCTGCGTCCGGGTGATCGGGCACGATGTCGCTGCCGTGCGCCATGCCGGCCCAGTAGGCGGCTTCGGCGGCGAACGGCGACGCCGGCTCCGTTGCGGCGCGGGCAAGCCGTGCGGCCCATGCGTCCGCGCGCAGGCCCGGTTGCGACAGGCGGATCGACGTGCGCTCGCATGTGGCGCGGTAGGCCGTGTCGAGGTCGTCGAGCAGGATCCGCCACGACACGCCGTCGACGATCGCATGGTGAATCGCGAGATAAAGTCGCGTCGAACCGTCCGGCAACCGTGCCGCGCACGCGCAGGCGAGCGGCCCGCTGCCGAGATCGAGACGGCGCTGCAGCGCATCGAAGCGCGCCAGCGCGTCGGCTTCGTCGCGTGCGGCGACTTCGACGAACGGCAGCGCGTCGTACGGCTTCGCCGCATCGCTCGCGTGCCACGTGCCGTCCGCGCCGCGTACGAAGCGCTGACGGAATGCGTCGTGATGTGTGAGCAACGCGTCGAATGCGCGTGCGAACGCATCCGCGTCGAACGCGCCGCGCACATCGAAAGACACCGACTGGTTCCAGTGGCCGCGGCGCGGGATATCGAGCGCGAAGAAGCGCTGTTGCGCGGGCGTCAGGATCGGCGTGGCAGCCGGCGCGGCAACGGCAGGCGCGACTGCGCCTGCAAGCTGCACGGCGACGGCCGTGTCGTCCGTTTTCGCGATGCGAGCGAGTTCGGCGACGGTCGGCCCGTCGAACAGTTGCTTCGGCGTGAAGCGCACGCCGCGCTTGCGCGCACGGGCGATCACCTGCAGCACGAGGATCGAATCGCCGCCGAGTTCGAAGAAATTGTCGTCGCGGCCGACCTTCGGCGCCTTCAGCACGGCCTGCCAGACGTCGGCGAGGACCGTCTCGACCGCGCCCCGCGGCGCATCGCCTGACGCGACCGCGACCGGCACGGCCGCCAATTCGCGCAAGGCCGCGCGGTCGATCTTGCCGTTCGCCGTCACCGGCAGGCGCGCCAGGGCGACGAATTGCGCGGGCACCATGTAGTCGGGCAGCTTGGCGGCGAGCGCGGCGCGCACCGCGGCTTCGTCGAATGCCGTGCCGTCGCGCATCACGACGAACGTCGCGAGCCGCAAGCGGCCATCTTGCTCGATCGCGAGCGTTTCGGCCTGCGCGATCGGGCCGGCCGCACGCACGGCCGCACTCACCTCGCCCGGTTCGACGCGGTAACCGCGGATCTTCACCTGGTCGTCGATCCGGCCGAGGAATGCGAGACGGCCGTCCGCGCGCAACCGCACGCGGTCGCCCGTGCGATACAGCCGTGCGCCGGGCGTGAACGGATCGGGCACGAAGCGCTCGGCGGTTTGCGCCGGACGCCCGAGATAGCCGCGCGCGATGCCCGGCCCACCCAGATACAGCTCGCCCGTCGCGCCGGCCGGCACGCAGGCGCCGAACGCGTCGAGCACCAGCGCGCGCGCATTCGGCAGCGGCAGGCCGAGCGGCACGCCGCTCGCGGGGTCGCGCGCGTCGGCGGCAATCGACGCCGTGTTGCACGCGATCGCGCCGACCGTCGCTTCGGTCGGCCCGTAATGGTTGATCACGCGGCAGGCCGGCGCGAGCGCGGCCAGCCGTGCGACGAGGGCCCACGTGAGTGTTTCGCCGCCCGTGACGAGCGCGTGGCGCGGCAGCACGTCGGCCGGCACGCGCGCATCGAGCAGCGCCTGCAGGTGGCTCGGCACGATCTTCAGCACGCCGACGTCGCGACCCCGCATTTCGTCGGCGAACCGATCCGGATCGAATGCGCACGCGGCCGGCAGCAGATGCAGCGTGCGGCCCGCGCACAACGCGCCGAACAGCGTCGTGTGGCCGAGATCGGCGGCGACGGTCGAGACCATCGCGAACGACGCGTCGGGTGCGAACGCGAGTTCGTCGAGCATCCCCTGCACGTAGTCGGCCAGCGCGCCGTGCGAGACGACGACGCCCTTCGGCGTGCCGGTCGACCCCGACGTATAGATCAGGTACGCGCCCTGTTGCGGGTGCGGCACGACGCGTACGCCGGCCGCATGGGCGAGCGTCGCGTCCTGCGCGAGCGCGTCGACGTCGAGCGGCTGTGCGTCGAGGCCGGCCGGCCATGCGACCGGCTCCGCGACGAGCGCCCAGCGCGCGCCGCAGTCCGCAGCCGCCGCGGCGAGTCGCGCGGCCGGCTGCGCGGGGTCGAGCAGCACGGCCAGCGCGCCGGCTTTCAGCGCGCCGAGCAGGCCGACGACGAAACGCGCCGAACGCTCGATGCAGACGACGACCGCCGCTTCGGCAGCCACGCCGCGTTGCGCCAGCGCCCGCGCGATGCGGTTCGATGCGTCGTCCAGTTCGGCGAACGTCAGCGAAGTCGATGCGTCGGAAAGCGCGATGCGATGCGGATACGCGGCCGCCTGCCGTGCAAATGCGGCGACGATGTCGGCATGCTCGATACGCAGCGCACGGCCGTCGCGCGGCTGGCGCGACGCAGCCGATGCATCGCACGGCAGCGCGGCCGTCGTGTGCCGCGGATCGCGCGCGGCCGCGCCGACGAGCGCCGCATAGCTGTCGAGCCACGCACGCGCGGTATCGGCATCGATGCAGTCGGTCGCATAGGCCGCGACCAGTTCGATCCCGTTCGCGTCGTCGGTGAAATCGAGCGCGAAATCGAAGCGTGCGGCGAGATCGGGCCCCGGCGTCGCGACCGCCGTGGCGCCCGGCAGCACGCTGTCGTGCCGCGCGTCGAACTGCTGCGCGAACTTCACTCGCAGCCATTCGTCGCCGCGCTTGACGGGCGGCTTCACCGCGTCCACGACGCGCTCGAACGGCACGTCCTGGTGCGCGACCGCGTCGAGCGCCGCGGTACGCGCCGCGTCGACGAGCGCGCGGAACGGCAGCGTCGGCGCCACGCGTACGCGCAGCGCGACCGTATTCAGGAAAAGACCCAGCAACGCGCGCGTTTCGGGGCGCTGGCGATGCGCGACCGGCACCGCGACGACCACGTCCGTTTCGCCGGTCAGGCGCGACAGCCACGCGTCGAGCGCGGCCAGCAGCACCGTGAAGACAGTGGCCTGTGCGTCGCGTGCAAGTTGCCGCACGTCGGCCGCGACCGCATCGGGCAGGCGCACCGACACGCGTGCGCCGTGCAGCGTGCGTACCGCGCCCGGCTGGCGGTCGACCGGCAGCGCGAGCGGGCCCGGCACGTCGCGCAGCGCGCCGCGCCAGTAGTCGAGCTGGCGCTCGCCCTCGCCGCCGGCCAGCACGTCACGCTGCCAGTCCGCGTAGTCCGCGTACTGGATCGGCAATTCGGGCAGCGACGGTTCGCGGCCTTCGGCATACGCGCGGTACGCAGCCGACAGTTCGTCGAACGCGCAGCGCGAACTCCAGCCGTCGGTGATTGCGTGATGCGCGGTCAGCAGCAGGCGGTGACGATCGTCGGCGAGCGCGATCAGCGTCGCGCGCAGCAGCGGGCCGCGCGCGAGGTCGAACGGCTCGGCCGCATCGCGCTCGGCGAGACGGGCGGCTTGCGCGTCGCGGGCGGCGGGCGGCTGGTCGCGCAGGTCGACCGCGGTGATCGGCACCGGCAGATGCGCATGAATCCGCTGCATCACGACACCGTCGTCGTTGTCGACGAGCGTCGTGCGCCATGCCTCGTGACGGCCGATCACGTGATCGAGCGCACGCTGCAGCGCGTCGCGGTCGAGCACGCCGTCGATCGTCCAGTGTGCGGCGATGTGATACGCGGCGCTTGCGTCGCGCGTTTGCGCGAGCACCCAGAAGCGTTGCTGTGCGAGCGATGCTGCACGGTCGATGTGCGGCGCACCCGATGTGGCCGCATCGGCCGGCGCACGGCGCGCGGCAATCGCGGCCAGCGATTCGCCGGTCTCGGGTTCCGCACGGTCGACCGTTTCGGCCAGTTCGGCGAGCGCTGGATCCGCGAACAGCGTATCGAGCCGCAGATTCACGCGCACGGCGGCACGGATCGCGGCCTGCAACTGCATCGCGGCGAGCGAATCGGCGCCCAGCGCGAAGAAGCGATCGTCGCGCGACGGCGTGACGTCGAGGCCCAGCAGCGTCTGCCAGAGGCCCGCGATCCGCTGTTCGGTCGGCGTGCGCGGCGCATCGCCGGCAGCTTGCGTCGCGTCGCGCGCGGCGGCGATCCGCTCGCGCAGCGCGGTACGGTCGAGCTTGCCGTTCAGCGTGTACGGCAGCGCATCGCAACGCACGAACCGGTGCGGTTGCCACGCGGCCGGCAATTGCGCGGCCACGTGCGTCTTCAATGCGGCATCGTCGGCCGGCGCGCGCAGCGCGACGCACGCAATCAGCCGCGTCGGCCCGTGGGCGGTGTCGGCTACCACGGCCGCGTCGGCCACGGCCGGGTGCGAGCGCAGGCATGCGGCGATTTCCGCCGGCTCCACGCGCACGCCGCGCACCTGAACCTGATCGTCGAGGCGGCCGAGATAGTCGAACGCGCCGTCGTCGCGCACGCGTGCGAGGTCGCCGGTGCGATAGACGCGCGCGCCGGGTTCGCCGTGCGCATCGGGAATGAAACGTTCGGCCGTGAGCGCCGCGCGACCGTGATAACCACGGGCGACGCAGACGCCGCCGAGCAGCAGCTCGCCCACCCCGTCGGCTTCGGCGCCGCCGATGCGGGCGACACGCGGGCCGATCACGCGGCCGATCGGCAGCGACGCATACGCGTCGTCCGCGGCCAGCAGCGGCGTTTCGCCCGGCTCGACCGGCCACAGCATCGGCGAGATCACGGCCTCGGTCGGCCCGTAACCGTTGATCAGGCGGACTGCCGGGAACGTGCGGCGCACGAATTCGAACGCCTGCTGCGGCAGCGCTTCGCCGCCGAACGCGAGTACGCGCAATGCCGGCGGCACGCCGTCGCGTGCGGCGACGGCTGCGAACTCGCGCAGGTAAGCCGGCGGAAATGCCGCGACGCTGACCGCTTCGCGCACCATCAGCGCATGCGCGGCGTCCGGCGCGAACGGCTGCGGCGGCGCGACGACGATGCCGGCGCCGACCGCGAGCGGCGCGAGCCAGCATTCGTGCGCGGCGTCGAAATTGACCGACGCGAAATGCAGCAGACGGTCGCCCGCCTCGATCGGCAGCGCGGCCGCGAGCGCGTCGCAATGCGCGGCGAGCGGCCCGTGCTCGACGACCACCGCCTTCGGCGTGCCGGTCGAGCCCGACGTATAGATCATGTATGCGGCCGAACGCGGATGCACGGCCACGGTGTCGTCATCGAACGCATCATCCTGCGCGACGCCCGATGCATCGGCCGTCGCATCGAACGCGTGTTCGAACGGCGTGCCGAGCGCCGCCCGGCCGGCCGCGTCGACGATGCCGTGCCGCAGTTGCGCGTCCTGCACGATCCAGTCGAGGCGTGCGCTCGGATGGCGCGGATCGAGCGGCACGAATACGCCGCCCGCCTTGAGCACGGCCAGCAGCGCGACGAACAGTTCGCACGAACGTTCGACACACACGCCGACCCGCACTTCGGCGCCGACGCCGGCCGCGCGCAGTTGCCGGGCGAGTTGCGATGCACGTGCGTCGAGCGCGCCGCGCGACAGGCGCAGGTCGTTCTGGAAAGGCACCGCGATGGCGGGTGCGTCGGGCGCGAGGCGCGCCAGTTCGCGGATTCGGTGATGCAGCGCAGTCGGGAAACTCGTCATGTGCGTGAAGTCCTTCGGTCCGGCCGCTTCGGCCAAGTCTCGGGGCCGCTTGGGGCGGCTTCACTGGTGTGACGAACGGCGCGGCCGATTTTTTACCGTTTTGCACGCAAAGTGCGTGCGGTCGATTTTTTTGACGATGGGGCTAAATATTTGCGCGGCCCGTTCGTCTATCAGGGAGGAAAGCCGCAACGGCGCCCGTTCCGCCCGCGGCTTTCGCGTCAGATTTTTCGCTTCCCGCGTTATTACCCGCCTTCCCTTTACCGACGTTGCCGATGACAGCCGCCCACGAGCCTTCTTCCCCGCCGTCCCTCGACGCTTCCCCCGGCCGCCCCGCGGCGCGCCTGATCCTTGCGCTGCTGCGCGAAAGCCGCGTGTCGCTCACGCTGGCGCTCACCGCATGCGTGCTGAACGGCGTCGCGAGCGTGCTGCTCGTCGCGACGCTGAACCGCGCGCTGTCGCAACCGGGCGCGGCCGATGCGTCGCTCGCGTGGCGCTTCGCCCTGTGCGCGGTGATCGCGCTCGTCACGCGGATCGTGTCGGGCACGCTGTTTGCCCGCCTGTCGCAGGACACGATGGCGCGGCTGCGCGTGCATCTGGCGCGGCGCGTCGGCGCGGCCGAATTGCGCGACATCGAACGAATCGGCGCCGCGCCCGTGCAGTCGGTGCTGACCGACGACGCGACCAACGTGTCGATGCTGTTCTTCGCGTTGCCGAACCTGGTCATGCACGGCTCGATCGTGTTCGGCTGCCTCGGCTATCTGGCGTGGCTGTCCTGGCCCGTGTGCGTGCTGGCGCTGGCCGCGATCGTCGCCGGCTCGCTCGGCTATCACACCGGCGACCGCCGCGCGATCGCGTCGCTCGAAGCCGCCGGCCAGGCGCAGGACCGCCTGTTCGGCTATCTCGGCTCGCTGTTCTCCGGCGCGAAGGAGCTGAAGCTGCACGATGCGCGCGCCCGCCAGTTCGTCGACGGCCAGCTCGGCGCCGCGATCGGCGAAGTGCGCGACCACCGCCGCCGCGCGTTCAGCGCGTATGCGGTCGGGGTCGGCTGGATCATCTTCCTGTTCTACGTGTTCCTTGGCGTCGCGTCGTTCTGGCCGCAGCTCGGCGTGCATGCCGACCCGGCCACGGCCGCCGGCTACGTCGTCGTGTTCCTGTTCATGCTCGTGCCGCTCGACGGACTACTGAACAACCTGCCGACCGTCAACGCGGCGCGCGTGTCGCTCACGCGGATCGAAGGCGTGATGGCCGAATTCGGCGCGCTGCGCACGGTGCCGCCCGCGGCCGATGCGCCCGACGTGCCGCCGGCCGGCGCGGTCACGCTGCGCGGCGTCACGCACGCGTATTTCCACGAGCGCGACGAACGGATGTTCAGCATCGGGCCGATCGACCTGACGATCAAGCCGGGCGAGCTCGTATTCATCGTCGGCGGCAACGGCAGCGGCAAGACGACGCTCGCCAAGGTGCTGACAGGGCTTTACGAGCCCGAGCAAGGCACGATCGAGGTCGACGGCCGCACGATCGGCTGGCGCGAGCGCGCGGCCTATCGGCAGCGCTTCAGCGCGGTGTTCAACGATTTCCACCTGTTCGATGCGCTGCTCGGCATCGTCGACCCGGACGATCCGTCGCGCGCGCAGGCCGATGCGCGGGCGAACGCGCTCGTCGCGAAACTCGCGCTCGACCACAAGGTGAAGGTGGTCGACGGCGCGTTCTCGACACGCGCGCTGTCGACCGGGCAGCGCAAGCGGCTCGCGCTCGTCGTCGCGTACCTGGAGGATCGTCCGTTCTATCTGTTCGACGAATGGGCGGCCGACCAGGATCCGTCGTTCAAGGCCGTGTTCTACGAGCAACTGTTGCCCGAGCTGCGCGCGCGCGGCAAGGCCGTGATCGTGATCACGCACGACGACCGCTACTTCGACCTCGCCGACCGTCTGCTGAAGCTCGACAACGGGCGCATCGTCAGCGACACGCAACCGGCGCGCCTGCGTGCGCAGGATGGCGTTGATGCGCTGAGCGCATAAAGCAACAGTCGATCGAAAAATCGCCGACACGCTGCACTGGCAGTGTGTCGGCGATCGTCGTTTCGGCGGGGAATCGGGCTGACGTGCGGCGAAAAGGAAAACGCAAGTCACTCGTCGCCAAGCGAGCACAACGCCTTGCCGGTTAGCGCGGCGTCCTCCAGCGGCATCCTCCGCGCACTCAGCGCACGGACGGCAGCTTCAACATCGTGTCGGTCATCACGTCGGCCAGCTTCAGCGCCGACATCGGTCCGCCGAAGCCCCAGATGTTGCGCTCGATCAGGGCGATCCGGTGCGCCTTCAGCGCGGGCACGAAACGCCACACCGGCGAATCGAGTTTCGTCGACAACGGCACGTCCATCCCCGACGCGGTCACGAACAGCACGGCGAGATCGCGCTGCCGCAGTAGATCGGCCGACGTCACGTACAGCGTGCCTTCCCGCGTCGGCTTCTTCGGCCACGGGTCGAGCCCGAGCGCCCGCGCGAGGCCCGCGGACGTGCTGTTGCCCGTATAGGCCCAGTAACGATCGGGCAAGCCGAGATCCTGCAGCAGCGCGACGCGCTCGCCGTTGCGGCCCGCGGCCGCGAGCCGCGCCGCATTGCGCGCGATGCCGGCGTCGAGTTGCGCTTCGACGGCCTGCGCGCGCGCGTCGCGCCCCGTGACCGCGCCGATCGTCCGGAAGATCTGCCGCATCCAGTCGAGCTGCGTGACGAGCACGCCGCCTTCCGACACGTTAGGGCTGAACTGGAACAGGATCGTCGGCGCGATCCGGTCGAGCGCATCGAAGATCGGCGCATGCCGGAAACCGACACCGATGACGAGATCCGGCTTGACCGCCGCGATCGCCTCGAGCCCCGGCTCCTGCCGCGAGCCGATGTCGGTCACGTGCGCGAGCTGCTCGCTCCGGTAGCCGAGCCAGCCCGGGTAGAACGCCGTATCGGCCATCCCGACCGGCACGATGTCGAGCGCGATCACGCTTTCCGCGAACATGAAGTCGAGCGCGACCACGCGCCGCGGCCGCACGGGCATCGTCGCGCTGGCCTGCGACACGACGGGATTGCCGGCCAGCGACACGGCGCGTTGCGTGCCGCCGGCGACCGAGGTCGCGGAAACGGCCGCCGCCGATGCTGAGAACGCGCCGCAGCACGCGGCCCCGAGTGCACCAAGCGCGCCGAGTGTACCGAGCGCGTGCCGCCGGCCGATGCGCGTCACCGGATCGCGTCCTGCTCGGCCAGCGCCGCGTCGTCCATCGTCAGTAGCAGGGGGCAGCTTCCACACAGTTGCGTTTCTCCAGGGATTTCGTAGCGCAGGCAGCACACGCGGCGCGCGCGAAACGGCGTCGGCAGCAGCGGCGAGCGCGGCACCGCGTCGCGCACCGGCATGCGCAGCGGATTCGGCTCGCCGTGCACGCAGGTCGAACCGAACAGCCAGTTCGCGTCGCCGACGGGATCGGCCGCGCACGACAGCGAACGGCAGGTAGCGAGCAGATAGTCGAGCAGATTGCCCGCGTTGCTCCACAGCACGCGCGGCGTGACGCGCCCCATCGCCGCGAGCAGATCGATCACCGCGCCGAGATGCGCGATGAGCCCGGCATAGCGCGGCTCGGGATCGTCGCACGGCGCACCGAGCGCATCGTTCGCGAAATACAGCGCGGCCGGCATCCCGTCGTCGAGCGCGACGAACGTGCGCTCGGGTGTCATGTCGAGCGGCCGGCCGAGCGTCAGCGCGGCGACGACACCGGCCGGCACCGCGCGGCCGAAATAATATTTGCTCCATTGCGACATCAGCGCCCGCGCGTGCTGCGTCGGATCACCGCCGTAATGGTCGACCATCGCGCCGAGCACGGCATCGCGATGCGCGGGCAACGCGCTGACGGGCACGACGATGCGGCCCGACGCGTGCGCATCGTCGGGCATGCCGAGCCACACGACGTCGAGGTGTTCGGCGAACGGCTGCGGCGCGAATGCCGAAAAGCGCGTGGCACGCGCGCCGTCGAGCGACGGCGTCATCGCCCCGCGCGCCGGGCGCGGCGCCCCTCGAGAATCAGCAGCCCGAGCAGGTACGGCGCGCCGATCAGCGCGGTCAGCACGCCGGCCGGCACTTCGCGCGGCGCGACGACGGTGCGCGCCGCGAGATCCGCGACGCCGAGGATCAACGCGCCGCACGCCGCCGCGAGCCACAGCCGCGTGCGATGCCGGCGCGCGCCGAGCATCGTCGCGACGTGCGGCGCCATCAGCCCGATGAAGCCGACCGGCCCGACCGCCGCGACCGCCGCACACGCGGCGAGCGTCGCGATCGTCAGCGCGAGCGGTCGCAGCGCCGCCACCGGCAGACCAAGCGCGGCCGCCTGATCGTCGCCGAGCGCGAGCATGTCGAGCGGTTTCGCGAGCCACGCGAACACCGGCACCGCGAGCACGCACCATGGCAACAGCATCGATACCTCGCCCCAACCGCGGCCATACGTGCCGCCGACGAGCCATACGACGAAGCGCGCGGGCTGCACGCTCTCCTGCGTGATCAGCCATTGCGCGAGCGTGGTCCACAACGCGCCGATCACGATGCCGGTCAGCGCGACCGCGAGCGGCGCGTAGCGATGCCGGTGATTCAGCGCGAGCGTGATCGCGAGCGACAGCCCGCCGCCGATCAACGCCGCGGCGGCAAGCGTCACGTGGCCCATCAGCGGCCACGTCGACAACGCGAACAGCGTGACGAGCCCCGCGCCCTGCGTGACGCCGAGCACTTCGGGGCCAGCGAGCGGATTGCGCACGACGCTCTGCATCGCGACACCGCTGACGGCCAGCAACGCGCCGGCAAGCAGCGCGCACAGCAGGCGCGGCATGCGCAGGTCGATCAGCATGCGCGCGAGCGCATCGTGATCGGACAGCGCGGCCGACCAGCGCGCGGGCGACAGCCATTCGGGGCCGGCCGACACCCCGACAAACACCACGAGCGCGGCGGCAACGACGAACAGCGCCGTGCGCAGCGGCCAGCCGAGCCGTTCGAGCCAGCCGACGAGCCGCGTCGATCCGCCGCCCGCCGCGCGTTCGGCATCCGCGTGCAGCACGCCCGACCACGCGGCTCCGCGCCGGATCATCGCGAGCATCAGCGGCGTACCGACCAGCGCGATCGCGACGCCGGTCGACAGCGTCGCGTCGAGGCCCGACGCGAGCACCGCGCTGTCGGTGACGAGCACGAGCGCGCCGCCGGCGAGCGCCGACAGCGGCACCAGCACGCCGAGCCGCGCCGCGCGCGCGCCGCGCACCTGGCGCAGCAGGTTCGGCGCGACGAGGCCGACGTACGACAGCGGGCCGGCGATGCTGACGGCCACGCTCGTGAACGCGACCGCGACGACAGTCGCGGCGAGTCGCGCCGCATCGACGCGCACGCCGGCCGCGGCCGCCGCATCATCGCCGAGCATGAGCGGATTCAGCGGCCGGATCACGAACGGCAGCGCGACCAGCGGCACGACAAGCCAGCGCGCGGCGAGCGCGAGGCCCGTCGCGCCCGGCTGGTACAGGCTGCCGTTGGTCCACAGCGCGGCGCCCGCGATGTTCTGCTCGAAGAACGCGAGCACGAGCGTCGACAGTGCCGCGAACAGCAGCATGCACACGCTGCCCGCGAGCACGAGCCGCAACGGCGTCGCACGCCAGCCGCCCGCCGCGACGATCGCGCACGCGGCGGCGGCGAGCCCGCACACGAACAGCAGCGGCACCGACGCGACGCCCGCCAGCGCCGGCACGAGCATCGCCGCGAGCAGGCCGAGTTGGGCCCCACCCGTCACGCCGAGCAGGTCGGGCGACGCGAGCGGATTGCGCGTGAGCGACTGGAACAGCGCGCCGGCGATGCCGAGGCAAGCACCCGCGACGAGCGCGGCCGCGACACGTGGCAGATTGAGGTCGAACAGGAATACGTGCGCGAGCGACGCAGCATCGCTGCCGGGCGCCGCATCCCACCACACGCGCAGATCGGGGGCAATCCGCAGCGCCGCGAGCAGCGCGATCAACGCGACGAGGCCGAACGCGATCGCACCGGCCCGCCCCGTCGTCGCCCCGTTGCCCGTCGCCGCGAGGCGCTTGCGCATCGCGAACGTCGTCATACGGCTAGATCCCGATCGAAGACGCCGGCCGCCTGCGGCGCGCCGTCGGTCGACGGCCCGTAGGCCGGCACGCACATCGGTGCGCCCGTGCGCGGGTGCGCGAGCTTCAGCATCTCGACGCCGAACGCCGCGCGCAGCCTCGCCGGATCGAGCATCGCGTCGGGCGTGCCCTGCGCGACGAGGCGGCCCGCGCGCATCAGCACGATCTCGTCGCTGTATGCGGCCGCCTGGTTCAGGTCGTGCAGCACCCACACGATCGTCAGCCCGCGCGTACGGTTCAGCGCACGCAGCGCATCGAGGATGTCGAGCTGGTGATGAATGTCGAGATAGGTCGTCGGTTCGTCGAGCAGCACGATCGGCGCCTGCTGCGCGAGCGCCATCGCGATCCACGCGCGCTGACGTTCGCCGCCCGACAGCGCGCCGACGTCGCGCTCCGCATCGTCGGCGAGGCCGCTCGTCTGGAGCGCCTCGTCGATGGCCGCATGATCGATCCGCGACAGGCCGCGCAGGAAGCCGCCGTACGCATAGCGCCCATACGCGACGAGCTCGCGCACCGTGAGGCCCGAC
This sequence comes from Burkholderia sp. BE12, assembly GCF_002959955.1. Lineage (NCBI taxonomy): Bacteria > Pseudomonadati > Pseudomonadota > Betaproteobacteria > Burkholderiales > Burkholderiaceae > Burkholderia > Burkholderia sp. BE12. The sequence goes on along the minus strand of NZ_PREY01000027.1, from coordinate 15,169 downwards.
GGAATCTGGTTGAACTGCGCGAGCATCGTCAGCTCGCGCGCGAGCGCGCGACGGCGAAACGACGCGAGCGGCTTGCCGTTCACTTCGACATGGCCGGCGCGCGCGGGCTGCAGGCCCGCCAGCGTGCGCAGCAGCGTGCTCTTGCCGCAGCCGTTCGGTCCGCACAGCGCGGTGACGCGGCCGGCCGCGATCGACAGGTCCAGCCCGTCGATCACGACATGGTCGCGATATCCCACCGACAGCCCGCGCGCGGCAAGCGCGGCGGTACTACGCGTCATCAATCCTCCGTTCGGTCGCGCGGGACCGTGTAACTCCGCGCCATCGCGACGACGACCTTGCGCGGCCCCTCGAACGGGTCGCGTGCATGCGCGGTCAGCATGTTGTCGAGCATCAGCACGTCGCCGGTGCGCCACGGGAATACGATGCGCTGCTGGTCGAGCACGCCGCGGATCTCCGCGAGCGCGTCGGCCTCGAGCGGTTCGCCGTCGCCGTAATACACGTTGCGCGGCACGTTCTCGAGCCCGACCGCGTCGACGAGCGCTTCCTGCATGTCGTCGTCAAGCGCCGACAGGTGAAACAGGTTCGCCTGGTTGAACCATACGCGCTCACCCGTATGCGGATGGCGCGCGACCGCCTGGCAGCGCTCACGCGTGCGCAGCAGCAACTCGCCGTCATCGTCGGTGCGCCACGCGCATTCGATGCCGCGCGCCGCGCACATCCGCTCGACGTCGGCCGGCTCGTCGGTGCCGAACGACTGCTGCCACGGCAGATCGAGCCCCTGCCCGAAATTGCGCACGTACAGCAGCTCGCGCTTCTCGAAGCGCGCGACGAGCGCCGGATCGAGTGCGCGGTACACGGCACGGCTGTCCGCGATCGGCGTCGCGCCGCCCTTCGGCGCGGCGAGCGCGCAGTGGAACCAGATCCGCAGCGGCCATTCGCGCGTGTACGACTGCTCGTTGTGCAGCGGAATCGCGCGGTGCGGCGGGTATTCGGTCGACGTGTAGACAGCGCCTTCCACCTGGGTGCGCGGCGTCGATGCGTATTCATAGCCGATCAGCGGATCGCCGAACGATGCCGCGAATTGCTGGAACGCGTCGATCGACGGCACGCGAAAGCCCGTGAACAGCACGCCGCCCGCCCGTTCGAGCGTGTCGGCCGCGATCTCGCGCGCCAGCGGCGCGACGTCGTCGATCGACATTCCGTCGTTGCCGCGCGGCGACACGACGGTGGGCAGCCCCGGCTCGATACGCAGGTCGTCGAGCGTCGGCAACGAAAGCAAGGTCATGCAACGTCCTCTTCAGGTGGCGCGCCGCACCCGCGGCGCTGCAGGTCACGACGCGCGCGTCGCGCGCTCGCCGTCCATCGCGCGGCGCAGGCTCGCCGGGCGCATGTCGGTCCAGACGGCCTCGATGTGCGCGAGACAGTCGGCCTTCGGGCCGCTCACGCCCACTTCGCGCCAGCCGGCGGGCACGGGCCTGAACGTCGGCCAGATCGAATACTGTTCTTCGTCGTTGATGACGACCGTATAGACGAGATCGTCGGTGTCGGCGGAAGGCGTCGGGGCTTGCGTCATGATCGGAAATCGCTGGGCGGTTGAAGGAGGCGAAGCGGCGGATGCGGCCGCTCCTGTCTGATAGACGGTTGGCCGGCGCGTTTTTTTACCGTCGCCGCGCGCGCCCGCCCAGGAACACCGGGCATGCGACGCCGCGATGGCATGCGTCCAGGCATTCCGCGCAGTGGCGTTCCGCATCGCGCACCATGAAATGCACGAGCGTCTGCGACACGTTCAGCGCGCGCGCCGCGGTCTGCAGCGTCTCCTCGCGCAGCCGCACCATCTCGAATGCCGCACGGCTGCGCGCCGGCAGGTCGTCGAGCGCGGCCCACACGCGCCGCAGCGTGTCGCGCGTCATCAGCGCGGCTTCCGGCGTCGGCTCGGGCGACGGCACGTCGAAGCCGTCGTCCTCTTCCGTGTGATAGACGTTTTCCAGGCTCTGCCGGCGGCATGCGTCGATCGACGCGTTGCGCACCATCCGCGTCACGTACGCGACCGGCTGGCGTACCGCGTCCTGGTTCGGGAATTCGACGAGCTTCACGAACACGTCGTGCACGACGTCCTCCGCGCGGCTCGCGCAACCGACGAAGCCGCGCGCGACGTTGACGAGCATCGCGCGATGCGAGATCAGCACGTCGAGCAGCGCGCCCTGCGCACGAGGCTCGGACGCCCGGCGCGCACGCGGCGCGGCGCGCGGCGGCAGATCCGGATAACTGCCGAGGAACGGGTTTGCCGCTGTCGCCGCCCGTCGGTCGAGCACTTCCGCCATGGCCATCGATCTGCTCCGTCAAATTCCGAGATAACGGAATTTAACGTAAACGCAAATCATTCTCAATCTGATTACCAGATACCCATTCCAGCTGTCAGGATTTGTCTGAATAATTGACGGGATCGGGGTTCGGGCAACCGTGATCGTGCGATGCCGGCCGCGACATCCCATAAGCTTTCGACATGAAAGGCGCCCGGCAATGCCGGATCGCCCGGCGGACGGCTTGCGACCGACTGTCGGCGCCGGCCGCCCATGCATGCGTCAATAGATGAACAACCGGATCGTCGCCGTCGCATCGAACCGTCCGATCTTCGGTGGCCCGAAAGACTTCAGCACCGCGTCCATCAGCACGCTCTGATTCATTACGTTGGACGGGAATTGCGCCAGCGTGAACTGTTCGTTGAACGGAATCGACTTGCCCGCGCTGTCTTCGATCCCGATACCGAAGTTGCTGTCCTTCGCGGGCACCAGCAAGCCGTTCCGAACCGGATAGCTCGTTTCGAAGTACCCGTCGACCCGTACCGCGACGTTGCATTTCTTCGTCAGCGACAACGAGAACCGCTTGCGCGGCACGGCCGGCAGGAACCCGTTGCCGACCGCCTGCACCTGGCCGAAATTGACGATGCCCGGTTCAGGCGTCACGAGCACGTCGACGAAGCACGGCGTCGGCTTGAGGTTGCGCAGGCCGCTCAGCCGGTACTGGAAGCTCGGGCTGTACGCGTTCAGCCCGAACTCGCCGTCGAACTGGAACACCGTATAGATATCGCTCGGCGGCTGGACCCAGTTGCCCTTCTTGCGGACTACAACCTGGTAGTCGATGCTGATGCGCGTCTGCTGGCACCGCCCGCGATCGAAGTCGTACTTGCTGCACGGCGGCACCGCATACCCGGTGAATACCCCGCCGCCGCGATTGCTGGTCTTGTCGAAATAGTCGATGCCCTTGTAGCGGATACCGATCTCGAGCCCCCATGCGGCGGGGTTCGTGCGATTCGGGTTCGCGTAAAAGTAAATATTGTCGACCACCTTCAGGCTGCCGGCGTCGCCCAGGTCCTTGTAGCAGTACCCCGACGTCGTACGCACCGGCGAGACCCAGATCACGTAGCCATCGGGCGCATCGGTCGGATACGACGCAACCCCGCCGATCGGCTCGGTCAGCGAAGTCGCACCGCTGTTGGTCAGGCAGCGCAATGCCCAGGCGGGCTGCACGGCCACGATCAGCAGCGCGAGTACGGCCCAGCGCAGCCACTCCACTGGCAACCCCCGTTGACGCACTGCCCCGCTCATTTCTTCACGCTCTTGCACACACCCGCGTCGCACGCATACTCGACCGCCACCTGGCCGCCGTAATCGTCGATATGCGTGACGAACAGCGTCGACGGCGTCGCCGCCTTGAACGGCACGTCGGCCGTGCTCATCGGGCTCACCATCACCGGGTCGATCGGCACCGGCGCTTTTTGCGCGCCCGTGTTCACGGCGACCACCGTCACGTGGTACGGCGTCGGGTTGTCGAACACCAGCGTGTGCGCGGCCGCATCCACCCGCAGCGTCATCGGCAGCGTCCAGTCCTCGTCGCGCGCGGGCTGCACGGCCTTCGGCCGATAGAACAGCTTCATCTGCGTGTGCAGCGCGATCTGCAGCGTGTTCGGCGTATCGGTCTTCGGCGGCACTTCGCGGATGTTCAGGTAGAACACCGTTTCGCGATCGGCCGGCAACTGCGCACCCGGCAGCTTCGCGATCCGCAGCACGTTGCGCTCGTTCGCCTCGACCCGCTGCAGCGGCGGCACGACCATCAGCGGCGACGTGATCTTGTTGCCCTTCGCGTCCTCGAGCCACGACTGCACGAGATACGGATACGTCGTGCTCTTGTTGGTGATCGTGACGATCGCGGCCTGCTCGCCTTCGTTGAAGATCACGCGCGTGCGGTCGGGCACGATCGCGGCATGCGCCGCGCCTGCCAGCACCGCTCCGACGGCCGCGAACACGCACAGCGCGCGCCGCGGGAAAGAAAGGGAGAAAACGTTCTTCATCGCTGGATCCATGGAAATCAACGTTCGACCCGCGCGGCCGCCGCATGCGACTCGCCGGGTGTCCGGCACGTCATCGGAATCGGCGTGCCTTCGAGTTGGAGTTGGTTCGGCAGTGCGTCGATCGTGCAGAGCGTGCGTTCGCCCGCCCGCACCGCCAGCGTGGATTTCGGCTGAACCTGGGTCAGGAACGCCGCACCGCCTTCGCCGACGATGCCGAGTTCCCTGCCGTTCGCCGCGTCCTGCACCGACGCACCGAACGGCAGCGGCTTGCCGGCCGCGTCGGTCAGCGTCAGGTACAGGTTGCTGCCGCGCGCGGCGGAAAACTTCACGAAGCCGATCGCGCCGTCGGTCAGCACCATGCGCTGGATCGGGTTCGTCACCTGCACTTCGAGCGGCAGCTTCTCGACGTTGACGGTCGCCTCGTACACGTTGTACGGCGAGATGCCGTCGAGCACCGCATAGCCGCGCGAATCGGTATGCGTGAGCGTGCCGGACAGCGGCACGTCGGGCACGCCGTCGGTCGACACCAGCAGCCGCGTATCGCCCGCATTGCCGTTCGCGTGCGCGGACACGCCGTACTGCGTCGCGACGAACGAGCCGTCGACTTCGAGCGACGCGGCCGCATACGCATTGGCGAGCGTCGACGCCTGCGCGGTGAGCTGGTACGCCGAGGTGCGCTGGCGGTAGCTCGCGTTCGCCGATGCGCGGCCGTCGGTTGTGCCCGCATTGACCTGGTACGCGCGGCCGGCCGGATCGTCGTAGATGTAGCCGGCGTTCACGCTGGTGCTGCCGCCGCCCGTCGTCAGGTTCGACGTGACGGTGTGACGGCCGCCGATCGGCAGCGTCGCGGTGACCGAGAACTGGTTGCCGCTCGCGCCCGCACTCTGCGTGCGGAATGCCGACACGCTGACGTTCAGGTTGCGCAGCGTGCCGATCGAGAACGCGCGCGTGAGCGTCAGGCCCACGCGCTGCTCGGACGAGCGTGCCCAGTAGGTCGTCTGGTCGTACGAGAAATAGGTCGACGTATCGCCGAAGCGCTTCGACAGCGTCGCCGAATAGCGCTGCTTGCTGTTGGCGAGGCCGTACGCGGTGGGGTCGCCCGAGAATTGCGCGAAGTTGGTGTACTCGCGCTCGGAGAAGCGATAGCCGAAAAAGCGCACGTCCGCGTCGAGCCCGTCGAAGTGCTTCGAATAGTTGATGCGATACGAGTTGCCGTTGCGTGTCGCGCCGTTCCACCACAGGCGTGCCCGCGCGTGCGTGACGTCGGCCGACACCGCGCCGAAGGTGCCGAAATCGCGGCCGACGCCGAGCGCGACCGACGTGTAGCCCGACGCCGCGATGAAGCCGCCATAGGCGGTGACGTCGAACGGCAGGCCGTACGCGATTTCGCCGAAGCCGAAGAACGGCGTGATGCCGGCGCCGCCGAACAGGCGCGGCTTGCCGACCGCGGCCTTGTAGCGCAACTGGCCGGTGCGCGCGAGGAACGGCACGGCGGCCGTCGTCACCTGGAAGCGCTGCACGCTGCCGTCCTCTTCCTCGACCGCCACGTCGAGCGTGCCCTGCACGCTCGTATTGATGTTCTGCAGCGCGAACGCGCCCGGCGACACGCGCGTCACGTACAGCACGCGGCCGGCCTGCGACACGGTCACGGTCGCGTTGGTGCGCGCCACGCCCGAGATCAGCGGCGCATAGCCGCGCAGCGACGGCGGCAGCATGCGGTCGTCGCTGCGGATCGACGCGCCCGTGAGCGCGAACGTGTCGAAAATGTCGGAGCTTAGATAGTCGTCGCCGAACGTCACCGTCGACTGGATCGACGGCAGCGCGCGAAAGGCATAAAGCCGGCTGAAGCGGAACGTGCGGTCCGCGTACGCCGTATTGCCCACGTTCGATTGCGCCTGGTAGTCGCCGCGAAAACGCCACGCATCCCAGTTCGCGCCGACCGTCCCGTAGGCCTGGATCGAATTCGTCTGCCCGCCGCTCGCGCCGAAGTTGCGATTCGTGTTCGCGATCACGCGATAGTCGAGCATCGCGCCGGGAATCCCTTCGGACCAGTGGTCCGGCGGCAGGTAAGTCGAATCGGTGAATTCGAGCGCGGCCTGCGGAATCGTGATCTTGAGCCGCCCGTCGCTTTTCAGGTAACGCACGGTCGCCCCTTCGATCGCAGCCAGGTCGACGCAACTGCCGCCCCGGAAGCGCGGCAGGTCCTTGACCAGCGACGGCTTCAGGCCGAACCGCGCGACGAGCTCCGCTCGCAGGCACGGCTTGCCCGCGCCCGTCGCATCGACGGCCACGAATTCGATCGGCTGCAGTCCGAGGTACAGGTCGTTGACCTGCACGTCGAGCATGTACTCGCCGGGCAACGTGAAGTCCGGCTGCGAGAACTGCGACAGGTCGACGTTGCTCGTTCCGTCGATGTCGAGGAACGACGAATTGAATTCCGTCGCATGGCTCTGGCTGCCGACGACCAGCACGGAGACGCAAAGGAAGGAATGTCTGATTCGCACGCGGCGCTACCGGGAGTCCGAGGAGAAGAAAGGAAGGGAAAATGAACGAGGAAGGGTGCGTGCACCCTTCCCCGGTGCGGCGGCTTACTGGTAACGGACAGTGAAGTTCGCGACGCCGTCGGCGGTACCCGGCGTCACGCCGGCTGCCGTCGCTTCGTACATCGCCGCGAAGCGCGCGGTGTTCGTGCCGTTCTGCAGCAGCGTCGGCGCCTTCTGCTCGGCGCCGTTGTCGAGGTATTCGCCCGACGCGGCCTGCAGGCGGATGCCGACATTGCTTGCCGAACCGATCGTGGCGAGCAGCTTCGGCTGGCCGGCGCTCGACGTGCCCGTGAACGTGAAGTACGCGTTCTGCGCGATGCTGGTGTCGCAGTCGGTCAGCTTGATGTCGAACGACACCGGATCCGACTTGTCGCCGGCTTGCTTGAACTTGTTGGTGGGCACCTTGCCGAGCTGCACGGTCTGGTTGACCGAGTTCGAATCGATGCCGCATGCGCCCGCGACGATCTCGCCCGTGAAGTTGATCGTGCCGGTGCCCGCCGCGAAGGCCGAGGTGGACAGGGCCGCGAGTGCGACAGCGCTCAGGATGGATTTTTTCATGACGTTTCCCGTAAGGAGTGCAAATGGAATGGATGACGTGGCGGACACAAACGGCAGCGTGTGGTGGCTCCCGTCCGACACGAGGCGGCATTATCGAGATAACCGTGAAAGATTTCTGTAAATCATTGTCAAATGCATCTGACAATGTTCGATTTACCCCTCTAGAACCTCATTATTTCCTTTCCATTTTCAATTGCGAACTTTTTATCCGCAGTCCTTTTTGATTTTCAGGAACCGATTGAAGATTAAGGGAATTTCTTGCCGATAATCGTCTCCACCGTGCCCCTCTTTGTTGGCAGAGGCTTGCGCCAAACCTCCGCTCAAAGGACAAAACATTGTCCAGTACCGCCATCGTTGTCCGATCGCAACGCGGATATCGAATCATTTTCAACTGACAGGAAATTAACGACGGCATTTCACCAATACGGATTTATCGCGCAAACGATTGCGAAAAAATACAAACGTTTTACTGCGACACTTTGCCGCCACCATTGATTCCAATTCATTGATTAATTCGGTCGTCAATTACCGATCGGGAATCGCCCGCCTGCGCGGCCGCCGGAACACGCGTGGCATGCCGGATAGGATGAGATGGAAAAGGAAGAGACGCAGCACACGTGTGCGCCGCGGGCGACACGATTGGTCTATGGATGCGGGCGGCGGCGGAAGCAGCTCTTGCTCCTGCCTGGAGATGAAAGCGAAGCCTGGACCAGTGAAAGGAAGCGCCGATGAAGATCGGCAGTACCGCGGGCAGCGCGCCCTGCAGAAGCGGCGGCCGCACGTCGAATCGTACGGCCGCCGTCAGGTCGCCCGACACGCCGCGGTGTCAGGCGACCAATCGCACATCACGCGGAAGCCGCGGCCTCCGCCGATGCCGGCGCCCAGCCGCCGCCGAGCGCACGGTACAGCGCGATCGCGTTCGCGAGCCTGAGCTGCCTGAGCCGGATCAGCTCCTGCCCCGACTCGTACGTGCTGCGCTGCGCGTCGAGCAGTTCGAGATAGGTGGCGACGCCGCCCGCATAGCGACGCTCCGCGAGCTTCAGCCGCGCGCCGTCCGCCGCATACACGTCCTGCTGCGCGGCAAGCTGCCGGTCGATCCAGTCGCGCGCGGCGAACGCATCGGCCACTTCGCGAAACGCGGTCTGCACCGCCTTCTCGTATTCGGCGACCGCGATGTCCTTGCGCGCGTGCGCGACGTCGAGGTTCGCGCGATTGCGTCCGCCCGCGAAAATCGGCAGCGTGATACGCGGCGCGAACGTCCATACACTCGTGCCGGCCGCGAACAGGTTCGAGAACGCGTCGCTCACGGAACCGTAGTCGGTCGTCAACGCGATGCGCGGGAAGAACGCCGCGCGCGCCGCGCCGATGTTGGCGTTCGCAGCCTTCAGCCGCGCCTCGGCCTGCCGGATGTCCGGCCGCCGTTCGAGCAATTCGCTCGGTGCGCCCGGCGCCACGGGTGCGATCGACAGCGTGTCGAGCGCGGTCGCGTCGTCGGGCACGTTGCGCGCGAAATCGCCCGCCAGCAATTGCAGCGCCCGTACGGCCTGCGCATGCTCGCGCTGCAGCGCGGCCTGCGACGCGCGCGCGGACGCCACCAGCATCTCGGCCGAGCGCAGCTCGATCGCGTCGCTCGTGCCGGCGGCATAGCGGCGTTGCGTGAGCGCGGCCATCCGCTCGCGCGCATCGAGCGTGCGCTGCGCCAGCGCACGTTGCTCGTGCAGCGACCGCTCCGATACGTACGCGCCCGCCACTTCGGCGATCACGCCGATGCGGACCGTGCGCTGCGCGTCGGCCGTCGCGAAATATTCCGCGAGCGCCGCGTCGGACAGGTTGCGCACGCGGCCGAACAGGTCGAGCTCGTACGCGCTGACGCCGACGCCCGCGCGATACAGCCCGCTGATCGCGCTTTCGCGCACGACGGGATCGTACTGGCGCGCGCGCTCATACCCGAGCTGCGCATCGACCGACGGCATCAGGTCCGCGCGCTGCACGCCGTACAGCGCGCGCGCTTCCTCGAGCCGGCCGGCCGCGATCCGCAGGTCGCGGTTGTTCGCGAGCGCCGCGTCGATCCACGCCTGCAGCGCCGGATCGGTGAAATACACATGCCAGTCGTCGAGCAACGCGGCATCCTGCGCGGCGGCCGGTTCGGCCGCCGGCACGGTATTGCCGTCGCCCGGCGCATAGCTCGCCGGCACCGGCGCCGCCGGGCGCTCGTAACGCGGCGCGAGCGAGCACCCGGCGAGCGCGAGCGCGGCCGCCAGCACGACCTGAACCCGCCGCGCGGCGCGTACGTTCAGCGCAAACATCATGGTTGCGAACCCTCCATCGTCGCCGGCCGCGACCCGCCGCGCCGGCGCGGGCCGACGTCGAACAGGCGGCCGACGATCACGAAAAACAGCGGGACGAGAAACACCGCGAGCACAGTCGCCGTGATCACGCCGCCGAGCACGCCAGTGCCGATCGCCATCTGCGCGCCGGACGCGGCGCCCGACGCGAACGCGAGCGGCAGCACGCCGACGCCGAACGCGAGCGACGTCATCACGATCGGCCGCAGTCGCAGGCGCGCGGCCTCGAGCGCGGCGTCGACGAGCGACATGCGCTGCGCCACGAGATCCTTCGCGACTTCGACGATCAGGATCGCGTTCTTCGCGGACAGCCCGATCGTCGCGATCAGCCCCACCTTGAAATAGATGTCGTTCGGCATCCCGCGCAGCGTCACGCCGAGCACCGCGCCGATCACGCCGAGCGGGACGACCAGCATCACCGCGAACGGAATCGACCAGCTCTCGTAGAGCGCCGCGAGCGCGAGGAACACGACGAGCACCGACAGCGCGAACAGCATCGGCGCCTGCGCGCCCGACAGCCGCTCCTCGAACGACTGCCCCGACCACGCATGGCCGATGCCGGCCGGCAGCGTCGCGGCGATCCGCTCGATCGCGCTCATCGCCTCGCCGCTGCTGTGGCCCGCCGCGGCCGAGCCGTTGATCGTGAACGACGGATAGCCGTTGTAGCGCGTGAGCTGCGGCGGCCCGAGCGTCCAGTGCAGCGTCGTGAACGCCGCGAGCGGCACCATCTCGCCGCGCGCGTTGCGCACGCGCAGCTTCCTCACGTCGTCCGGATCGAGCCGGTGCAGCCCGTCGGCCTGCACCATCACGCGCCGCACCTGCGTGCCGTGCATGAAGTCGCCGATATAGTCCGAGCCGAACATCACCGCGAGCGTCGTGTTGATCTCGTCCATCGACACGCCGAGCGCGGACGCCTTCGCGCGATCGATGTCGAGCTTCAGTTGCGGTGCGTCCTGCGTGCCCGCGAACATCAGGTCGGTGAGCACGCGATCCTTGCCGCCCGCCGCGAGCAGTTGCTCGCGCGCGGCACTGAACGTCGCGTAGTCGAGCCCGCCGCGATTCTGCAGCCGGAAGTCGAAGCCGCTCGACGAACCGAGATCGGGCAGCGCCGGCGAGTTCATCGCGAACACCGTCGTGTTCGGCGTACCCGCGAAGCGCTCGTTGATGCGCGCGACGATCGACTGCACGTGATCGAGCGCGGCCTTGCGCTCCTTCCAGTTCTTCAGCGTGACGAAGATCATCCCGCCGTTCGGCCCTTCGCCGTACAGGTTGAAGCCGCCGAGCGCATACGTATAGGCGGCCGGCTCGTCGCGGCGGATGCTCGACTCGACCCGGCGCACGCTCTGCATCGTTTCCGCGAGCGGCGTGCCTTGCGGGCGAATCACCATCACCATGAAGTTGCCCTGGTCCTCGTCCGGCAGGAACGCGGTCGGCAACTGCGTGAGCATCAGCGCGGCGGCCGCGGTCAGCGCGCCGTACACGACGAGCCAGCGCAGCGGCTTCTTCAGCATCGTGCCGACCCGCGTCGCGTAGCGCTGCGTCGCGCGCGCGACGAAACGGTTGAACCAGCCGAAGAAGCCGCGCTTCTCGTGATGGCCGCCGGACACCGGCTTGAGCAGCGTCGCGCACAGCGCGGGCGTCAGCGACAACGCGAGGAAGGCCGAGAAGCCGATCGATACCGCGAGCGACAGCGCGAACTGCCGGTAGATGTTGCCCACCGCGCCGCCGAAGAACGCCATCGGCACGAATACCGACGTCAGCACCACGGTGATCCCGACGATCGCGCCGCTGATCTGCTTCATCGCCTTGACGGTCGCGTCGTAGGGCTGGAGCCCTTCCTCGACCATCAGCCGCTCGACGTTCTCGACGACGACGATCGCGTCGTCGACGAGGATGCCGATCGCGAGCACCATCCCGAACATCGTCAGCACGTTGATCGAAAAACCGGCCGCATACATCACGCCGAACGTGCCCGCGAGCGCGACCGGCACGACGAGCGTCGGAATCAGCGTCGCGCGCAGGTTCTGCATGAACAGGAACATCACGAGGAACACCAGCACGCCGGCCTCGATCAGCGTCGTGACGACCTTGTTCATCGACACGCGCACGAACGACGACGTCTCGTATGGGATCTGGTATTTCACGCCCGGCGGGAAGTACGCGGACAGCTCGTCCATCGTCGCGCGCACGCGCTTCTCGGTGGCCACCGCGTTCGAGCCAGGCGCCAGCTTGATGCCCATCCCGGTCGCGACCTTGCCGTTCACGTACGACGGATAGTTGTAGTCGTTGCCGCCGAATTCGACGCGCGCGACGTCGCGCAGGAACAGCGCGGAGCCGTCGGCCCGCGCGCGCAGCGCGATCGCACCGAAATCGGCCGGTGTCTTCAGCGGCGCGTCCGCGAATACGGTCGCCGCGATCGGCGCGCTGTCCGGCACCGCGCTGCGGCCGATGTCGCCGATGGTCACGCGCGCGTTGTGCGCCCGCACGGCCGACGCGATGTCCGATGCGGTGAGGCCGTGCCCGGCCAGCTTCACCGGGTCGGGCCAGATCCGCATCGCATATTCGGCGCCCCAGAACTGCACCTTGCCGATACCCTCGACGCGGCGCAGCGCCTGCACGACGTTCGCCGACGCGTATTCGCCGAGCTGCACGGCGCTCATCCGGCCATCGTCGGACGTCAGCGATACGACGAGCTGAATGTTGTCGGCGGCCTTCTCGACCTGGATGCCGTCGCGGCGTACGGGCTCGGGCAGGCGCGCATCGACCGTCTTCAGCCGGTTCTGCACTTCGACGGCCGCGAGATCGGCGTTCACGCCCTGCTTGAACGTCAGGTACAGCGACGCGGCCCCCGCGCTGCTCGTCGCGGACGTGTACAGCAATCCCGGCGCGCCGTTCATCTCGCGCTCGATCAGCGCGGTCACCGATTCCTCGACGACCTGCGCGGACGCGCCCGGGTACGTCGCATAAATGCTGACGACGGGCGGCGCGATGTCCGGGTACTGCGCCACGGGCAGCGCGCGGATCGCGAACAGGCCGCCCAGCATGATGAAGATGGCGATCACCCACGCGAAGACGGGGCGATCGATGAAGAAACGTGCCATGTTGGTTTGAACCGGTCAGGTTTGACGGGCGGCCGCCTGCGAAGCGGCCGCTGCCGGCGCCGCCTTCGACGGCGGCGCCTTCTCGACGGGCTTGACGACCGTATCGGGTGCGAACTGCGCGGCGTCGTCGACGATCACGCGCTCGCCGCCCGCGAGGCCGCGCGTGATGCGCCAGTCATGGCCGCTCATCCGGTCGGCCGTGACTTCGACGTCCTTGACCTTGCCGTTCGCGTCCACCACGCGCACCGACGTACGGTCGGTCGTGCGCAGCAGCGCGTCGCGCGGCACGAGGATCGCCCGCTGGTCGACCGCCGTGTCGAGTGCGATCCGCACATACGCGCCGGGCAGCAGCTCGCGCTCCGGGTTCGGGAACAGCGCGCGCATCGCGACGGTATCGGTGGTCGGATCGACCGCGAGATCGCTGAACAGCAGCTTGCCCTTCAGCGAATATGCGGTGCCGTCGGCACGCAGTAGCGTGACCGCGACGTCGTGCTGCGCGATGCCCGTCGCGCGCCCGCTCTTCACCGCGCGACGCAATGCGTCGACGTCGGCGGCCGGCTGCGAGAAGTTCACGTAGATCGGATCGAGCTGCTCGACGGTCGTGAGCGGCGTCGCCTGGTCCTGGCCGACGAGCGCGCCCTCGGTCACGAGCGCGCGCCGTGCGCGGCCCGCGATCGGCGCGGTGACGGTCGCGTAGTCGAGCTGCAGTTGGGCCCGCGCGAGTTCGGCCTTCGCCGATGCGACCTCGGCCTTCGCCTGCGCATCGGCCGCGACGGCCTCGGTGTGGTCGCGCTCGCTCACCGCGCGATCGCGCACGAGATCGTCGTAACGGCGGCGCTTGTCGACCGCCGCGAGCGCGGCGGCCTGCGCCTTCGCGAGCGCGCCCTGCGCGGCGTCGCGCGCGGCCTTCAGCGGCGCGGGATCGATGCGGAACAGCACCGCGCCCTGCTTCACTTCCTGGCCTTCCTCGTAAGTACGTGCGGTGACGATGCCCGCGACCCGCGCGCGGACCTCCGCCTGCCGGTATGCGTCGAGCCGGCCCGGCAGTTCGACGGTCATCGGCACGGCCGTCGGGCGTACCGTCACGACGGTGGCCTGCTTCGCGGTCTCGGGCGCCGCGCCCTTGTCGCTCTTTCCGCATCCGGCCACGGCCAGCAAGGCCGCGAGCGCGAACGGCGCCAGCCGCATGCGGCGCCACAGGGTGCGTTTGTTATTCATGTTCTGACCTCGGATCATGCGCCGCCGATACAATGCGGCGGCTCAGGGTGGCCGATTATAATCAGTCACGACTGATTAAATACATGCCGCTTCAATCCGGCCCCCGCATTGTCTCAATAAAACGACAGCGAACTGTAAGGAACTTCACGACATGGCCCGCAAGACCCGGGAAGAATCGCTCGCCATCAAGCACCGGATCCTCGACGCCGCCGAGCTCGTGCTGCTCGAGCGAGGCGTCGCGCAAACCGCGATGGCGGACCTCGCCGAGGCCGCCGGGATGTCGCGGGGCGCCGTCTACGGCCACTACCGCAACAAGATGGAAGTGTGTCTGGCGATGTGCGATCGCGCGTTCGCGCGCACCTCGGAAGGTTTCGATGCGGGCGACGGCCTGCCGCCGTTCGCGACGCTGCGGCGCGCCGCGTCGCACTACCTGCAGGAATGCGGCGAGCCGGGCCCCATGCAGCGCGTGCTCGTGATTCTCTATACGAAGTGCGAGCAGAGCGAGGAAAACGGCGCGCTGCAACGGCGCCGCATGCTGCTCGAGCTGCAGATGCTGCGCATCACCAAGGCGCTGCTGCGTCGCGCGATCGCGGCCGGCGAAGTCGCCGCCGATCTCGACGTGCATCTGGCCGCCGTCTATCTCGTGTCGCTGCTCGAAGGCGTGTTCGCGTCGATGATCTGGACCAACCGGCTGCGCGGCAACCTGTGGAACGACGCGGAGGCGATGCTCGACGCCGGTTTCGACGCCGTCCGCACCTCCGCCGCCCTGCGCCGACGCGCGCAAAAATTGCCGGCTTGACGAAAATCGTCGTAACAAATGCTGATTTAACCCAACTTACCGCACTGCGAAACGAATGAGCTGACCCCCTTTAAAATTTTTAACGTTTCGCGGAACATCGGTAGACTGACGCTGTCATCTTTCTTTAGCGTCTTCGTGATAACCGGGTTCGACCCGGTATGCACGCCGCCGTTCGAAGCGGGCCCGCCCCGCGCGTTGGGTCGAACGGAAACGACACAGGCCCCTGGCGGGGCCTGTTTTGTTGCACGCCCGCCGCC
>NZ_PREY01000026.1:0-104118 GCF_002959955.1 Burkholderia sp. BE12 | reverse complement strand
GGGTAGGCGGGGGTGGAGAAGCGGGGCTATCCGGGTTTCTTCCCACGCGCGAGGGGCGCGTGGATTGGGAGGTGTTTGCGATTCTGTGTGCGGAAACTGAACAGTTGCTGTGGGAGGCTTTGCCGCATGCCGTCGGATGACACGCAGATATCGTTGTGCGGTACCGCCTATGCTGCGTCCGAAGGCTCGGCGCGCTGATGCGCCGAGACGGACGTTCGCTCTTCATGCTTCTCGGGAGCGGCAGTTACCGAACTGAAGCGGACGCCGAAAGCCTCGCCATATCGACGACAGCTATCAAAGGTACAACCGCCATCCGTCCTGAGAGGCGGCTGACACCTTCGCGACCTGAGGCAGCCACTCGGCATCCAAAATATCAAGAGAAAGTCGGCGGTCGCACTGTCGCGTTGTCCATCAGGTGAGTACGCAGATGATAGCTACGCCATAAGCTCTTGCGCTCGCGCAACAAGCAGTTCTACACGAGCATTGATAAACTCATCGTAGCTCTTATTCTCCGTATCAGCGGGACAGTACGCGCTCGCAAGATACTCCGACTTTTTCTCCGGATCGAGCCGTGCCAAATACTCCGACGGGGCTTTCGCACGAATTGTATTGTTGTCGGCGCGCGTAAGGAAGCAAATGTTGGCCAAAACATTTATGCTTCGCTCGTCAGCACCCAATGTCTGCAAATATTTTTGCGGGAAAATATGGTGGAATTCGTGTTTGCTGGCTTTTTTTAAGACCTTATCTGGATCAACTTTAGCACCACTCAGAAACGAATACGCATTATCAGAACTCAACAGCAGAATTAAAACGCGCGAGTTTGCGTTGGCCGTCGAAAAAGTATCCTTGGCAAAATCTATTTTAAGCTCAGTTCGCGGCAATTTGAATCTGTGATCCTCGTCATCCGCAAGTTTTTTCATTTCCACAATATCCAGCGCCTGGCGTTCATTGACGTCAGCAGAAAAGCGCCGACTGAAAAGAGATCGCCAAAACCATCGAAGTAGCATATGCTTCTGCTTTTCCGTATAATTAAGACCTTCAACCTTTTCGGTCGCAAAGAAAACGCTTAACGGAACTAAGATGCCGGGAAACGGGAGCATCTTATAATGCTTCACGTTTGCCTCTCTACTCAAAAAATCCAGCGCGCCCAAAATCCCTCGCTCGATGATCGGAAACTTTGCTCGGATCTCTTCGCCGTTCAGTTCCAGAATTCGCTTTGGAGTGGTCTCTCCGCTGATGACTCCGGCACAGATTCTGAGCTGTAGATCACGGTCATCGCCGAGGTCATCAAATCCGTGGTCCGCAATAGCATCTTGAAGAGTGGAGAATTTTTCTACAAGATCGAATTCTTCAGACCAACTCCATGCAGAAAGTAGTTCGAAAACGTTAAGATCAGTTCCCGCGCGATTGATTCGTTCGAAAACGATCGCAACCTTGTTTCGATCGTCTGATTCGAATACTTCGTTTGGAACCAAATACTCTTTAAATCGCGCCTGCAAATCATCCAGACGTTCAAGCTTTTCATCTGAAAACGTACTTGTAGCCTTCCGGTATGCTACGGTGTCAAACAATGTCTTGACAGGAAAATGTCGATTGGCATCGACCTCTGCCGTTTCAAGCGCAACGAACAGTGATTCTTGCACTGTCTCTTGTGCAAGCATATCGAAATAAACGTCAACCCATTCGTCACTTTCTGGCTCTAAATCAGTCTGGAAAACGCTAAAAAGACTCGTTAATCGTTGCTGGCCATCAAGAACGTAGTTGACCGGATAATCTTTCTGCGGCTCGGGTAACGTGAAGTAACCCATGCGTTTTTCGGCCTTCAGGCGCGTATCTGTTTTCCACAAAATAATGGTGCCAATTGGAAATCCCTTATAAATGCTATCCAACAAGAAAGCAACTTGATCCGGCTCCCACACAAAATTTCTTTGGAATGCAGGTATGCGAATATCGCCAGACGAAATTCGATCTATCAGCTTTCTAATTGTGAGTGCATCACTCATAAGGTTCACCTTTCCCGAAAATTCGACGAATTATGCGTTATGTCCGGCGTCCGCGGCCCAGCGCGACAAGCTGGGGCACTGAATTCGCTACATCATAAACGCTTGTAAGCTTTTCCGTAAATCTTTCCGCTTCCACTTCCGTTTCCGCTTCCGCTTCCGGTTCGGCGGCGGCAATTCTTGCGTCGTTGGCAACAACCCTACAGGAAGGACCGGTTATCAATGATGGTCCAGGACCGACCTACATGGTCAGCTTGCGAAAGTCCGCTGTGTAGGCCAAGGCGACATTTGACCGTCCGCGTGAGAGCAGACGGCCGTAGATGGCGGATAGCTGCCGTCGACATTCTGATGAACAATCAAGATCGGCGACGGAGACCAATACCTGCCTTTCCACTTCCTTTCCGTCGTTCTCGGAAACCGAAGAAACCGAACGCCGGCGCGTCCCGCGCCACCGCTTTCTCCTCAGGAAAACCCTGACCGACTCCGGCCAGCCGCCGATTTCAGCCAATTTTCCCGCTGCAGAAAGCAACCGCGTCGCACCCCAGCCCACGCAATATCCCGCACCCGCCCGACCACGCTCCAGCAACCCTCCCAGCCCGCATATCTAGCTAAATCAGGTATGGTGCGACGCAATATTCCCCATCATGATCCAGATTTCCATACCCACCAGGTATCAAAAATCCCGACCAAAAGTATTGGACGCTCCATTTCCCCGCCGCGTATAAATCCCTCCCATGAACTCCCCCCACGCAGCGCACCCCATGTCCTCCGCCACCATCGAACGCATCGAAACCCGCCTCGTCGACCTGCCGACGATCCGCCCGCACAAGCTGTCGGTGGCCACCATGCACGGCCAGACGCTGATGCTCGTGAAGGTGTTCTGCAGCGACGGCGTGGCCGGTATCGGCGAAGGGACGACGATCGCCGGGATGGCCTACGGCCCGGAAAGCCCGGAAGCGATGAAGCTCGCGATCGACGCGTACCTCGCACCCGCGATCGTCGGCAAGGATGCGACGCGCGTCCAGACGCTCATGGCGTTCGTCGGCAAGCTCGCGAAGGTCAACCACTTCGCGAAGAGCGCGCTCGAAACCGCGCTGCTCGACGCGCACGGCAAGCGGCTCGGTGTGCCCGTCAGTGAACTGCTCGGCGGGCGCCGCCGGGATCGCCTGCCGGTTGCATGGACGCTCGCGTCGGGCGATACGTCCAGCGACATCGCGGAAGCCGAGCGGATGCTCGACCTGCGCCGCCACAACGTATTCAAGCTGAAGATCGGCGCGAAGGCGCCGAAAACGGATATCCGCCACGTGGCCGAGATCAAGAAGGCGCTCGGCGATCGCGCGTCGGTGCGCGTCGACGTGAACATGGCGTGGAGCGAAACGCAGGCCGCCCGCGCGATTCCGGCGCTGGCCGATGCGGGCTGCGAGCTGGTCGAGCAGCCGGTGGCTTCCGCCGCGGCGCTGGCGCGCCTGATGCGCCGCTTCCCCGTCGCGCTGATGGCCGATGAAATCCTGCAGGGCCCCGACAGCGCATTCGACATCGCGAAGCATCACGGCGCGGACGTGTTCGCGATCAAGATCGAACAGAGCGGCGGACTCTTCGCCGCGCAGCGCGTGGCCGCGATCGCGGACGCGGCCGGCATCGAACTGTACGGCGGCACGATGCTCGAAGGTGCGTTCAGCACGGTGGCGTCCGCGCACCTGTTCGCGAGTGTCGCGAACCTGCAGTGGGGCACCGAGCTGTTCGGGCCACTGCTGATCACCGAGGAAATCCTGACGCAGCCGCTGGATTACAGCGACTTCGAACTGACCGTGCCGGACGGCCCCGGTCTCGGCATCGCGCTCGACGAGGACAAGGTCAGGCGCTTCACCCGCGACGGGCTGACGAAAGTCGTGCGGTAATCGAGTCAGGCAAAGACCGTCATTCCCCCAAATACACGTGGAGACAGCATCATGAGCGTCAAAGTTTTCGATACCAAGGAAGTGCAGGACCTGCTGAAGGCCGCGTCGAACGCGGGCGCGAACGGCACGAAGGGCGACGCACGTACGCAGCAGATCGTGCTGCGCCTGCTCGGCGACCTGTTCAAGGCGATCGACGATCTCGACATCACGCCCGACGAAGTGTGGGCCGGCGTGAACTACCTGAACAAGCTTGGTCAGGATGGCGAAGCGGCGCTGCTCGCCGCCGGCCTCGGTCTCGAGAAATATCTCGACATCCGGATGGACGCCGAGGACGAAGCGATCGGCCTGAACGGCGGCACGCCGCGCACGATCGAAGGGCCGCTGTACGTGGCCGGCGCACCGGTGCGCGAAGGCGTCGCGAAGATCGACCTCGACGCGGACGACGGCGCGGGCCCGCTCGTGATCCACGGCACGGTCACGGGCCTCGACGGCAAGCCGGTGGCCGGCGCGCTGGTCGAGTGCTGGCACGCGAACTCGCACGGTTTCTACTCGCACTTCGACCCGACCGGCGCGCAGAGCGATTTCAATCTGCGCGGCGCGGTGAGGACGGGCGCGGACGGCAAATACGAATTCCGCACGCTGATGCCGGTCGGCTACGGCTGCCCGCCGCAGGGCGCGACGCAGCAACTGCTGAACCGCCTCGGCCGTCACGGCAACCGTCCCGCGCACGTGCACTTCTTCGTCGACGGTCCCGATCACCGCAAGCTGACGACGCAGTTCAACATCGACGGCGATCCGCTGATCTGGGACGACTTCGCGTATGCGACGCGCGAGGAGCTGATTCCACCCGTGGTCGCCAGGACCGGTGGCACGGCGCTCGGCATGAAGGCCGACGCGTACCAGGACATCGAGTTCAACGTCGTGCTGACGCCGCTGGTGCAAGGCCAGGACAACCAGATCGTCGAACGCCCGCGGGCTACCGCCGCGGCATAACCGCCGGCGGCACGGCGACGCGCCTGCGCCGCCGCTGCCGGCCGGTCCCCCGAGATTCAACCGATACCGATGCGAGCGTGCTTGCAGGACGCGGCACGCGCATGGGAGGAGCCATCATGTCCGCCACGATCGACCACACCGACACACTGGATCACCTGCTCGACACCGCCGTGCAGGATGACAAGGAGGCCGGCATCTTCCGCTGCCGCCGCGACATCTTCACGAACGCGGAACTGTACGAGCTCGAGATGAAGCACATCTTCGAGGGCAACTGGGTGTACCTGGCGCACGAAAGCCAGATTCCGGACAACAACGATTACTACACGACGTGGATCGGCCGCCAGCCGATCGTCATCACGCGCGACAAGACCGGCGAGCTGCATGCGGTCATCAACGCATGTGCGCACAAGGGCGCGATGCTGTGCCGCCGCAAGCACGGCAACAAGGGCAGCTTCACGTGCCCGTTCCACGGCTGGACCTTCTCGAACACCGGCAAGCTGCTGAAGGTGAAGGACGAGAAGACGACCGAGTACCCGGTGCAGTTCAACACGCACGGCTCGCACGACCTGAAGCAGGTCGCGCGCTTCGCGAACTATCGCGGCTTCCTGTTCGGTAGCCTCAACGCCGACGTGCTGCCGCTCGAGGACTACCTCGGCGAAGCGCGCGTGATCATCGACCAGATCGTCGACCAGGCGCCGAACGGGCTCGAAGTGCTGCGCGGCAACTCGTCCTACATCTACGAAGGCAACTGGAAGATGCAGATGGAGAATGGCTGCGACGGCTATCACGTCAGCACGGTGCACTGGAACTATGCGGCGACGATGGGCCGCCGCAAGGAAGACGGCACCAAGGCGGTCGACGCGAACAGCTGGAGCAAGTCGGTCGCGGGCGTGTACGGCTTCGATCACGGCCACATCCTGCTGTGGACCCGCACGATGAATCCGGAAGTGCGGCCCGTGTACCAGCACCGCGACGAAATCCGTGCGCGCGTCGGCGACGTGCAGGCCGACTTCATCGTGAACCAGACGCGCAATCTGTGCGTGTACCCGAACGTGTTCCTGATGGACCAGTTCAGCACGCAGATTCGCGTGGTGCGGCCGCTCGGCGTCGACAGGACCGAGGTCACGATCTTCTGTTTCGCGCCGAAGGGCGAGAGTGAAGCGGATCGCACGACACGGATTCGCCAGTACGAGGATTTCTTCAACGTGACCGGCATGGGCACGGCCGACGATCTCGAGGAGTTCCGCGCGTGCCAGGCCGGCTATGCGGGCATCACGGCGATGTGGAACGACCTGTCGCGCGGCGCGCCGCTGTGGATCGACGGGCCGGACGAGAACGCGAGAAAGATGGGGCTGAATCCGCGTATTTCGGGTGAGCGCAGCGAGGACGAAGGGCTGTTCGTGTGCCAGCACGAACACTGGGTGCACGTGATGCGCGATGCGCTGAAGAAGGAACGCGGGGAGGTGGCGGCATGAGCTTCGATTACCGGACGATTTGCGCGACGCTGTATCGCGAAGCGCGCCTGCTCGACGATCGCGAGTGGGACGAATGGCTGACCTGCTACACCGAGGACGTCACGTACTGGATGCCCGCGTGGGACGACGACGACCGTCCGACCGACGACCCGGCCAGCCAGATCTCGCTGATGTACTACGCGGATCGCGGCGGCCTCGAGGATCGCGTGTTCCGGATCAAGACCGAGCGCAGCGGCGCGTCGACGCCCGAGCCGCGCACCTGCCACAACGTGACGAACGTCGAGGTGCTGGCCGAACGCGACGGCGAGGTGGACGTGCGCTACAACTTTCACACGCTGAACCACCGTTACCGCGTGACCGATCACTTCTTCGGCACGATGTTCGTCACGTTGCGCAAGGTGAACGACGCGCTGCTGATCTCGCACAAGAAGATCGTGCTGAAGAACGATTACATCCGGCAGGTGCTCGACGTGTATCACGTCTGACGCCGATTGTTTCGACAGGAAGGAAAGGGAGGCGACGCCATGTCCACCTACAACATTGCACTGAATTTCGATGACGGGGTGACCCGCTTCATCGATTGCAAGGCCGGCGAGAAGGTGCTCGACGCGGCCTTTCGCGCGAAGATCAACCTTCCGATGGATTGTTCCGACGGCGTGTGCGGCACCTGCAAGTGCCGCGCCGAAAGCGGCCGCTACGACCTCGGCGACGATTACATCGGCGACGCGCTCACCGAGGACGAAAAGGCGGGCGGCCTCGTACTGACGTGCCAGATGGTGCCGCAAAGCGATTGCGTGATCGCGGTGCCGACGTCGTCGGTCGCCTGCAAGACCGGGCAGAGCAGCTTTGCCGCGACGGTCACGAAGGTCCAGCAGCACAACGATGCGGCCGTCGTGCTCGAACTCGACGTCGGCGCGGGTGCGCCGGTGTTCCTGCCGGGCCAGTACGTGAACATCGACGTGCCGGGCAGCGGTCAGCACCGCTCGTATTCGTTCTCGTCCGCGCCGGGCGACGCGAAGGTCGGCTTCCTGATCAAGAAGATTCCCGGCGGCGTGATGAGCACGTGGCTCGAATCGGCGCGGCCGGGCGACACGCTCGACCTGCACGGGCCGCTCGGCAGCTTCTACCTGCGCGACGTCGCGCGGCCGCTGCTGTTCCTCGCTGGCGGCACGGGTCTCGCGCCGTTCCTGTCGATGCTCGACGTGCTCGCGCGCAGCGGGTCGCGGCAGAAGGTGCACCTGGTATACGGCGTCACGCGCGATCTCGATCTCGTGCTGGTCGACGCGATCGAAGCGCTTGCGGCGAAACTGCCGAACTTCAGCTTCGCGACGGTCGTCGCGGACGCCGCGTCGAGCCATCCGCGCAAGGGCTGGGTCACGCAGCACATCCCGGCCGACGCGCTGAACGATGGCGACGTCGACGTGTATCTGTGCGGGCCGCCGCCGATGGTCGATGCGGTGCGCCAGTACTTCGACGACGCAGGCGTGAAGCCGAACAGCTTCCACTACGAGAAGTTCACCCCCAACGTCACGGCAAAGGCGGCATGACCATGCAACGATTCTCCGGCAAGGTCGTCGTCGTCACCGGCGCGGCGCAGGGCATCGGCCGCGGTGTCGCGCTGCGCGCGGCGGCCGAGGGCGGCAAGGTGCTGTTCGTCGATCGCGCGGAGTTCGTGGCCGAGGTGGCCGCGCAAGCGCCGGGCGGCGACACGGCGGGCTTCGTCGCTGATCTCGAGACGTACGACGGCGCGCATGCGGCGATCGCGTGCGCGGTGCAGGCCTTCGGCGGCATCGACATCCTGATCAACGGCGTCGGCGGCGCGATCCGCATGCGGCCGTTCGCCGAGTTCGAGCCGGCGCAGATCGACGCGGAAATCCGCCGCTCGCTGATGCCGACGCTCTATACGTGTCATGCCGTGCTGCCGCACCTGATCGCACGCGGCGGCGGCACGATCGTCAACATCTCGTCGAACGCGACGCGCGGCATTCGCCGCGTGCCGTACTCCGCGGCGAAGGGCGGCGTGAACGCGTTGACGTCGGCGCTCGCGATGGAATACGCGGAACACAACATCCGCGTCGTCGCCACCGCGCCGGGGGGCACCAGCGCGCCGCCGCGCCGCGTGCCGCGCAATGCGGCCGGCGATACCGAGCAGGAGCAGGCGTGGATGGGCGAGGCCGTGCGGCAGGTGACCGAATCGACGTACTTCAAGCGCTACGGCAGCCTCGACGAACAGATCGCGCCGATCCTGTTCCTCGCGTCGGACGAGGCGAGCTATATCACCGGTACGGTGCTGCCGGTCGCGGGTGGGGATACGGGTTGACGGGCGCGCCTGCCGATTTGCTTGCTGCACAGGTGCACGCGCCGCGGCCGGGCGCACGGCGACCATCACATAACCGGCCGGCGCGGCAAGCGCGGCCACGGAGACACTCATGAGCAAACGCGAAGCGATCATCCCGGCCGGCATGGAAGTCGTGTACGAAAAAATCGGCTATGCGCCGGCGATCAAGGTCGGCGATACCGTTTACGTGTCCGGCCAGATCGGCCGCGACGCGGCGATGCAGCTGGTCGAGGACCGCGAAGCCCAGATCGTGCAGGCGTTCGAGAACCTCAGGCGCGTGCTGGAGGCCGGCGGCGCGTCGCTCGACGACGTGGTCGACCTCACGACCTTCCATACCGACATGCGCGACCTGCCGTTGTTCATGCAGGTGCGCGACCGCTATTTCCATGCGCATCCGCGGCCGGCGTGGACCGCGATCGGCGCGCACATGCTCGGCGGCTCGCCCGGCTATATCGTGGAGATCAAGGCGGTGGCGGTGCTGCGGGCCTAGTCGCGGCGGCACGACGCCCGCGCCGGGGTAAAACCGGGTCGGCGGCCAGCCCGTATGCATGTATCCGATGAAGGCCGCGTACAACGGCTCGGGGTCGATCAGGGACGCGGCGAACTATTCGTGCAAGTGACGGCCGGGGCGCGCTGCGGCGTGTCGCGATGGCCGGTGCACGTCGATGACGGGCGGCCTCGGCACGGGCCGCTCGCGCCGCATCAAGCGAGCCGGAATTTCTTGCGCAGGCTCGAATCGACGGGCCCGGCCGGCATGAAGCGCCGCAGCTTGCTCAGGAGCGAGGCTTCGCCCCGCGGCGTGCGCCGCATGCGCCACGCGCCGAGCGCGGCTTCGACGATGGTATCGGCCACGCCGCCGGGGGGCGGGGCAGCTTTGACGCTGTCGACGACGGCGCGTGCGGCGAGCGCGCGTTCGCGGCCGTAATCGTCGATTCGTGCGCCGGTCTGCGGCGCATTGACGTCGAGGTTGGTCCGCGTAAACGACGGTTCGACCAGCGTCGCACGAATGCCGAACTGGCGCACCTCGTGATCCAGCGTTTCGGTCAATCCCTCGAGCGCATGCTTGGACGCCGCATAGAGGCCCATGTACGGCGCCGGCAGGAATCCGAGCACCGAGCTGACGTTGACGATGCGTCCGCCGCGTCGTGCGCGCATGTGCGGCAGCACCGCTTGCGCCGTGCGCAGGATGCTGAACACGTTGGTGTCGAACAAAGCGGCCGCTTCGATCACCGACGTTTCCTCCACCGCGCCGATCAGGCTCGTTCCCGCATTGTTGACGAGCACGTCGATCCGTGCGGCGCGATCGATGATCGTTTGGATTCCGGATCGAACGGACGCATCGTCACGCACGTCCATCTCGATCAACTCGACGCCGGCGACGGGTGCGGTGCCGGCAATGCTGCGTACGGTGCCGAACACCCGGCACCCGCGCCGGGCAAACTGCTCCGCGCTCGCGCACCCGATACCCGACGACACGCCGGTCACGACGACGACGGTGGAATTCGACATGGCTGCTTCCTTCGATACGGTGAATGGGGGAGTGTCAATCGCGGGCATCGAGCGCGGGCTGAAGCGCGCGCTCGCCCGGCGATGCCGGTTCATGCCGGCCGTGATGCGAGCCGGCGGCATGGCCCGGCCTGATCCTGAACCAGATCGCGTACATGGCCGGCAGGAACACCAGCGTCAGCACCGTGCCGGCGAACGTGCCGCCGATCAGCGTGTACGCGAGCGTTCCCCAGAACACCGAATGGGTCAGCGGAATGAACGCGAGCACCGCCGCCATGGCCGTCAGGATCACCGGGCGCGCACGCTGCACGGTCGCTTCGACGACCGCATGGAACGGATCCAGTCCCGCCTGTTCGTTCTGGTGAATCTGCCCGATCAGGATCAGCGTGTTGCGCATCAGGATGCCGGACAGTGCAACGAGCCCGACCAACGCGTTGATGCCGAACGGTTGCCGGAACAGAATCAGTGTCGGCACCACGCCGATCAATCCCAACGGGCTCGTCAGAAACACCATCACCATCGCGGAAATCGAGCGCACCTGGAAGATGATGATGATCAGCGTCACCGCCAGCATGATCGGGAACAGCGGCGCCATGGCCGTCGTCGCCTTGGCCGATTCCTCGATCGAGCCCGCCTGTTCGATGCGGTAGCCGCCCGGCAGCGTGTCCATGATCGGCTGAAGCTGCCTGGTGATGGCCGTCGAGACGTCCGGCGGCTGCAAGCCGTCGGCGATGTCGCCCTGTACCGTGATCGTCGGCACGCGGTCGCGCCAGCGCATGATCGGCTCCTCCATCCGCACGTCGACCTTGCCGACCTGCGATAGCGGAACCCGCTGCCCGTTCGCGCCGGCCAGCGTGAAGTCGCCGAGCCGCGCCGGATCGAGCCGCGCATCGCCGCCCGAACGCGCGATCACCTGCACGGTGCGGATATCCTCGCGCACCTCGGTCACGGGTACGCCGGTGAGCAGGAACTGCAGTTGCTGTGCGACGGCGCTCGAGGTCAGCCCCACCGCCTGCAGTCGGTCCTGCTGCAACGTGAAGTGCAGCGTCGGCGCGCGCGTGCCCCAGTCGGCGTTGACCGTGCGCATCATCGGGCTGCGGTTCATCACGCGTTCGATGGCGGCCGCGATGCCGCGCAGCTTGTCCGGATCGGGGCCCGTGATCCGATAGGCCACCGGGAACGGCGAGTACGGGCCGAACACGAGTTGCGTCACGCGCACGCGCGCTTCGGGCGCCAGGCCGTCCGCGATCGCGCGCCGCAGTCGTGCCTTCAGCGCATCGCGTGCGTCCTGGCTGTCCGTGCGAATCACGATCTTCGCGAACGACGGATCGGGCAGCTCGGGCCCCATCGCCAGATAGAAACGCGGCGCGCCTTGCCCGACGTACGCGGTGACGATCTCGGCCTCCTTCTGTTTGGCGAGCCACGCTTCCACCTTTTTCGTCGCGGCGCTCGTTTGCGAGATGGAGGTGCCATACGGCATCTGCACCTCGACGAGCACTTCGGGGCGATCGGAGATCGGAAAGAACTGTTTCTTGACGATCGCCATGCCGAGAATGGCGAGCACGAACAGGCCGACGACCGACCCGGCAACCAGCCATTTACGTGCGATCACGCGCGTCAGCAACCGACGGAAGCGGTTGTAGCGGGGCGTGTCGTAGATCGCGTCGTGCCCGCCTTCGACCTTCCTGAAGTCGGGCAGCATCTTCACGCCGAGATAGGGCGTGAAGACCACCGCGACGACCCACGATGCGATCAGCGCGATCCCGACGATCCAGAACATGTTGCTGGTGTATTCGCCGGCACTGGATCGCGCGAAACCGTTGGGCATGAAACCGACCGCGGTCACCAGCGTGCCGGCCAGCATCGGCGCGGCCGTATGGCTCCACGCATAGGCCGACGCCGCCACGCGGCCGTAGCCTTCCTCCATCTTCACGACCATCATTTCGATCGCGATGATCGCGTCGTCGACCAGCAGCCCGAGCGCGAGGATCAGCGAGCCGAGCGTGATGCGGTCGAAGTTCTTGCCCGTGGCGGCCATGACCACGAACACGATGGCCAGCGTCAGCGGCACGGCCGCGGCGACGACGAGGCCGACGCGCCAGCCCATGCTGACGAAGCTCACCAGCATCACCACCAGCAGCGCGGCGAAGAACTTGATCATGAATTCGTCGACCGCGGAGCTGATGTTGACCGCCTGATCGGTGACCTTGGTCAGACTCATGCCGAGCGGCAGCTCGCGATTGATCGCGCCGACTTCGCCGTCCAGTGCCCGACCGAGGTCGAGCCCGTTCCAGCCGTCGCGCATCACGACGCCGAGCAGCAGCGCCGGTTCGCCGTTGTTGCGGATCATGAAGGTCGCCGGATCTTCATAGCCGCGCTCGACGGTGGCGATGTCGGACAGCTTCAGCGTGCGGCCCTGCACGACGATCGGCGTGTCGCGAATCGTCTGCAGCTTGTCGAACGCGCCGTCCAGGCGGATGAAGATCTCCGGCCCGCGGGTCTCGACGGAGCCGGCCGGCGTCAGCGCGTTCTGGCCGTTGAGTGCCGCGAATACTTCCTGCGGGCTCACGCCGAGCGTCGCGAGCCGGTCGTGCGACAGCTGCACGTAGATGCGCTCGGCCTGCTCGCCGATGATGTTGATCTTCTTCACGCCCGCCACGTGCAGCAGCCGCTGGCGCAGCGTTTCGGCATCGCGCACCAGCAGCCGCTGCGGTTCGCCCTTGGCCTTCAACGCGAAGAGCGCGAAGGTGACGTCCGCGTATTCGTCGTTGACCATCGGCCCGATCACGCCCGACGGAAGATTGTTCGCCTCGTCGCCGATCTTTTTCCGTGCCTGATAGAACTGCTCCTGCACTTCCGACGGCGGGGTGCCGTCGAGCAGCGTCAACGTCGTGAACGCGAGGCCGGGCCGCGTATAGGTTTCGCTCCGGTCGTACCAGCGCAGCTCCTGCAGGCGCTTTTCGATCTTTTCGGCGACCTGGTCGTGCACTTCCTGCGCGGTGGCGCCCGGCCATGCGGTGACGATGGTCATCACCTTGACCGTGAATGCCGGGTCTTCCGCGCGGCCCAGCTTGAAGAACGACACGAGCCCGGCCAGCGAGATCAGGCAGATCAGGAACAGCGTGATCGCGCGCTCGCGCACGGCGAGCGCCGACAGATTGAATCGGCCTTCGCTCACGATCGTGCTCCTTCGCTCGCGATCTTGGCGGCCTGCGCCGATACACGGACCGGCTGGCCGTCGTGCAGCAATTGCGCGCCCAGCGCGACGACGCGCTCGCCCGGCTTCAGTGTGCCGGACACGCGCGCGCTGTCGTCGTCGAGATGCTCGACCTTGACGGGCCGCCACGCCACCTTGGCCGGTTCGCCGGCGACGACCCAGACACCGGGCCCGTTGCCCGCGTCCAGCAGCGCGCCGATCGGCACCTGCATGCCGCCTTGCGGCGCCGCGTGCGCGTCGTCCAGTATGCGGATCGTGACGGTCGCGCCCAGCGGGGCATCGGCCAGCGCGCCCTGCAGCACGTAGCGCGCTTCGAAGGTCCGCGTCCTGGCGTCGGCGGTGTCGGAAAGCTGGCGCAGCGTCGCGGGGACGCTGACGTCCGGCTTGCCGAACAGCCCGGCCTGCGCGACCGAGCCGAGCGTCGGGCGCAGGGTTTCGGGCAACGCGATCACGGCCTCGCGGCTGCCGGCGTGCGCGAGCCGCACCACGGGCTGGCCCGCGCTGACGACCTGACCGGGCTCCGCGAGCGTTTCCATCACCACGCCGTCGCCGTCCGCGACGAGTTGCGCATAGCCGGTCGCATTGCGCGCGACGTCGGCGTCGGCTTCGGCGGCGCTGAGCTGGGCTTTCGCGGCATCGGCGGCCGCCTTGACCTGGTCGTAGGCGGATGCCGATATCGCGCCGCTGCCGCGCAGGTCGCGGTAGCGGGCTTCGTCCTCGGCGGTCTGTCGCGCCCGGGCCCGTGCGGCGGCGACTGCCTCGTCGCGCGCGCGCGCCGCGAGCTTCAGGTCGATCGGGTCGAGCCGCATCAGCGGTTGGCCGCGCCGGACCGTTTGCCCGGTATCGACGAGCCGCTCCAGCACCTTGCCGGATACCCGGAACCCGAGATCGCTCTGCACGCGCGCGGCGACGGTTCCGGTGAACGAGCGCGACGCGGGAGCGGCCGTCTGCACGAGGGCGGTACGCACGAGCGGCGCCTCCGTGCGCGGATCCGAAGGCGTTTTTCCGCTGCAGGCGGCTAACGCGAGGGGCAGTGCGCAAGTGACTGCGAAGAAAGCGAGGCGATGCCGAACCATGAAAGACCCAGTGACGAAGTGATCGGGGCTTTCATTGTGTATCTAGTGACCAATATAGTCAATAGTCACAAACGGTGACGCATCACGGCGCGAGGCTGCGGAGGACGAGGCTGGACAGTTGGGCGGGCGCGGCGTCGGTCGTGTCGAGGTTGTATTGCAGCAGCAGCGGATTCAGGTACGGCCGCATCACGAGATAGATGGCCGTCGCGGTTTCGTCCAGCGGCGTCTTGCGCTCGAACTCGCCGCTTTGCCGGCCTTCCTGCAGCACCTCCTGCAGCAGCTTCTGCACGCGTGCCTCGTAGGCCTGCACCGACCGCCAGTTTTCGGTGGCGGCCGACGCCGCGATGTCGTACAGCTTGCGGTCGCGGAAGAAGAGCCGCAGGCTCGCTTCGGTAAAGACCCTGAACATCCGCCGCAGCTTTTCGGTGGGCAGTTCGGCCTCGGCGACGGCCGCGCGGACGTCCGTTTCGATCTCGTGCAGGCAGTTCGCGCAGATCATTTCGCCGATCGCCTGTTTCGACTCGAAGAACTTGTAGATATAGGCCTTCGAGAAGCCGATCGCCTTCGCGAGGTCCGACACGGTCGTCTTTTCATAGCCGTACCGGCTGAAGTGCTCGGTGGCGGCGGCCACGATCTGATCCCGGACGTCGTGGTCGGCCGGGCCGCGTGCGGGTGCTGCGGAAGGGAGGGTTTTTTTCATGGGCGACAGCGGACAGGAATGGACAACGAGTGACTATTTGGTATTATAGTCACTATCGGATTCTTGCTAAAGCCCTCATGCTACCCAAACCCATCATTGCCGCGGCGCTGGCCGCCACCTTGTCGGCGGGATGTGCCGTCGGTCCCGACTATGTGCGGCCGGACGTGGCGATGCCGCGGCAGTTCGAGGGCCAGCATGCCGTGGACCAGCGCCACGCGGCGGCCGCCGCCGAACTCGCGACGTGGTGGACGGGCTTCGGCGATCCGCAACTGACGCGATTCGTCACGCTGGCGCTCGCGCAGAATCTCGATCTTGCGCAGGCCGCGGCGCGCGTCGCGCAAGCGCGCGCAGGCCTCGGTGCGGCGAATGCGGCGCTGCTGCCGTCCGGCAATGTGACCGGTCAGGCGGCGCGCGTCTACCAGTCGGTCGAAACGCCGCTGGGGCGCGTGTTGAATTCGACGCCGGGTTTCGATCGACATGGCAGCGACTACGAGGCCGATTTCAACGCGAGCTGGGAGCTGGACGTATTCGGCGGATTGCGCCGCGGCCGCGAAGCGGCGCTCGCCGACTATCAGGCATCCGAAGCGGCGGCGGTCGCGACGCGGCTCGCCGTCGCCGCGCAAACCGCGGATACCTACATCACAATTCGCGGGTTGCAGGGCCGGCTCGACGTCGCTCGGCGCCAGGTGCGGACCGAGCAGGATTTGCTGTCGACCCTCAACCTGCTCTATGGAAAGGGCCTCGCGGCGGAGCTTCAGGTGAGGCAGGCCGAAGGCGCGCTCGCGCAGGTGCGCGCCACGGTGCCGGTGCTCGAAGCGGCGCTGGACGCGGCGATGAATGCGCTCGACGTGATGCTCGGCTCGCAGCCCGGCACGCACCGCGCGGAATTGCTCGCCGGCGGCGAGGTTCCGGCGGCGCCGCGGATCGCGGCGACGGGCACGCCCGGCGAACTGCTCCGGCGCCGGCCCGACCTGATCGTCGCCGAGCGGCGCGTGGCGGCGTCGAACGCGCGCATCGGCATGGCCATCGCCGAGTATTACCCGAAGTTCTCGTTGAGCGGGCTGATCGGCAGCGCGACGACGATGGGCGCGGGCAACCTGTTTGCCGGCGGCGCGAACCAGGCTGCGGGCGTGCTCGGCCTGCGCTGGCGCCTGTTCGACTTCGGCCGGATCAATGCGCAGATCGCGCAGGCCAAAGGGCAGGATGCCGAAATGCTGGCCGCGTATCGGCTCGCGGCGCTGCACGCCACCGAGGACGTCGAAAACGCGTTCTCGGCGCTCGTCAAGCGTGACGAGCAGGCGGCCATTCTGGGCGACGGCGTGAATTCGCTCGGCCGCGCGCGCGCGGCATCGTTCGCGGCCTACCAGAAAGGGGTGGTCAGCCTGATCGAGGTGTTGCAGGCCGACGAAAGCCTGTTGCGCGCATCGGATGAACGCGTGCAGGCACGAACCGAATCGGCGCGCGCGGCAGTGGCTGCGTTCAAGGCGCTTGGCGGTGGCTGGCAGGCGCCGCAAGCGCAGGCCGTCGCGAGCCGGTAGCGGTATCGTCGAAACCTGATCGGTCGGGCCGGACAAGCGCCGACCGATCGCGGTTCCGGGGGCCGTGAGCCGGGCGCGTTCACGGTGCCTACGGATCTGACGCACAACGCGTCCGCGGAAAGACGATCGTCGTGGTGTTGTGTGGCGGCGACGAGTCGACGCAGAACGGCCTGCATCGTCCGGGAAGCCCCGCGCGCAGCACGCCGCTACCGATGTATCGCCGCCCGCAACCGCCTCACGTCCTGCTCCGACACCGGCGCGGCCCGATTCCCCCACGCGCCGCGCACGTAGCTGACCACCGCGGCGATCTCGGCGCTCGTCAGCGCGCCGCGCATCGCCGGCATCCGCTGCACCGGCCCTGGCGTCCCGGGCGCGGGCCGCGCGCCTTCGACCACGATCCGGATCGCGCTGGTCGGATCGGCCGCCACGACGATCGAACTGCCCGCGAGCGGCGGCCCGTGGTCGCGCACGCCCGTCCCGTCCGCGCCGTGGCAACGCGCGCAGAACCCCGCGAACACGCCGGCTCCCGGCGCCTGCTGGCCGCCTTCCGGGCGAGGGCCGGCGGCCGTCAGCCGCGGGACGCCGACCCCCAGCGGATTCGTCGCGGCGGTCGGTTGCGCCGGCAACGACTTCAGGTACACGGCGATCGCATGGCGGTCGGCGTCCGTCAGCAACGCGGTGCTTTCGCCGACGACCGGCGCCATCGCGCCGAACACCGCGCCGCGCGCCGCATGGCCGCTGCGCAGGAACGTCGCGATGTCGTCGGCCGACCAGCGGCCGAGGCCGTCCGGGTCCGCGCCGGTCAGGTTCGGCGCGAACCAGTGATCGTTGATGCCGCCGGTGAGGAACGCAGGGCTGCGCTCGTTGTAACCGCGTTCGTTGTAGGCCGGCCCGCGCGGCGTATGACATGCGCCGCAATGGCCGAGCCCCTGCACGAGATATGCGCCGCGATTCCAGTCCGCCGATTGCGACGGCTGCGGCGTGAACCGGTCGCGGTTCGCGAATGCGAGGCTCCACAGCCCGAGCGCCCAGCGCTGGTTGAACGGAAACGGCAATTGCGTGAGCTTCGCCGCGTTCGGGGAAGGCGCGACGCCGCGCATGAAATACGCATACAACGCGCGCACGTCGTCGTCGCTCAGGTGCGCGAGCGACGGGTACGGCATGGCCGGATACAACCGGCTGCCGTCCGCGCGCACGCCGCGCCGCAATGCATCGTCGAACTGGTGCAGCGTGTAATGGCCGATCCCGTGCGTCGGGTCCGGTGTGATGTTCGGCGCATAGATCGGCCCGAATGGCGAATTCACCGGCTGGCCGCCCGCGTACGGCGTATGGTCGGCCGCGTCGTGGCACGCGGCGCAATCGCCCGCGAGCGCGAGGTAGCGGCCGCGCGCGAGCGTCGCGGCGTCGGCGCTCGCGGCCGCCGCGGCGATCACCGGGCGCCGGGCGGTCGACGCGGAAGCCGCATGGGGCGGCGGGGCGGCCGCGCTCGATGCGCCGGAATCCGCTGCGCTCGCATCCCGCGATCGGGAAAGCCGCGGATCGTCTCTCGCGCGAGCGGACATCGACGCGCCGGCATCGGCCGCCGACGTGCGGATCCGCACGAACCGCCAGCCCGACGCGGGCTCGGGCGCTTGCGCCGCCGATGCGGCGCCGGCCGTGTCGCTGGCGGCGGCCGCGTCGTCGTCGCGCTGCATGTCGCACGCGCAGAGCGCGGTGCATACCGCGAGCGCGATACCCGCGCGGCGGCCCGGTACGAAGCACGAAGCGAACGAGATCAGCGCCATGGGCTGCAAGGCCCCACGAAAGCGGTGACGATCCCCGTAAACACCAGACCGATCACGAAGCCGAGCGCGGCGAGCATGCCGCAGCGCGCGAGAAAGCGCGTACTGTCGTCGCGCGTCGCGGCCGGCGCATCGGCATCGTGCCGGTGTCGCCACGCACGCGCGAGCCACGTCGCGCAGGCCGCGGCCAGCGCGAACGCGCCCGCGGCGATCAGCGCGAGCCACACGCCGACGTGCGCCCAGCGCGGCGCGGCCTGCGCGACACCGAGCGGATAGCACGCGGTGGACGCGAGCGTCTCCGACACGAGCATCTGCGCGAACCACAGCGCGGGCGCGCCGACGAGGCCGGCCGCGATCGCGAGCAGCGGGGTCCACGCGCGGCGGGCGTCGTTCATCCGGTACTCCTCAGCCAGAATGGCGATACGTACAGCGCGGTGAAGATGAACAGCCACACGATGTCGACGAAGTGCCAGTAGAGCCCGCCGACGGTCAGCGCGACGCGTCGCTCGCGGCCGAAGAACCCGGCGGCCGTCCACCCGGCGAGCAGCGCGAGGATCGCGAGGCCGGCCACGACGTGCGCGAGGTGGAACCCGGTGATCGTGAAGTAGAGGCTGCCGTACAGATGCGCGGTCGGGCCGTACGGATGGTCGCGCCATTCGTGCAGCTGGACCAGCGCGAACGCGGTGCCGAGCACCAGCGCGACGACGAGCATCGCGACCGCGCGCGCCTGCCTGCCGGCGCGTACCGCGCGTTCCGCGAGCCACACGAACACGCTGCTCGACAGCAGCACGACCGTGTTGGCGGCCGCGAGCCCGATCTTCGGCATCCCTTCGGGCGGCCACGGGGCGGACCACTGCGACTGCAGGTAGAAGTAGCAGAACAGCAGGTAGCCGAACAGCCCGGCCTCGGTCACGATCAGCGTGAGCACGCCCCACCAGCCGCCCGCGCGCTCGCCGCAACTGCCAACCGGCAGCGGCTCGATGCACGCGGCCGGCGCGCCGGCCGGGGCCGTCGCCGACGGCGGCTCGTCCGGATGCGGCCCGGCCGCCGCGGCGGGCGCCTGCGTGTCGGCGCGGGCCGGCAGGCGCGCGCGCTGCCCGAGCGTGCGGCGCGGCCACAGCCAAGCGGCGGTGGCGATCGCGCAACCGGCGAGCGCCACGCAGACGAGGGTCGGCGAGCGCGCGAGCATCGCCGCGAACACGGCGGTCGCCAGCAGCGCGAGCACGAACGGCACGCAACTGTCTTCGGGCATCTTCAGGATCGCGCTGGGTGTCGCGGCGAGCGGCGTGACCGCGAGCGCCTCGCGCCCGTCCGCGAGCCGGTAGCCGACCCGCAGGCTGGTGCGCTTCGGATCGTCGCGCGTTTCCCACAGCGGATGCCGCGACGCGACGAGCGGCAGCACCGCGAAGTTGTACACGGGCGTCGGCGACGCGACCGACCATTCGAGGCCGGCCCCGCCCCACGGGTTGTCGCCGGCGCGCGCGCCGCGCCGCGCGCTCAGCAGCGCGTTGACGACGAACATCACGATGCCGATCCCGAACACGAACGAGCCGATCGTCGTCAGCAGGTTCGACGTGTCCCAGCCCATCCCGGACGGATAGGTATAGATGCGGCGCGGCATCCCGAGCAGCCCGGAGACGTGCATCGGGAAGAAGCCGAGATTGAAGCCCACCAGCACGACCCAGAAGGTCCAGCGGCCGAACCGCTCGTTCATCATCCGCCCGGTGAACTTCGGGAACCAGTACGTGACGCCGCCGAGCACCGGAAACACGTTGATGCCGAGCAGCACGTAATGCAGGTGCGCGACGACGAAGTACGTATCGGTGAGCTGCCAGTCGAGCGGCACGGCCGCGGTCATCACGCCCGACACGCCGCCGATCACGAACATCAGCACGAAGCCCGCGAAATACAGGAACGGCGTGCGGAACACGGGGCGGCCGGTCCAGATCGTCGCGATCCACGCGAACACCGCGACCGCGCTCGGGATCGAAATCAGCATGCTCGCGGCGCCGAAGAACGCCAGCGCGAGCGGCGCGATGCCCGTCGCGAACATGTGGTGGACCCACACCTCGAAGCCGATCAGCATCGTCGCCACGGTCGACACCGCGACGGCCTCGTATGCGACGAGCGGCCGCCGGCAGAAGGTCGGCAGCGCGTCGGACACGATCCCCATTGCCGGCAGCACGACCACGTACACCCACGGATGCGCGAACATCCAGAACAGGTGCTGCCACAACAGCGGCCGGCCGCCGTGCGCGACGTCGAAGAAATGCGTGCCGGCATTGCGGTCGAGCCACAGCAGCAGGAACGCGAGGCTCACCGACGGCACCGCGACCAGGTTCGCGACCGACGCGGTCAGCGTGCCCCACACGATGATCGGCAGCCGGTCGATCGACATGCCGTGCGCGCGCATCCGCAGCAGCGTGACGACGAAGTTCGCGGCGCCGCCCGTCGTCGAGATGCCGAGCAGGATCATCCCGAGCGCATAGATGTCGATGTTCGCGCCGGCGCTGTAGTCGAGCGACGTCAGCGGCACGTAGTTGAACCAGCCGCCGTCCGGCACCGCGCCGAGCGGAAAGCTCGCGTACAGGAACAGCCCGGCGAACAGGAACGCCCAGTACGAGAACGCGTTCAGCCGCGGGAACGCCATGTCGCGCGAGCCGAGCATCAGCGGCCACAGGTAGTTCGCGAAGCCGGACAGCACCGGCAGCGCGTAGAGGAAGATCATCGTGACGCCGTGCATCGTGAACAGCGAATCGTATTGCGCGGGCGTGAGCAGCGTCGCGTTCGGCCGCGCGAGCTGGATGCGCATCACGAGCGCCTCGACGCCGCCGAGCAGCAGGAACACGAACGCGGTGACGATGTAGCGCAGCCCGATGCGCTTGTGATCGACGGTGCCGAGCCAGCCGCGCCAGCCGGGTTCCGATTCCCACTGCTCGGCCAGCGCGCGCTCGTGCGCGGAACCGGGCGGCGCTTCGCCGAGGTCGGGTACGCGGCTGAGCGGGGTGGGCGTGTCGTGGGCAATGGCCATCGGCATCCTCGGTTCAGTGCAGCGTCGCGAGATACGCGGCGAGATCGTCGGCGTCGCGCGGCGCGAGCGCGATCGACGGCATCAGCGATTGCGGCTTGATCTGCTGCGCATGCGCGATCCACCGGCGCAGGTTGTCGGGCGTGTTGTCGAGCGTGCCGGCCGCGAGCAGCCGGCGCGTGCCGACGTGCGTGAGATCGGGGCCCGCGTCGCCCGTCGCGTCGGTGCCGCGCACCGCGTGGCAGCCCGCGCAGCGCGCGGCGAACACGCGCTGGCCGCGGCGCTCGACCCCGGCGCCCGCCGTGGGCGCCGGGGCCGGCTGGCGTTGCGCGGCGAGCCATGCACGGAACGCGGCCGGCGGCTCGGCCACGACTTCGAACGCCATGTGGGCATGCTGCGCGCCGCAGTATTGCGAGCACTGCCCGCGATAGATGCCCGGCCGGTCGGCCTGCAGCCATTGGCGATTGGTCTGGCCGGGAATCGTCTGGGTCTTGCCGGCGAGTTGCGGCACCCAGAACGCATGGATCACGTCGGCGCTCTTCAGTTCGATCGCGATCGGTTCGCCCACCGGAATATGGATTTCGTTCGCGGTGACGAAGGCCGGCCCGCCGGCATCGTCCGGATAACGAACGGCCCACCACCAGTCTTGCGCGGTCACCGTGATCGTCAGCGCGGGCGGGCGCGGCGGCGCCGCGATCGCGCCCAGCACGCGCAGCATGTAGACGAGCGCGCCGAACAGCAGCAGGATCGAGATCGCGGAGCCCACGGTCACGATCGTCAGCCCGCTGCCGTGGCCGCCGCCCGCCTGCGCGCGACGGCGAAACAGCGCGATCAGCAACAGCACGGCGATCGCGACGCAGACGAACGTGCACAGCGCGAGCAGCGCCCAGCCGAGCACGAGGACCGGCTGTGCCGCGGGGCCGGCTGCGTGCATGACGTAGGCGAGCGGCAGCGGTGCGGCCGGATTGCCGGGCTCCGCAGGCTCGGCGGCCGCGCGCGCGACCAGCGGCGCGACCGCCCACGCGAACGGTGCGATGCATGCGATATGACGCGTTTTCCTGGACAGCGGAACGAGCAACGCGACTCCTTGCCGAATGCGGCGGCATGACGAAAGCCGTTCGCGGCCGAGCAAGTTTCGTGCGCACGCGGCTCGCTCGTAGGCCGCCGTGGGGACGCGGGATTGCGCGCGCAACGGCCGGTGCGTTACAGCCGCTTTGTAAATTGGGTGACCGTTCACGGCACGCATCGGGGCAATACGGCCTCCGAGGGCCGGCGTGGCCGGCGCGGCATGTCGTTTGCTGCGCCGATCCCGTTCCGGCATGCTGCGGCGCGAAAGCCTCGTAGGCGTGCCGGCCCTCATCGGACAACGGGAGGAACCGACCGTGAAGACCGTCGCGATCACCGGCGCAAGCGCCGGCGTCGGCCGCGCGACCGCCCACGCATTCGCGCGGCGCGGCGCGAACGTCGCGCTGCTCGCGCGCGATCCGGGCGCACTGGATGACACCGCGTGCGAGGTGCGTGCGTACGGCGTCCGGGCGTTGCCGATCGCCGTCGACGTCAGCGATGCGGCCGCGCTCGACGCGGCAGCCGAGCGGATCGAACACGAGCTCGGGCCGCTCGACGTGTGGGTCAACAACGCGATGGTCACCGTGTTCGCGCCGTTCGACGCGATCTCGCCGGAAGACTATGCGCGCGTGACGGCCGTCACCTACCTCGGCTGCGTATACGGCACGCGGGCCGCGCTCGCACGGATGGCGCCGCGCAACCGCGGCACGATCGTGCAGGTCGGCTCCGCGCTCGCGTACCGGTCGATTCCGCTGCAAGCGCCGTACTGCGGCGCGAAACACGCGATCCGCGGCTTCACCGACGCGCTGCGCTGCGAGCTGCTGCATGCGCACAGCCGTGTGCGCGTGACGATGGTGCAATTGCCCGCGATCGACACGCCGCAGTTCGACTGGGCCGAATCCGTGCTGCCGCACGCACCGCGGCCGGTCGCGCCGGTCTATGCGCCGGAGGTGGCGGCCGACGCGATCGTGCACGCCGCGCGGTATCCGTGCCGCGAGCGCTGGGTCGGCTGGTCGTCGCTCGCGGCGATCGTTGCGAACGGTATCGCGCCCGGCTGCTTCGACCGCTATCTCGCACGCACGGCGGTGCGCGGCCAGCAGCGCGCCGAGCCGGCCGGCCCGCGCCCGTCGAACCTGTGGACGACCGTGCCCGGCGGGCATGCGACGCGCGGCGCGTTCACCGACGAAGCGCACCGCACGGGCGCCGAGGCCGGGCTCGGCGCGTCGCGTGCGCTCGCATTCGGCGCGGCGGTCGCCGTGCTCGCGACCGCGTTTGCCGTCACGCGCAAATGGAACCGGTGAGCGCGATGCGGATCGAGGATTACGCGCTCGTCGGCGACGGTCGCAGTGCGGCGCTCGTCGCCCGCGACGGCAGCATCGACTGGCTGTGCTGGCCGGATTTCGATTCGCCGCCGTGCTTTGCCGCACTCGTCGGTACGCCGGACAACGGCCGGTTCCGGATTGCGCCGAGCGAGCCGGATGCGCGCGTGACGCGGCGCTATCTGCCCGGCACCGCGATACTCGAAACGACGTTCGAAACACCGTCCGGCTGCGTCGTGATCACCGACTGGATGAGCTGGAACTCGGCCGATCCGTGTCTGATGCGCAGCGTGTGCGGCGAGCGCGGGACGGTCGACGTCGACGTCGATCTCGGCGTGCGCTTCGACTATGGCAGCGCGCTGCCGTGGTGCCGGCGTTTCGGCCGGCGCTGGCGGATGATGACGGGCGGCGATGCGATGTGGCTCGACACGGATGCCCGGCTCGACGTGCAGAGCGACCGGCTCGTCGGCACGCTCCGGATCTCGGCCGGCGAGCGGACGGATTTCTGCATCAGTTATGCGCGTTCGTTCGACGCGGCGCCGGCGGTGCCCGATGCGTATGCGTCGCTGCGCGACACGCAGGCATTCTGGCGCGCCTGGTCCGATTGCAACGCGGCCGACGGCCCGTATCGCGACGCGATCGAACGCGCGCTGATCACGATCAAACTGCTGTCGAGCCTGCGCACCGGCGGCATCGTCGCGGCACCGACCAGTTCGTTGCCCGAGCGCCTGGGCGGCGCGCGCAACTGGGACTACCGGTTCTGCTGGCTGCGCGATGCGAGCTTCACGCTGCGCGCGCTGGTGCGCTGCGGCTATCGCGACGAAGCCGCCCGCTGGCGCGACTGGCTCGTGCGCGCGATCGCCGATCACCCGTCGCAATTGCAGGTGCTGTATGCGGCCGACGGCGGCCGGCGCGCGGCCGAGTGGGAGGCCACGCATCTGGCCGGCTATGAAGGCGCGCGGCCGGTGCGTTTCGGCAACGCGGCGGCCGACCAGTTGCAGCTCGACGTGTACGGCGAGGTGCTCGGTGCGCTGTACCAGGCACGCCGGCATGGGCTGCCGCCCGACGACGACGCGTGGACGCTCGAGCGGCGCCTGCTCGAACATCTCGCGACGATCTGGCGCGAGCCGGACGAAGGTATCTGGGAGGTGCGCAGCGGGCGGCACCCATTCACGTCGTCGAAGGTGATGGTATGGGCCGCGGTCGAAAGCGCGTACCGGTCCGCACGCGCATTCGGCCATCACGCGCCGCTCGCCGTGTGGCGGCGCTGGGCCGACGCGGTGCGTGCGGAAGTGCTCGAGCACGGCTATCACGCGCGGCTCGGCCGCTTCGTCGATCGTTTCGACGGCGACGGCATCGACGTCAGCCTGCTGCTGATTCCGCTCACGGGGATGCTCGACGCGTCCGATCCGCGCGTCGTCGCGACGGTCGCCGCGATCGAGCGTGAGCTGGTCGACGACGGCCTGCCGTTCCGCTATCGGCCGCCGCGTTTCGGGGACGGCTGCGAAGGCGACGAAGGCGCGTTTCTCGCGGCCGGCTTCTGGCTCGTGCAGGTGTACCGGATGCAGCGGCGCGACGACGACGCGCACGCGCTGTTCGAGCGGCTGCTCGGCTTGCGCAACGACGTCGGGCTGCTGTCCGAGGAATACGACGTGAACGCGCGGCGCATGTGCGGGAATTTTCCGTTCACGCTCGCGCAGGTCGGGCTCGTGAATGCGGCGCTCGCGCTGCAGGGCGACGGGCGGGACGACGTCGACATCGACTAGGCGACTACGCTAACCAGGTGCCACGCCGTTCCGCGCCTGCCTTGCTTACGATTCGCCTTTCCCTCCCTTGTCGTCCTTGCCGCGCTTGTCGCCGTGCTCGCCGTTGCCGGGCAGCACGGCCGACAGCACCTGCCGCGCGGTCTCGACGATCACGTTGGCTTCGCGCGCGTCGCCTTTCACCAGCGTTTCGGCGAAATGCTTCGCCTGCTGCAGCGTCACGTGCGGCGGCAGCGGCGGCACCTCGGGGTCACTCTTCACCTCGAGCACGACCGGCCGGTCGGACGCGAGCGCCTCTTCCCACGCGGCGCCGAGCTGCTCCGGATCGTCGACGTAGATGCCCTTGAGGCCGAGCAGCGTCGCGAAGCGGTAGTAGGGCACGTTCGGGATCTGCTGCGACGCGTCGAACTTCGGGTCGCCTTCCATCACGCGCTGCTCCCACGTGACCTGGTTCAGGTCCTCGTTGTTCAGCACCATGCAGATCCAGCGCGGGTCGGGCCACTGGCGCCAGTATTTGGCGACCGTGATCAGCTCGGCCATGTTGTTCATCTGCATCGCGCCGTCGCCGACCATCGCGATCACCGGGCGCACCGGATACGCGAATTTCGCGGCGATCGCATAGGGCACCGCGGCGCCCATCGACGCGAGCCCGCCGGACAGCGAGCCCATCATCCCGCGCCGCATCATCAGGTCGCGCGCATACCAGTTCGCGCAGGAGCCCGAATCGCTCGTCAAGATCACGTCGTCGGGCAGGCGCGGCGACAGCTCGGTAAACGCGCGCTGCGGATTCACGCCGCGGCCCGGGCTGGCCTTCGCGGCCGCGCGGGCCGCGAGCGTGTCGTGCCAGTCGTGGTTCCATTTGGCGATCCGGTCGCGCCACGCGGTATCGCGCCGCTCGTTCAGCAGCGGCAGCAGCGCGCGCAGCGTCTCGGCGCTGTCGCCGACCAGATTGACTTCCATCGGGTAGCGCAGGCTCAGCATGTCGGCCTTCAGGTCGATCTGCACGCCGCGCGCCTGGCCTTCCTTCGGCAGGAATTCCGAATACGGAAAACCGGAGCCGACGACCAGCAGCGTGTCGCATTCGGTCATCAGCTCGTAGCTCGGCTTGGTGCCGAGCAGCCCGATCGAGCCGGTGACCCACGGCAGGTCGTCCGGCAGTGCGGCCTTGCCGAGCAGCGCTTTCGCGGCGCCCGCGCCGAGCCGGTCGGCCACCGCGATGACCTCGTCGGTCGCGCGCAGCGCGCCAGCGCCGACCAGCAGCGCGACTTTCGACCCCGCGTTGAGCACGTCGGCCGCGCGGCGCAGGTCGTCCGCATACGGCACGACTTTCGGCGCCGTATAGCCGACCCCCGAATGCACGGTGCCGTGCGCGCGTTTCGGCGGCGCGTAGTCGAGCTCCTGCAGGTCGTTCGGCAGCACGAGCGCGGTCACCGTGCGCGCGCCGAGCGCGGTGCGCACCGCGCGGTCGACCAGATGACGCACCTGGCCCGGCACCGTCGCAAGCTGGACGAATGCGCCCGCAACGTCCTTGTAAAGCGCCGGAAGATCCACTTCCTGCTGATAGTGGCCGCCGAGCGCGGCGCGCGCCTGCTGACCGACGATCGCGAGCACCGGCATGTGGTCGAGTCGCGCGTCGTACAGGCCGGTCACGAGGTGGGCGGCGCCGGGGCCCGACGTCGCGACGCATACGCCGAGCTCGCCTGTAAATTTTGCATGCGCGGACGCCATGAAGGCCGCCATCTCCTCGTGGCGCGCCTGGATGAATTCGATCTTGCCGTCCGCGCGGTTCAGCGCGCCGAAAAAGCCGTTGATGCCGTCGCCCGGGTAGCCGTAGATGCGGCGCACGCCCCACGCGTACAGCCGCTCGACGATGAAATCCGCCACTGTCGCCATGCCGTTTCTCCTTGGTTCGGAATGAGCCGATGCGAGGCTGCCGCGCAAGGCACGTGCCGCGCCGCGTGCGTCGGGCACAGCGGTTGCACGCGCTGTCCGCAAGCAAAAAGCAAGCTGACCGGAGCGTAACGATGGCGCTTTCCGCCGCACCGGCGATCGACGACGTGCGTGCTCGCGCGTATCGCGTGCCGACCGACCGACCCGAAGCCGACGGCACCTATGCATGGACCGCGACGACGGTCGTCGTCGTCGAGATCGACGCGGGGCCTGTGACGGGGCTCGGCTATACGTATACGGATGCGAGCGCCGTGCCGCTCGTGACGTCGCTGCTGGCCGGCGTGGTGCGCAACCGGCCGGTGGTGGACATCCCG
Organism: Burkholderia sp. BE12; assembly: GCF_002959955.1. NCBI lineage: Bacteria > Pseudomonadati > Pseudomonadota > Betaproteobacteria > Burkholderiales > Burkholderiaceae > Burkholderia > Burkholderia sp. BE12. The sequence continues at coordinate 76,157 of NZ_PREY01000026.1, read as the reverse complement.
GCCGCTGTCGATGCGTTGTGGCGCGCGGTGCGCAACCTCGGCCGCAGCGGGATCGCGGCCACCGCGATTTCGGCGCTCGATGCCGCGCTGTGGGACGCGAAGGCGAAACTCGCCGACGTGCCGCTCGCATTGCTGCTGGGCCGCCTGCGCGAACGCGTGCCGGTGTACGGCAGCGGCGGGTTCACGACTTACGATGCGCCGACGCTCGCCGCGCAACTCGAAGGATGGCGCGCCGAGCACGTGCACGCGTGCAAGATCAAGATCGGCGTGCAGGATGCGCGCGATCCGTCGCGCGTGCAGGCGGCGCGCGATGCGCTCGGGCCGGGCGTCGACCTGTTCGTCGATGCGAACGGCGCGTACGCGCCGCGCACCGCGCTCGCGTTCGCGCAGGCGGCCGCCGATTGCGACATTCGCTGGTTCGAGGAGCCCGTCAGCAGCGACGACGTCGCCGGGCTGCGCTTCGTGCGCGAGCAGGTCGGCGCGCGAGTCGACGTCGCGGCCGGCGAGTACGCGTATACGCCCGACGATTTCCGGCGATTGCTGGAAGGCCGGGCGGTCGACGTGCTGCAGGCCGACGCGACGCGCTGCGGCGGCGTCAGCGGCTTTCTCGCGGCCGCCGCGCTTGCCGATGCGCACCACGTCGACCTGTCCGCGCATTGCGCGCCCGCGCTGCACCGGCACATCGGATGCGCGGCGCCGCGCCTGCGCCACGTCGAATGGTTTCACGATCACGTCCGCATCGAGCGGATGCTGTTCGACGGCGCGCCGATGCTCGTCGACGGCGCACTGGAAATCGACGCGGCGCGCCCCGGGTTCGGCCTTGAATTGCGCACCGCCGACCTGCTGGATTTCGCGCTCTGACTGCCGAGGAGGAGGAACGATGCGACACCACCGACATCGCGCGGCCGAGCGCGACAGGTTGCTGGCCGACGCCGCGCGACTGCTGAACCGCAGCGCGTTGCTGCTGGCCGGCTCGGTGCTCGCCGACAGCGGCGTCGAACACTATCGCGGCACCTTTCACAATCGCGCGATGCTCACGCCGCTCGCGATGTCGACGCTGTCGGTGATCGCGAGCGTGCACGGCCACGCGGACGACACGCCCGCGCGCCACCGGCTGCGCGACGCGGTGCACGTCGCATCGGCCGCGGTCGGCGTCGCCGGTTCCGCGTTCCACCTGTACAACGTGACGAAGCGGCCGGGTGGTTTCAGCTGGCACAACCTGTTCTATGGCGCACCGCTCGGCGCGCCGTTCGCGCTGCTGCTGTCGGGCGCGCTGGGCGCGGCGGGCGAGCGGTTGCGCGAGAGTCCGGCCGATGCGCCGCGGCTCGCCGGACTGCCGGCCGGGCGCGCGCTGGCTGGCCTCGTCGCGGCGGGGCTCGTCGGCACGCTCGGCGAAGTCGGGTTGCTGCATTTTCGCGGCGCCTTCCAGCATCGCGCGATGTTCGCGCCGCTCGTCGTGCCGCCGCTTGCCGCGCTGGCGACTGCCCAGCTCGCGCTGTCGCGCCCGCGCGCCGACCGGCGGTTCTGCCGCGGGTGGCTGCGCGCGACGGCCGTGCTCGGGTTCGTCGGCGTCGCGTTCCATGCGCGCGGCGTCGCGCGGCAGATGGGCGGCTGGCGCAACTGGTCGCAGAACCTGCTGTCGGGGCCGCCGCTGCCGGCGCCACCGAGCTTCACCGCGCTCGCGATCGCCGGGTTGGCCGCGACCGCGCTCGCCGAACAGGAGGCGTCATGAGCGACGCGAACCGCAAACCGGTCGCGCTGCCGCGCTACCCCGGCTACGACGTGCTCGCCAAGCGCGATACGCCGTCGTGGAACGATGCGACGCGGCGTGCGATCGATGCGCGCCTGCGCGTGGCGGCGAATGCGCCGCGTCATCTGGATTCCGAACGATACGCGACGCTCGGCGCATTGTGCGCGCGCATCGTGCCGCAGCAGCCGGGCGGCGCCGGTGCGATTCCGACCGCCGCGCTGGTCGATGCGCGGCTCGCGGCCGACGACGGCGACGGCTATCGCGATGCGCGTCTTCCGCCGCTGCGTGCAGCCTGGCAGACGGGCCTCGCCGCGCTCGACGCGATGGCGCGGCACGCGCACGGCTGCGCGTTCGCGGCACTCGGTGCGCGCGACGCCGACGCGTTGCTGCACGCGGTGCAGAAAGGTGACGTCGACCGGAAGGTGGAACCGGCCTGGGACGGCATGGACCCGCGCACGTTCTTCGCGAAGCGCGTGCTGATGGATATCTGCGGCGCGTATTACGGCCATCCGTTCGCATGGAACGAGATCGGCTTCGGCGGCCCCGCGAGCCCGCGCGGCTACGTGCGGATGGACTTCAACCGCCGCGACCCGTGGGAAGCGGAACTGCGCGTGGAGGAGGGCGATCGCGATGGCCGCCGATGAACCGCTGTCCGCCCCCTCGCCGCGCGGCCGCGACGGCCGTGCGCCCGATCCGTTGCGGGTCGGCGGTTGGTCGCCGATGCGGATGTTCCGCGACGACGAGGCGGTCGACTTCGTGATCGTCGGCACCGGCGCCGGCGGCGGCACGCTCGCGTGCAAGCTCGCCGAATACGGCTTCTCGGTCGTCGCGCTCGACGCGGGCGCATGGTGGCGGCCGCTCGAGGAATTCGCGTCGGACGAGACGCATCAGCACAAGCTGTTCTGGACCGACGAGCGGATCTGCGACGGCGCCGATCCGCTCACGCTCGGCACCAACAACAGCGGTCGCGCGATCGGCGGCAGCACCGTGCACTTCGCGATGGTGTCGCTGCGGTTCCGGCCCGAGTGGTTTCGCTCGCGTACCGCGCTCGGCTACGGCGTCGACTGGCCGCTCGACTGGCGCGAGATGTGGCGCTACTACCGCGAGGTCGAGCTGGCGCTGAGGATCAGCGGGCCGGTGAACTACCCGTGGGGGCCGCCGCGCCCGCGCTATCCGTATCGCGCCCACGAACTGAACGCGGCCGCGCTCGTGCTTGCGCGCGGTGCCGAGGCCATGGGCATCGACTGGACGCCGACGCCGCTCGCGACGCTGTCCGCGCCGCGCGGCCGCGCGCATCCGTGCGTGTATCGCGGCTTCTGCATCGCCGGCTGCGCGACCAACGCGAAACAGAGCGCGCTCGTCACGTGGATTCCGCGCGCCGTCGCGGCCGGCGCCGAAGTCCGCGATCTCGCGATGGCGCTGCGCATCGAGGCCGACGGCGATCGCGTGACCGGCGTGCACTACGCGCGCGACGGCCACACGCGGTTCCAGCGCGCGCGCAACGTCGTCGTTGCCGGTTATGCGATCGAGACGCCGCGCCTGCTGCTGCTGTCCGCGAACGGGCGGCATCCGCAGGGGCTCGCGAACCGTTCTGGCCTCGTCGGCCGCTACCTGATGGCGCAGCTCAACCAGGCGTCGTGGGGGACGCTGGACGACGAAGTGCGCTGGTACAAGGGGCCGCCGTCGCTGTCGATCACCGAGCACTGGAACTACGCGGACGAAGGCAAGGATTTCTTCGGCGGCTACTGCTGGATGAGCCAGGGGCCGCTGCCGATCGAATGGGCGCGCAAGGTCGCCGCGCGCGGGTTGTGGGGCGACGCGCTGAAGCGCGAGATGGCGCGCTACAACTTCCAGGCCGGCCTGAAGATCGTCGGCGAGACGCTGCCGCGCGCGGACAACCGCGTGACGCTCGCCGACGAACGCGACGCGTTCGGGCTGCCGATCGCGCGCGTCACCTATTCGTACGACGACAACGACCGCCGGATGATCCGCCACGCGTTCGCGCAGATGGGGCGTTCGCTGGAGGCGGCCGGCGCGCGCGACATCTGGCACGAGGAGGACGACACATGCCATCTCGCCGGCACCGTGCGGATGGGCGACGACCCGGCGACGAGCGTCGTCGATGCCGACTGCCGCAGTTGGGACATCCCGAACCTGTGGGTGTGCGACGGCTCGGTGTTCCCGACCGTCGGCGGCGTGAATCCGTCGCTGACGATCCAGGCGATCGCGTGTCGCACCGCCGATCGCATTCGCGCACTGGTCGCGCGCGGCGACGCGCATGCGCGTGCGCGATGGCGGTGAATTCGCGGCGCGGCCCCAGCGGCAGCCGATACGACAGGTGCTTGCACGCGAGGATGCCGTAAGCGAAACCCGTTCACTTTCTTGTCGAGGAATCGTCTCATGCGTACATTCAACCGTTCATCCCTGCGCCGTTGCGCCGCCTGCGCACTGCTGACGGCGTGCGCGTCGGCGCTGCCCGCGGCCGGACAGTTGCGCCCGCCCAATCCGGTCAGCGCACCCGATACGTCCACCCAGGCGTTCAAGCGCGCCGACCGAAAAATGATGGAGGCGATGGAGAGCGCGCCGTACACGGGCGACGCCGACCGCGATTTCGTCGCGCACATGGCGCCGCATCACCAGGGTGCGATCGACATGGCGCAGGTCGAGCTCAAGTACGGCAAGGACCCGACGCTGCGGCAGCTCGCGAGCCGGATCGTCGCGGCGCAGCGCGACGAAATCGCGCTGATGGAGCGCTGGCAGAAGGAGCACGGCAAGACGCCGTGAACCGCGATGCGATACGGCGATACGCAGCGGGCCCTACCGGTAGCGCCGCATCCGGCAAGCGACGATATCGGACACGTGCCGATGCAATCGCCGCGAATATGGGCAGGCGAGACAGGAGGCGCGATGCATGGACGATGAACGCGACGCGGCAAGCCGCTCGATCGACAGCGTGGCCGACTACATGGCCGTGATCGGTGCGCAGCGCCGGACGATGGCGCTGCGGCTCTTTCGCGGCCAGTGCAACGCCGGCTGGCCGCTCGTGCCGGGCATCGCGCGGCAGTGCGCGTCGCCCGACGTCGAAGCGCGGATGCTCGACGAATTCACGCGGCGCGCGCTGCCGCATCTCGAACCCGGGCAGAACCTCGATGCGTGCGACTGGCTCGCGCTCGCGCAGCAGCACGGGATGCGCACGCGCCTGCTCGACTGGTCCGGCAACGCGCTGGCCGCGCTGTGGTTCGCGGTCAGGCGCGCGGGCGAATCGGGTGGAGACGGCGTGGTGTGGTGCCTGTCGCACGACGCCGACGACATCGCCACCGCCGCCGAACGGCGCGCCCCGCTGCAGGTCGCGCGCACCAAAGTGTTCCGGCCGCGCCACGTGATGCCGAGGATCACCGCGCAGGACGGCTGGTTCACGATTCACTGTTACGACGCCGGCGCCGAGCGTTTCGTGCCGCTCGACGAGGATGCGGACCTCGCCGGCCGTCTCATGCGCATCGTCGTGCCGGGCGCCCGGTTCGCGACGATCCGGCAGGAGCTGGCCGGGGTTGGCGTGAGCGTCGCGACGATCTTTCCGGATCTCGACGGCATCGCCCAGTTGACCGACACGCGCTATTTCCCGGACGACGAGGACACGCACGCGCCGCGGTGAGGCCGCGCTGCACGGGCGTGGGGGCCGGGCACGCACGATGCTCCCCTCGACGGCGCGCAGATGGGACCGAACCCCAGCGGCCAGCTTGCGTCCGGTTCGCGGCGGGTGGCGACGCGGTTCATGCGCATTCCAACAAACCATCGAATCCGGAGGCTTTCATGCGCGAACCCAACGAACCACCGAACGAGCGTCGCGACACGGCGTGCGAGCCCGGCGCCGGCTCCCGCCCGGCCGGGCACGGCGTCACCCGCGCATTCGAACGTTTTGCGTCGAGCGTGACCACCTGGGCCGGCTCGCCGGTGGCGTTCGGCAGCGCGGTCGCCATCACCGTGCTGTGGCTCGTGAGCGGGCCGGTGTTTCATTACTCCGACGCGTGGCAGCTCGTCATCAATACCGGCACCACGATCATCACGTTCCTGATGGTGTTCCTGCTGCAACGTAACCAGAACCGCGACAGCGTGGCGTTGCACCTGAAGCTCGACGAACTGCTCGCGGTCACGCGCGCGGCGAGCGACCGGCTGATCGGGATCGAGGATGCGTCGGAGGAAGAATTGCGCGCGCTGGCGCAGACCTACGTCGAAATGGCGCAGCGCGCGGCCGAACGCGGCGAGGACGAACCGGGCGCCAGGCGCGCGGAAACGGCCGACACGCCCGAAGCCTGATCCTCCTGTCTGCCGATCTTCCGGTCGAGCGATGCGCGGCCCGATGATTTTTCAAACGCTTGTCGTTTCCGGCGCCGCATTACCGCGCGACGGCTTGCGCGCGACGCTCGCACCGGGGAACGGCACGTGCTGCATACCGAAACGAAGCCCGGCTGTCCCGGGTATTGCCTACGGTGCCTCCATGAACTCCAGAACCCCTTCGAATCCGTTGCTGAATCTTGCGGTGGCCATTGCCTGCGGGGCGGCCGCGATGTACTTCCTCGATCCTTCGTCCGGCCGGCGGCGACGCGCTTATCTGCGCGACAAGGCGGTTGCGGGCCGGCACGGCGTCGCCGATTATGCGAATACGCAGGCGAAGCGGGCGGCCGACCATGCGCGTGGCGCGATCGCCGGCTTGCGGGCGGACTGGCTCGCGGGCGATGCGAGCGACGTGCAGGTCGCCGAACGCGTCCGTGCGGCGCTCGGCCGGCTCGTCGCTCGCCCGCGCGACATCGACGTGAGCGTCGAGCGCGGCGACGTGTGCCTGACCGGACAGGTCGAGGAGGCCGAACGGCAGGCATTGATCGACGGCGTCGCCGCCCTGCATGGCGTGCATCACGTCGAGGACGCGATGGGCGCGCGCAGCGAATACAAGGCGCCGCCCGGCGGTCGTTCTCACTGACGCGGCCGCGGTTGCCCGCCCCGGCGGGGGGCGGTGAACGAGTACGACACGCATTCGGCGCACGCACCGCTGCCGGCCGACGGCAGCCTGGCGCCCCAACCGGAGCAAGCCCATGACCGAACGCCAGTCCCCCGACACGACACCTCCGCATCCGGAGCCCGGCGCACACGACGCGCTCGAACACCTGCTGGGCAGTCTGCATCGGCACGGCTTCCTGCGCTTCGCGAACGAGGTGGTCAGCGCGAACGCGCGGCTGGCCGACACGTTCGTCGATGCGCTCGACAAGCCCGGCATGCAGAGCGGCATGCAGAATCTCGCGATGCTGGTGACGGCGCTGTCGCGCATTCCGCCGGAACAGTTCGGCCGCGCCGCGTTCGCGGCGGCCGACGCGCTGCATCACGTAGGCGCATGGCAGCCGGCGCAGCACGAGCACGTCGCGCCCGGCGTGCGCGGCGTCTACCGGCTGCTGCACGACGAGGCGTTGTGGGATGCGCTGACGCCGTTGCTGGAAGGACTGAAGGTTTTCGCGCAAGGGCTCGCGCGCGATCCGCAGCCGCCGATTGCCGGCCTCAACGAGACGACGAAAGACGCGTGACCGGCGCCGGCTGCAGGCCGCACGCGGCGCTCAGGTCCGCGAACTGGCGAATGATGCGCTGTGTCGGCGCGCTCGCCGGCCAGTGCGGCACCGCGTCGATTCGAACCCAGCGGCACAGCGCGATCTCCCGGCCCGGGCACGCGTGGGCGCCGCGCGGCAGGCTCGCGACGAATACGTGATGGCGTTTCACGCTGCCGTCCACGTAGAAGAAATACGCGAGGTCGAGATCGGCGAGCCCCGTTTCCTCCCGAAGTTCGCGATGCGCGGCGTCGAGCGCCGATTCCCCCCGGCGAATCACGCCGCCCGGTAGCGTCCAGCGCGACGACGGTCCGCGGGCGACGAGCAGCACGCGCTGGTTGCGATGGCAGACGATCGTTGCGCGTTCCTTCGCCAGCGGCGCCAGCGGCACCGCGCGCACAGGGAAATCGGACGGGTCGGGTAGCGTCATGAAGGGCAGGCGACGGGTGATTGAAAGATCCATGCCCCCGTGCCGCAACTTGCGTTCCTGCATCGCCACCGCGCCGGGCTTCGCGCGAGCGTTTCGGAGCCGCCTGCCGGTCGTCGTCCGCGATTTTTCAACGGCTTGTCATTTCTGCCGCCGCCTGTCGCGGCCAAGCGAGCGGCGATTCCGTGCGACGCGCGGCGCTCACGCGTCGCCGTGTTCCCCGGATGGCGTGCGATGCGGCGGTGTCCCGCCGTCCGGCTCGGCCGGCTTGCCTTCGGCCGGATCGTGGGCGCTGCGCGGCGGCGGCGTGGCCGTGCCGCGGCGCTTGCCTTCGGGGCCGGGCGTGCTGTCGCCGCGATCTTCGCCGCGTGTGTCGGTGTCGAGTGAGGTCGAGCGTGTCATGGTTCGCGAGTCCTGTCGGGGCCGTCCAAGCCTGCCTGTCGCGCATCGGGCGTACCGGGTGCGGGCGAAGCACGTCGCCGGGTCCGCTGTTTGCTTGATCGCGCGCTTGAGGTCGGCGCGGGCAATGACGCGCGCCGCCACCGTCTGGAGCCTCGTTTCATGCCCGATGCGATTCTGTGCCCGTTATCCGTTCGTGAGCGATTCGGCGTCGCGCTCCGGCGCGCGTCGACGGTCGGACGGTACGGCGCCGGCGCGCCGGACGCGTTCGCGCCGGCGAGGGCCGATGTCGTACCGTCGACGCCGCTGCACGCCCGCTGGCCGACCGCCGTCGCGCGTGCGGGCGACAGCCAGTCCGGCGGCGGCGGCTCGGGCGCCGCGCCGGACCGCGGCGGCGAGCGCCCGACCGACGCGCCGGGCGGCGGTGGCGGCGACCACCATCCGCACGACGATCGCGGCGGCCGCACCGGCGGCGACGGAGAGGGCGGCAACGGCAACGGCGACGGAGAACGCAAGCGGCCCGGCAAAAAGCCGCTGATCATCCTCGGTGCGGTGGTGTTCGTGCTGCTCGTCGCCGGGCTCGTCTGGTGGTTCGCGACGCGCAACCAGGAAAGCACCGACGATGCGTACACCGACGGCAACGCGGTCGCGGTCGCGCCGCACGTGTCCGGCTACGTGACGCGGCTGGCGGTCGACGACAACACGTTCGTGCGGCGCGGCGACGTGCTCGTCGAGATCGATCCGCGCGACTACCGTGCGCAGGTCGATGCGGCGCAGGCGCAGCTCGGTCTCGCGCAGGCGCAGCTCGACGCGGCGCGCGTGCAGCTCGATATCGCGCGCGTGCAGTATCCGGCCCAGTACCGGCAAGCGCGCGCGCAGATCGAATCCGCGGAAGCCGCGTACCGGCAGGCGCTCGCCGCGCAGACGCGGCAGCGCGCGGTCGATGCGCGCGCAACGTCGCAGCAGGCGATCGACGCGGCCGACGCGCAGCGCGCGACCGCCGATGCGAACGTCGCGATGGCCCAGGCGCAGGCGCGCACCGCGAGCCTCGTGCCGCAGCAGATCCGGCAGGCCGAGACGGCCGTCGAGGAACGCCGCCAGCAGGTGCTGCAGGCGCGCGCGCAGCTCGAGACGGCCAACCTGAACCTGTCGTACTGCGAGATGCGTGCGCCGTCCGACGGCTGGGTCACGCGACGCAACGTGCAACTGGGCTCGTTCCTGCAGCCGGGCACGTCGATCTTCTCGATCGTCACGCCGCGCGTGTGGATCACCGCGAATTTCAAGGAGTCGCAGCTCGAGCGGATGCGCATCGGCAACCGCGTCGACGTGTCGGTCGACGCGTATCCCGATCTCGACCTGCACGGCCACGTCGACAGCATCCAGCTCGGCAGCGGGTCGCGCTTCTCCGCGTTCCCGACCGAGAACGCGACCGGCAACTTCGTGAAAATCGTGCAGCGCGTGCCGGTGAAGATCGTGCTCGACGGCCCGCTGCCGACCCGTCCGCCGCTCGGTCTCGGCCTGTCGGTCGAGCCGACCGTCCACCTGAAATGACCGGCCGCCGTGCCGCGGCCGGTTTCGACCGGAGCGATCCGATGCCCGATACCCGCATGCCGTCCCTGCCTCACGAGGCCCGCCGATGAACCGGCCGCCCGACCGCGGCGGCGCGTCCGGCGGCACGTGGCGTCCCGCCGCGAACCCGTGGCTCGTCGCGATCGTCGTCACGCTCGCCGCGTTCATGGAAGTGCTCGACACGACGATCGTCAACGTCGCGCTGCCGCACATCGCCGGCACGATGTCGGCGAGCTACGACGAGGCGACCTGGACGCTCACGTCGTACCTCGTCGCGAACGGCATCGTGCTGCCGATCTCGGGGTTCCTCGGGCGCCTGCTTGGCCGCAAGCGCTACTTCATGCTGTGCATCGCCGCGTTTACCGTGTGCTCGTTCCTGTGCGGCGTCGCGACCAACCTCGGCGAACTGATCGTGTTCCGCGTGCTGCAGGGGCTATTCGGCGGCGGCCTGCAGCCGAACCAGCAGTCGATCATCCTCGATACGTTTCCGCCCGAGCAGCGCAACCGCGCGTTCTCGATCTCGGCCATCGCGATCGTCGTCGCGCCGGTGCTCGGACCGACGCTCGGCGGCTGGATCACCGACCATTTCTCGTGGCGCTGGGTGTTCCTGCTCAACGTGCCGATCGGCGCGCTGACCGTGCTCGCGGTGATGCAGCTCGTCGAGGATCCGCCGTGGCGGCGCGGCGCCGAACGCGGGATCTCCATCGACTACATCGGCATCGGTCTGATCGCGATCGGGCTCGGTTGCCTGCAGGTGATGCTCGATCGCGGCGAGGACGAGGACTGGTTCGGCTCGAACTTCATCCGCGTCTTTGCCGTGCTGTCCGCGCTCGGGCTGATCGGCGCGACGCTGTGGCTGCTGCGCACGAAGAAACCGGTGGTCGACCTGTCGTGCCTGCGCGATCGCAATTTCGCGCTGGGCTGCGTGACGATCGCGACGTTCGCGGCCGTGCTGTACGGCAGCGCGGTGATCGTGCCGCAGCTCGCGCAGCAGCACCTGGGCTACACGGCGACGCTCGCGGGGCTCGTGCTGTCGCCCGGCGCGCTGCTGATCACGCTCGAGATTCCGCTCGTGAGCCGGCTGATGCCGCACGTGCAGACGCGCTATCTCGTCGGGTTCGGTTTCGTGCTGTTGTGCGGCTCGCTGATCTATTCGCGCACGCTGGTGCCCGACATCGACTACAAGCACCTCGTGATGATCCGGTGTGCGCAGTCGCTCGCGATCGGCTTCATGTTCGTGCCGATCACGACGCTCGCGTATCTGACCGTGCCGCGGCGGCTCAACGACGACGCGTCCGCGCTGTTCACGATGTTCCGCAACGTCGCGGGCTCGATCGGCATCTCGGTGTCGACCGCATTGATCCGCGAGCGCACGCAGGCGCGCATGGCCCATCTGTCCACGCACATGTCGACGCTGTCGCAGAACTTCCAGGACGCGCTGCAGGAGAACGCACGCGCGATCGGCGCGCTGACGGGCGCGCCGCCGTCGGCCGCGCTGCAGACGGCGAGCGGGCGGCTGTACGAGACATTCATCGCGCAGGCGACGATCCTCGCGTATATCGACGTGTTCGCGATCCTCGCGGTGTTCTGCGCGTTCAGCATTCCGCTGACGTTCCTGTTCACGCCGGCGAAGGCCGCGGGCGGCGCGGGAGGGCATTGACATGCGCATGCATCGGGACAACCGCAACCGCCGCCCGGTTCGCACCATCGCGTGTCGCGCGGCGACGATATTCACGGGATGCGCCATTGTCGCGAGCTGCACCGTCGGGCCCGACTACCAGCCGCCGCACGCGGACGTTCCGGACACCTGGCACGCGATGCAGGCGCAAGGCCAGGCGGCAGCCCCTGCATCCGGCGTGGCCGCACGCTCTTCGCCGACGATCGATGCCGACCCCGATCCGCGCTGGTGGCGCGCGTTCGGCGATCCGCTGCTCGATCAGCTCGTCGAGCGCGCCGCGCACGACAACCTCGACGTGCAGGCCGCCGTGCTGCGCATCGCCCAGGCACGCGCGCAGGTTCGCGCCGCCGCCGCGCAGGGTTTGCCGGACGTGCGTGCGACCGCGAGCTACCAGCGCGAACAGCTCGGCCTGAAAGGCATCGTCGAGGAGCAGGGCATCGACCAGCGCGTCGATCGTCTCGGCGCGCCGGGCTCGCCGCTCGACCGGTTCGGGCCGGGAACCGGCGCGCGCGTGCAGCAAGGCGCGCGCGGCGCGCTCGATGCCCTCGAAGCGCCGGTCAACCTGTGGCAGGCCGGGTTCGACGCATCGTGGGAACTGGACCTGTTCGGGCGCGTGCGCCGCTCGGTCGAAGCGGCCGGCGCCGAGACGAGCGCGGCGGTCGCGAGCCGCGACGACGCGCTGCTGTCGCTCGAGGCCGAAGTCGCGCAGACCTATCTGCAATTGCGCGGCGCACAAGCACAGCGCGCGCTGGCCGACGACCTGCAACGCGCGCAGCGCGACCTGCTCGACCTGACGCGCGAGCAGGCCGCGCATGGTCTCGCGAGCGATCTCGACGTGCGCAGCGCCGACGCGCGGCTCGCGCAGATCCGCGCGCAACTGCCGCAGTTCGACCAGCAGATCGTCCTGCTGCGCAACGGCCTCGCGTATCTGGTCGGCGGCGCGCCGGGCGCGCTCGACGACTGGCTTGACGCCCCGCGCGCGCTGCCGGACGTGCCGCCGACCGTACCCGTCGGCCTGCCGTCGACGCTCGCGCGCCGGCGCCCCGACATCCGCCGCGCGGAGGCCGAGCTGCATGCGGCCACCGCCGACGTGGGCGTCGCGGTCGCGCAGTTCTATCCGGACATTTCGCTGACGGGGCAGGTCGGCCTGCGCGCGTCGCACGTGCGCGAGCTCGCGCACTGGTCGCATCTGTTCTATGCGTTCGGGCCGGCCGTGTCGCTGCCGATCTTTTCCGGCGGCGCGCTCGTGTCGAACCTGCGGCTGTCGCAGGCGCGCCAGGCCGAAGCGGCGCTCGCCTACCGGCAAGCCGTGCTCGTCGCGCTGCGCGACGTCGACAATGCGCTGGCCGTGTACCGCACCGACCAGGCGCGCGCGGCCGCGCTCGACGATGCGGTGAAGGCCGAACAGGGCGCGCTGGACCTCGCGCGCGATCGCTACCGGAAGGGGTTGTCGCCGTTCCTCGACGTGCTGGACGCCGAGCGGCAATGGTCGGAAGGCCGGCAGCAGGCCGAGCAGGGTGCGTTGCAGAAGACGACCGATCTCGTCGCGCTTTACAAGGCGCTCGGCGGCGGATGGCAGGCCGGCGCGAGCACGAATACGAGCACGAATACGAGCACGAATACGAATACGAATACGAATACGGATACCGGTACGGCTCGCCCGCAATAGCCGCGAGCGCGCGCCGCACCTCGCGGGCCGCGCGCGCGCACTGCCGCCCGTCGGCCCACGCGCGGCCTCATTCCCATCCGTGCTTGCTGAACTGATAGCCCTTGGAGCGGATGGTCTTGATCCGTTTCGGTTCGTTCGCATCGTCGCGCAGCTTGCGGCGCAGCTTCGAGATGCGGCCGTCGATCGAGCGATCGAGGCCGTCGAACGCGATGCCGCGCAGCAGCAGCGTCAGGTCTTCGCGGCTGACCACCTCGCCCGCGCGGCACACGAGGGCCCACAGCAGGTCGAATTCGGTCGACGTCAAACGCGGCATGCTGCCGTCGGGAAGATGCACGCGGCGATCGGCCCGGTCGATCGAGAACTTGCCGAACACGTATCGCTGCGGCGAATCCGGCACGGGGTCGCCCGCCGGCACGCGCGTGCGCCGCAACTGCGCCTTGATCCGCGCGAGCAGCAGGCGCGGATCGATCGGCTTGCGGAGAAAGTCGTCCGCACCGAGTTCCAGGCCGAGCAATTCGTCGAACGGCTCGTCGCGGCCCGTCACCATGATCACGATGCCGTCGTACTGCATGCGGGCCTCGCGGCAGATCTCGAAGCCGTCCTTGCCCGGCAGGTTGACGTCGAGCAGCACCAGATCGGGTCGGTTCGCGACGATCGCCGGCACCGCGCCGGCGCCGTCGAACAGCGTGTCCACCTGGTAATGATGCTTGCGCAGATACTCGGCGATCAGCGCGGACAGCGGGACGTCGTCTTCGACGAGCAGGATTCGGATGGGCATCGGTAAACGAAGAGGCAAAACGGGAAGGTGGCGAGCGGTCAGGCCCAGTCCGAACGCGTCGTAGCCGAAGCGACGTGGATGATACTGCGCAACATTCCGGCGGAATGTGACGAAATCTGGATCGTTCGGTGAACTGAGCGATGGGCAAATCGCTGCCGGAAGTAGAAAGCGCGGGCCGGGCGGCGCCGGGCCGTGTGTGACGTTGAAACGGGCCGATGCGAGCGCCGGCGCGGCGCTCGCGACGATGCGCGAGCAGGCATCCTTCAGACGAAAACGTTTGCGTCAACCGGGCGTCGCGAACCTCGCCACCACCGGCCGAACCCACGCCAGGCAAGGTTAGTCGACATATCATTACAAAATATTACCGACGTGGGCACGTTCCGCTCCCTACAATTCCCGGACCTGACTCACGCGCGTCGGATACTGCGGTGGCGTTCTGTTTCCCGGTCGCCTCGACTGCGTGCTTCTACGACACGTCGAGTCGTGCTGCGCGCGTGCGGAACCGGATGCGCGGGGTCGGCTCGACGCCGCGACGGCTGCCGACGGGCCGGCAAGCGGACAGTACGAATCATTCACGGGGAGGCGAAATGACGCCGTTGCAAGTCGTTCTGAGTCTCGAGTCGCTCACGCATGCGATCGAAGCAGCGGTGGCGCGTGCCGACTGGAGCGAGGCCGTCCGGGCTGCCGAGAGGCGTTCGGCGTTCATCGTTGCGCTCGCACCCGATCAACCGGACGAGGTCGTCTCGGCGCTGATGAAACTGCAGGAGATCGATGTCCGGATCTCCACCGCGGCGCGCGACACGCTGGAGGCGCTCATCGCGGAGGGCTGGACGGCGTTGCAGGCAACCCGCGCGGCAACGAACGCGCAGAGGGCGCGGCAGCGGTCGCTCGACACCGGTGCCGCGGCAACGCGACACTGAGATTCGTTTCCTTCGGTGGTGGTATGAAATTCAGAAAACGCGCCGGTCAGGTCGATGCGACACGATGGTTCGCCGACGGCGACCATGAACGGGTAGAGCGCCGTCACGGCAGGTGGGCCGTCGCGACGCCGGAAGGCTGGCGGCCGGTGAAGCCGGGCGACTGGATCCTGCGCGATGAATCCGGCAACTGCTGGCCGATGGACGACGGCCTCTTCATGCATTGCTACGAACCAGTCGCCGACTGACGCGGCCGCCGGTTCGCCGCACCTAGCGACACTTGCGCGAAAACATCAACGAATCGGCGTCGTTCAAGCGGATGCGCAGCGGCTCGCCGTAACCGGCTTTCTCCGCGACCCGAATCGACGCGACATTGGTCGGCGCGATCAGGCACACGCTGCGTTCGAAGCGCTGCTGCGCGTCGAGCCAGGCGAGCGCGGCCGCGAGCGCCTCGGTCGCATAGCCGTTGCCTTGCGCCCAGGTCGCCAGCGCCCAGCCGGCTTCCGGCACGCCGCGAATCGACGGCTCGATGTTTCGATGGAAATCGGCGAAGCCGAGATCGCCGACATAGCGGCCCGACGCCTTTTCGCGGATCGCCCAGTAGCCATGGCCGAGCAGCGGCCACAGCCCGCGATACGCGAGCATGCGCATCCACGAGTCGCGCGGCGTGGACGGCTCGCCGTTGAAGATATGGGCGACGACGCCGGGTTCCGCCCACATCGCGGCGAGTGCGTCGAAGTCGCCGAGCGGATGGCCTTCGAGAATCAGGCGCGGCGTATCGAGAACGGGCGGGGACGAGACGGAGGGCATCGCGGTATCCGGATGGGAATCGGGCGGCTAGACCGTCAGCACGTCGATGCCGCGCTGGCGCAGGTCGTCGACCACGGCCGCGTCGGCGCCCGTATCGGTGATCAGCATGTCGAGCTGCTCGACGCTCGCGATCACGGACAGGTTGCGTTTCATCAGCTTCGACGAATCGGCGACCGCGATCACCTGGCGCGAGATCTTCAGCATCTGCGCGTTGAGCTGCGCTTCGAGCAGGTGCGGCGTCATCAGGCCGATCTCGGGATCGAGGCTGTCGACGCCGAGGAACAGCCGGTCCGCGTACAGCCCCTGCAGCGCGACGACGGCCTGTGGCCCGGACAGCGAATAGGAGTTCGGCCGAAGCTGCCCGCCCGGCATGATCAGGTTGATGTGCGGCGCGGCCGCGAGCAGCACCGCCACGTTCAGCGCATTGGTGATGACGTTCAGCGATTGCAGCTTCATCGCGAGGATCTGCTTCGCGATTTCCTCGGTCGTGCTGCCGGAGTCGAGCAGGATCGTTTCGCCGTCGCCGATCAGCGCGGCGGCCGCCGCCGCGATCCGCACCTTCTCCGCGTGACGGAGCTTCTGCTTGACCGCGATCGGCACCTCGTCGCTCTCGCGCAGCACCAGCGCGCCGCCGTGGGTACGCAGCACCGCGCCGGCCGCCGCGAGCGCGTTCAGGTCGCTGCGCACCGTGACGAGCGAAATGCCGAACCGCTCGGCCAGCTCCTCGACGGTCACCTTCTCCCGTTCGCGCACCAGCTCGCAGATCAGGCGGCGACGTTCTTCGACAAGCAGCGGCGCGTGATCGACGGCGGGCGGCGGAGGCACTCGGTGAGCGGGCATGTCCATTTCGGCAAGACAGGGAGCCGAAATGATATCAAAACCCCTGCCCGGGCTGGAGCGCATGCAAGGCCGGCGTGTCGAGCGGCATGCCCGCCAGCCGGGCCGCGTGGACGGCCGCGCCGACGTGCGGCCCGAGCCGCGGCGCGGTGAGCACCGCATGCGGTACACGGCGCGCGAGCGCGTCGCGCAGCGGATCGAGCACGAGCGCACCGGCGTTGAACACGCCGCCGGAATACGACACCGGCAGCGGCTCGCCGGGCGGCCAGCCGAGGGCGCGCGCGACGCCCGCCGCGAGTTGCGCGAGTTCGTCCGTCGCGCGGTCGATCAGCGCGTGCGCTTCGCGGTCGCCCGCGTGCGCCGCATCGATCACGAGCCGCGACAATTGCGCGAAGCGGCTGCGCACCGCGCCGGAATTCACGGCCGCGCACACGTCGAGATCGTGTTCCAGCGCGAAGTGCGCGCGCACGATGTCGAACAGCGGCCCGCGTGCGGCGCGGCCGTCCGCCATCCGCGAAAACGCGGCTAGCCCTTCGCGCGCGAGCCAGTAGGCCGAGCCCTCGTCGCCGAAGATCTCGCCCCAGCCGCCGCAGCGCGCGGCGCGGCCTTCGAGCTGGCCGTACGCGATCGATCCCGTGCCGGCGACGATGCTGATGCCGTCGCCGCCCGCCAGCGTGCCGGCCCAGCTGCACACCATGTCGTTGCCGATCCGGTAGCGCTCGCGCGCGAACAGCGGCGCGAGCAGGCCGTCGAGTTCGGGCAGCAGGCGGCTGTCCTCGCCGTACGCGGGCAGGCCGGCGAACGCGAACGCGACGTCGTCGCGCGCGACGTTCGCCGCGGCCAGCACCGCGCGCACGCCGTCGGCGAGCAGCGTGCGCAGCGCGTCCATGCCGATCTCGAGGTAGTAGCTGGTGGTCGTTTCATGGCGTGCCCGCACGCGGCCTTGCCGGTCGATCACCATGAACGCGGTTTTCGTGCCGCCGCCGTCGATGCCGAGAAAAAGTGGAGTCATGTGGGCTGCCCCGCATACGGATGAATGGTGACGCCGGCCACGACGCGATTGACGGTGCCGGACGCGCTCGGGTTGTCGGGCGTCAGTCCGAGCCGCAGCGAGGCGAGCAGCGCGAAACACTGCGCGAGGATCAGCGCGACGGGCGCGAGCGCGAGATCGGGCAGGCCGGGCGGCAGCGGCACCGTCAGGTCGTCGTCGGACGGCGGCAACGTGCGGGCGTCGCCCGCGCCATCGGCCGGCGCGACGCCGATCGACAGTATGCCGGCCGCGCGGTTTTCGCGCCGCAGTTCGTGCAGCAGGTCGAGGTCGTAGCGATGCGTATGCGGATCGCCGGACAGCAGCACGACGACGAGCGTCCGTTCGTCGAGAAACGTTTTCGGGCCGTGCCGGAAACCGAGCGGCGATTCGGCCATCGCGACGATCTGCCCGTCGGTGAGTTCCAGCAGCTTCAGCGCGGCTTCGCGCGCGAGCCCGAGCAGCGTGCCGCTGCCGAGATACACGACGCGCTCGGGCAATTGCCGCACGTGCGCGGCGAGCCGCGACGCCTGTTCGCGCAGCATCGTGCGCGCGGCGTCGGCCAGCGGCCCGACCGGCATGCCGGCTACGCCGAACGCCCAGGCCGCGCCGAGCAGCATGCCGCTGAAACTGGACGTCATCGCGAACGCCTGATCGTGCGTGGCCTCGGGCAACAGCACGACGTGCGCGCGCGGATGGGCGCCGAGGCGGCGGTTCAGCATGCCGTCGGCCGCGCACGTGAACGCGAGGTGGTGGCAGCCGTCGACGAGGCGATCCGCCAGCTCGACGGCCGCGACGCTTTCGGGGCTGTTGCCGGAGCGCGCGAACGAGACCAGCAGCGTCGGCATGCCCGGCTCTAGCGTATCGGCGGGGTTCGCGACGATGTCGGTGGTGGCCACCGCTTCGACGCGGCCGCCGAAGCGGTGCCGCAGCGCGGGCACGAGGCACTGTCCGATGAACGCCGAGCTGCCGGCGCCGGTCAGGACGATGCGCAGCCGGGGATCGGCGAGCAGCGGCGCGAGAAACGCGTCGAGCGCCGTGCGCTGCGCGTCGACGACGGCATGCACGTCGGGCCAGACGTCGGGTTGCTGGGCGATTTCGCGTGCCGTGTGAGCGGCGTGGCGGCGGGTGAGGTCGGCGGGATCGAGGTCGAGAAATTCCATGAGCGGATCTGAGGAGAGTCGGTCACGCGGCACACGCGTGGAGATACGGACGGACGGCCGCGGCCGTACCGTCTTGCAACAGGGCGCCGGCGCGCAGCGCGAGCCGTCCTTCGCGGATGGCCTCGTACTGGCGCGGCAGATGCTGGCTGACCAGCGTGAGCGGCGGCGGCGACGCATCGAGGCGCGCGAGCAGGTCGGCGCACGCGCGCTGCACGGCGGGATGCGTCCAGTAATAGCGGATGCGGTCGCTCAGGCTGTACGCGAGGTCGAGTTCGAGTTGCGCGCCGCCCGGGTAGTAATCGCGCCAGTGCGCCGGTTCGCTGCGCATCACGCCGAGCACGGTCGCGATGAAACCGTCGTCGCCGCCGAGCCATTCGCGCTCGATCGCCGCGAGCGCCCACAGCGTTTCGCGCATCGCGAAGGTCACGCCGGGGCCAACCTTCAGGATCGCGAAGTGATCGCGTACGAGCTGCGCGAGGTTGTCGGGCGTCTGGTAATCGGTCGAATGCGCTTCGAACACGAGCGCGGGTTCCTTGGCGATGAATGCGCTCAGTTCACGCGCGTTGCCGGCGTCGTAGTCGATCACCTTGTGATGATCGAACTCGACACCCGGCTGCACGACCATCGCGATCACGCGCGCCCACGCATCGTCCAGGCCGGCGCGCGCGAACGCGTCGCGGTGCAGCGCGAGTGTCGAACCGGCTGCTTCGGGCGCGGTGACCGCCAGCGCGTCGAGCGTCTCGTGCGCACCGCCGGGCACCGGGACCTCGGTGCCGATTACATAGACGGGCGCGTCGCCGCGCGGCGAACCGGCCGCCCACGCGGCCTCGGCGGCGCGGCACAGGCGCACCGCACGCGCGGCGATCTCGGCTTCGGGCAACGGCGACGGATCGTCCGCGCACGACATCGAGCAGTCGAGATGCAGCTTGCGGAAGCCGGCCGCCACGTACTGCGCGACCATCGTCTCGGCCTTGTCCATCGCATGCGCGGCCGGCAGCCGGCGCCAGGCGTTCGGGCCGAGGTGGTCGCCGCCGAGCAGAATCGCATCGGGGCTCACCTGTTCGCGCGCGGCGATGTCGAATACGTGGCGGCGAAAGTCGTGCGGCGTCATGCCCGTGTAGCCGCCGTCCTGGTTGACCTGGTTGCAGGTCGCTTCGATCAGCGCGGGGCGTTCGCGCGCCGCGCATTCGCGCAGCGCGGCGGCGATCGCGACCGGATGCGCGGAGCACACGGACGGGATGCCGATCGCGGGCGTGCCGGGCGGCGCGTGACGAGACGACTGCTTGTGACGTCGGACGAGATCGAGCAGGTGGTTCATGCCGATTCCCCCGCCGCGTCGGTCGCCCCGGCGCCTTCCGGCTGCAGCGCGAGCAGCAGCGCGGCCAGCAGCGCCAGCGCGATGCCCGTCAGCTTGCTGCCGGTCGGCGTCGTACCGGTGACGGCCATCGAGATCACCGACGTCAGCAGCGGCGCGCCCGCGTTGACGAGCGGCGACACGACGATCGCCTTGCCGAAGCGGAACGCATAGACGAGCGTCAGCGCGCCGATCGCATTCAGCACCTGGATCACGGCGGCGAGGCCCGGGCCGTTGATCCCGTAGTTGATCGTGCGGCCGAAGTCGGTCATCCACAGCGCGAACGGCACGCAGAGCAGGCCCGTGAGCGCCATGTAGAAGAAGATCGATTCCGCGTCCATCGTCGCGTTCGCGATCTTGATGAAATACGCCTGCAGCCCCCATGCCACGAGCACCAGCAGCGCGAGCGCGAACCACAGCCCGAACCGCGCGGGCCCCTGGCCCGACTGGAAATCGAACAGCGGCAGCGAGCACAGCGCGAGCACGATGCCGGCCACGCCGAGCTTGCCCGTCCGTTCGCGCAGCAGCAGGAACGACAGCGCGATCGTCAGTGCCGGCGACAGCGACACGATCGGGAACACGAGATACGGCGGCCCCGATTCGACCGCGCGGAACAGCAGCATCTGACCGCCCGCGCCGAGCAGCCCGATGGCGAGCCCGAGCGCCAGCGAACGGCCGTCGTGCCGCACGCGCCAGCCGGCGCGTCCGAGCGCGACCAGCGCCGGCGGAATCATCGTGAACGCCCAGACCACGTAGATCAGCGTATCGGGGAAGCCATGCTCGGCGGGCAAGCCGGTGAATGCGCCCCACACGCCCCATAGCAGGGTGGTGACGAGCGCGTGAACGAGCCAGTTGTTTTGCATCGGTCGCGTCTTTCCAAGTGAGTTCTGATCCGTCGAATACTTTCGTTTGATGCCGTGCAAGGCGGAATCGGTCGCATTCGGCGGGCGGGCCCGACGACGTTTCATCGGAAAACGCCAGAATCATCCGTCGGGAGCCGCCAATCTACGGCCTTTCGTTTTCTTTCGTTATTAGTGTAAACCACAAACGAAAGAAAACGAAAGATCGACTAGATTGCCGATCTGCGCAAGGCGGATGTGTCGGCGCACGGCCCTTCTTCACGAGGAATTCGGTATGAACGCTTGCTTTTCCTTTCGATTTCCACTGCCTGTCCGGCTCGTCGGCAGGCCGGCGCGCCGCGTGCCGCTGCGTCGCGAGGTGCGCCCATGACCACCCGGCGCGCGTTCGTGCAGTGGCTGGCCGCCGGTGCGGCGAGCCCGATTCTGGTCGGTGTCGGCGTGCGCGATGCGCGCGGCGGCGAGCCGCAGCGCGTCGCGCTGCGTGACGACCGGCTCGTGATCGAGTTCGATCCGGCGATGCGCAGCCGGCTGGCCGTGCGTCGCGGCGGCGGCACGCGTGCGCTGACCCGCTTCGATGCGAGCGAGACGCTCGAACAGCTGGTCGGCCCGGCGCCGGCGCCGACCCCGGACGGCCCCGCGCCCGACACGCGGCCGGTGCGCACGATCGACCGCTTCGCGCTCGTCGACGCCGCGCATGCCGACGTCTCCACCGTATTCGGCGCGGGGCGGCAACTGCGGCTGGTGGGCCGGTCGGCGAACGGCTTCGAGAAGACGGTGCGCGTCACGTTGCTCGAAGCGCGGCCGGGCGTCGCGCTGATCGACACGCAGTTCCGCAACGTCGGCACGCAGGCGACCGACGTCCGCGCATGGAACGTCGCCGCGCACCGGCTGCTGCCGGCCGCGGCCGGCGCGGGCGGCTACTGGACCTATTCCGGCGCGAGCCACGCGGATCGGCGCGACTGGGTGCAGCCGGTGAAGACCGGCTTCGACCAGCGCAATTTCATGGGCATGAACGCGTCGGACTATGGCGGCGGCACGCCGGTCGTCGATGTGTGGCGGCGCGATCAGGGCATCGCGCTCGGGCATCTCGACACCGTGC
The DNA here is from genome assembly GCF_002959955.1 of Burkholderia sp. BE12. Lineage (NCBI taxonomy): Bacteria > Pseudomonadati > Pseudomonadota > Betaproteobacteria > Burkholderiales > Burkholderiaceae > Burkholderia > Burkholderia sp. BE12. The sequence goes on along the minus strand of NZ_PREY01000026.1, from coordinate 54,232 downwards.
CGCGCCTCGTATCGCTGCCGGTGAAGGCGGTGCGCGACGAAGTCTCGCTCGGCCTGCGCGGCGAGAAGACGATCACGCTCGCGCCGGGCGCGACGCTCGATACGCCGACCGCATTCGTGATGCTGCACGACGGCGATTATTTCGTCGCGCTCGACACGTATCGGCAGATGATGGGCGCGCAGGGTTTCCATTCGCCGCAGCCGCCGGCGAGCGCGTACGAGCCGATCTGGTGTGCGTGGGGCTACGAGCGCCAGTTCAGTCTCGACTACGTGCGTGCGACGTTGCCGAAGGTGCAGGCGCTCGGCTTCAAGTGGGCGGTGCTCGACGACGGCTGGCAACGGCGTACCGGCGACTGGGTGCCGGACCGCGCGAAATTCCCGGCCGGCGACGCGGACATGAAGGCGCTCGTCGACGACATCCATGCCAGCGGGCAGAAGGCGCGGCTGTGGATCGCGCCGCTCGCCGTCGCGCCGGGCAGCGACGAACTGCACGACCACACCGACATGCTGCTGCTCGACGCGGACGGCGCACCGCAGGCGATCACCTGGTGGAACAGCTTCTATCTGTGCCCGGCCTACGAAAAGACGCAGGCGCACGTCGCCGCACTCATGAAGAAGGTGATCGGCGAGTGGGGCTTCGACGGCGTGAAGATCGACGGCCAGCACCTGAACGGCGTCGCGCCGTGCTACAACCCCGCGCACCGGCATGCGCGGCCGGAGGATTCGGTCGAGCATCTCGCCGATTTCTACCGCGTGTTTCATGCCGCCGCGCATGCGGTCAAGCCGGACGCGGTCGTCGAAGTGTGCCCGTGCGGCACCGCATACGCGTTCCACAACATGCGCTACATCGATCAGGCGCCTGCATCCGATCCGCTGTCGAGCTGGCAGGTGCGCCACAAGGGCAAGACGTTGAAGGCGTTGATGGGCGCGTCGTCCGCGTATGCGGGCGACCACGTCGAACTGAGCGACGGCGGCCGCGATTTCGCGTCGGCGGTGGGCGTCGGCGCGGTCATCTCGACGAAGTTCACGTGGCCCGTCGATCCGAAGCCGAAGGATTCGTTCCTGCTGACGCCCGAGCACGAGCAGGTGTGGCGGCACTGGGTCGAGGTCTACGACGCGCACCGGCTCGCCGAGGGCCGCTATCGCGGCGAGCTGTACGACATCGCGTTCGACAAGCCCGAGGCACACGTCGTGGAAAAGGACGGCGTGCTGCATTACGCGTTCTACGCCGACCGCTGGAGCGGCCCGGTCGCCCTGCGCGGCCTGCAGCCCGGCCGGTCGTACCGGATCGTCGACTACGCGAACGGCAATCGCGAGGTCGGCCGCATCGCGCCGGGGCACGACGCGATCGCATTGCGCTTCGAGCATGCGGCGCTGCTGCGCGCCGAGCCGCTCGACGCGTGAGTGTCGCCTCGCAACACCGCGTACCACCGCCCGGCGCGCGTCTCGTCGCGCCTCACCGGGCAACCGGCAGTTCCGCAACGCGCAGTTCCATTCGTCATTCCGATCCCTCCACTGGAGATGCTTCGATGAAAAAAATTGCACGCAACCTTTCCGGTGTCGCGGCGCTCGCGCTGTGCGCCTCGATCCTGCAGGCCTGCGGCGACGGGTCGTCCGACCCGCTGTCGGCCAAGGCCTTTGCCGCACCGCCGCCGGCCGTGGCGGCGCCCGCGCGCGCCGCGTCGCACTGGACGCCGGTGGTTGCCGATACGTGGCAATGGCAGCTCAAGGGCAAGCTCAATACGTCGTACGACGTGGCCATCTACGATATCGACCTGTTCGATACCGATCCGGCGACGATCGCGGCGCTCAAGCAGGCCGGGCGCAAGGTCGTCTGTTATTTCTCGGCGGGGAGTTCGGAGAACTGGCGGCCCGATTTCTCGAAGTTCAAGGCGTCCGACCAGGGCAACAAGCTCGACGAGTGGGAAGGCGAGCGCTGGCTCGACATCCGTTCGAGCAACGTGCGCGACATCATGACGGCGCGTCTCGACCGCGCGGTGGAGAAGGGGTGCGACGGCGTCGAGCCCGACAACGTCGACGGCTATGCGAACGACACCGGTTTCCCGTTGCAGGACACCGATCAGTACGCGTTCAACGTGTTCATCGCGAACGAGGCGCACAAGCGCAATCTGGCGGTCGGGCTGAAGAACGACGTCGACCAGCTCGTGGCGCTCGAACCGTCGTTCGACTTCGCGGTGAACGAAGAGTGCAACGAGCAGAAGGAGTGCGACGGCTACACGGTATTCACCTCGAAGAACAAGCCGGTGCTGAACGCCGAGTATGCGGGCAAATACCGGACGCCGAGCGGGCAGCGCACGCTGTGCAATGCGGCGCGCGCGCTCAACATGCGCACGCTCGTGCTGGCGAAGAAGCTCGACGACAGCTACCGGTTCAGCTGCGACGCCTCCTGATCGAACCGCGCCCGTCGTGACGGGCGAACCCGTGTAACCGATGTCCGCGCGCGCACGCTCTGGGTCCGGGCGTGCGCGCCGCGAGTATCGCGATATCGCGAGCGGGTGCGCCATGCACGGCCGATGCCGCATCGATGTATGTCCAAATCGATTCGCACTACTTATCCATAAATACGATGAAAAATTGCATGCTGATTGCAGGCGCCGCCGTGGCGACCGCGTTGTCCGTCGCCGCGCGCGCGGAGGGTTCGGTCACGCTGTACGGCACGATCGACACGGGTATCGCGTATCTGAACCACGCGGAAGGCGGGAAGTCGCGCGTATCGATGTCGTCAGGCGCGTTGTCGGCGAACGAATGGGGATTGACCGGCAGCGAGGAACTCGGCGGCGGAATGAACGCGATCTTCACGCTCGAGAACAATTTCGACGTCGGGACCGGCCAGCTCGACGGCGGCCGGCTGTTCGGCTCGAAGGCGTTCGTCGGCATCGCGTCCGGTACGTGGGGCACGCTGACGCTCGGCCGGCAGAACGACCCGGTGACGGATCTCGTGCAGCCGATCACGGCCGATGCGTTCAGCGGGCTCTTCGCGCCGCCCGGCGACGTCGACAACTACGACAGCAGCGTGACGTTCAGCAACGCGGTCAAATGGACGAGCGCGGTGTGGCACGGCGTGACGGTTGCGGCGATGGTGTCGCCCGGCGGCGTGGCCGGCGCATCGGGGTCGGGGCTCGCGTATGCCGGCGCGCTCGGCTATGCGGACGGTCCGTTGAGCGCGGCGGCCGGCTACGTGCACGTCGACAACGGCAACGCGATCCGTTCGACGCGCGGCGTATCGTCGGCCGATTCGTTCTTCAACAGCGCGGTGAACCGCGCGTATGCGTCGGCGCGGTCGATCGAAATCGCGCGCGCCGGTGCGCAGTACGCGATCGGCAACGTGACGGTCGGCGCGGCGTTCAGCTTCAGCGAATACCGGCCCGACGCGTCATCGACGTTCGTGCATGCGCAGCGCTACCGGAACGGTTCCGCATTTGCGCAATGGCAGGCGCTGCCGTCGTTGCTGACGATCGTCGGCTACAACTTCACGTGGTCGGGCGGCGATTCGTCCGCGCGCTATCACCAGGTCAACGTCGGCGTCGACTATCTGCTGAGCAAGCGCACCGATCTCTACACGACGGTCGGCTACCAGCACGCGAACGGCTTCAACGGAACCGGGCCGGCCCAGGCCGTGATCGGGTCGTACAACGTCGATGCCGGCACGAATTCGCAGTTGCTCGCGATCGTCGGCATCCGGCACCGGTTCTGAGCCGGATGCTGGCGCGCGCGTTACTTCCGGCTTTTCAGGAAGGAGCGCCCTTCGGCCGTGATCGACGCGCCGGAGCGGCCGTGCGGGGGATGGCAGACGAAGCCGGCGCCGACGAGCTCTCGCGCGATCGACCAGCCGAGCGCCGGCGCGTCGCGACCGTAGCGAACATCGGCGAGGCGTTCGAGCGCCCAGATCGCGGAGGCCGACAGGTTGGGGGTGTTGGACGTCGGATTGTCGTTCATCGCTTCCTCGGGAAATGGCGTTTCGGGGTGGACGGCTCGCGGCCGCGGGATTGGCGACGCCAGGCGTCAGCTTGCCTGGAGCAACGGCAGCAGCGCGTGCAGCGCCGCTTCCTCGTCGGGGCCGGTGGCGAGCACCTGGGCCGACGTGCCGCCGTGAACCTGGAGCGACGCAATCGCGCCGCTGTCTTTTGCGTTGCTGCCGTGCCCGTTCGCGATCAGCTGGATGTCGCTGTGGAAGCGGCGCGCCGCTTCCACAGCCGCGTCGCGCGCGGCGCGACCCCGATTGCGGTTCCAGGCGGGGCCGATTTCAACGTACACAACGGTTGCCACGATGCTGGAAAGCCTCCGGACAGGTGGGCGGGGCGGCGCGCGACACGCATGCTTGCGCACATGTCGCGGACATCGGGCGGCCGGCATGTCACGATTTCCCGCAGGGTCGCGGAGCGCCGGCCGGGCGGATTGTACGCGCCATTCGGCGCGAACATGCCGACATCCGCTGCGAAGGCGCTTTCAAGTTCGCGGATTGTCGCAAGTGGGTGATTATAATGCATCGGCCTGCATCATGTGAATTGCATTATAATGCGGTGTGCGCCGACGCCGGCCCGCGGCGCTGCCGCGGGGCGATTCGCCGCGCGGCCGGGCGCGCAATCTGCTCGCCCGGCATCGTCGATCGACCCGAACTCCTCCCCGAATGGAAACCGCAATGAACGCCCCCGCCTGCCCGCAATGCGCGATGGAAAACACTTACCCGGACGGCGCGCTGACCGTGTGCGCGGACTGCGGCCATGAATGGTCGGCCGACGCCGGCGCCGAGGCCGGCGACGAGCCGGCAGGCGACGTCGTCAAGGACGCGAACGGCAACGTGCTGTCGGACGGCGATTCGGTCGTGCTGATCAAGGATCTGCGCGTGAAGGGTTCGTCGATCACGCTGAAGATGGGCACCAAGGTCAAGAGCATCCGGCTCGTCGGCGGCGATCACGAAGTCGACTGCAAGACCGACATGGGCGGCTTCATGCTGAAGGCGTGCTACCTGAAGAAGGTCTGAGCGCACGGTTCAGGCGACCGTCGCATCCGCGTTTTCATCCGCCGCGTTTTCACCCGAGTACCCGCACATGGCCGAGGATCGAATTTCCTACGACGCGTTCGTCAGGTTCCTGGCGACGCCGCTGAATGACGGCCGGCCATTCGTGCTGGAGACGCAGAACGCGGTCTCGCTGCACTTCGATCATCTCGGCACCCAGAGCTTCATGTCGCTGCGCGATCCGCTGCGGCTCACGCTCGGTTATACGCGCGTGATGATGGGTTTCCTGCTGCTGCAGGCCGAGCCCGCACACATCTGCATGCTCGGGCTCGGCGGCGGTTCGCTCGCGAAGTACTGCTACCGCCATCTGCCCGGCACGACGATCGAAGCGGTCGAGATCAATCCGGACGTGATCGCGCTGCGCAACGTGTTCAGGATTCCTGCCGACGACGCGCGCTTCAGCGTGGTATGCGCCGACGGCGCGGATCATCTGGAACGGGCGGACGTCCGCACGGACGTGATCCTGCACGATGCGTTCGTCGCCGACGGTATGCGCGGCCGCTGTACGGGCGGCACCTTCCTCGACGCGTGCCGCGCGCGCCTGAGCGAATCCGGCGTGCTCGCGATCAATTTCATGGACGACGATCCGGCATTGCCGCGCCACCTCGAGCAACTGCGATCGGTATTCGGTTCGTCGTATGCGCTGGTGCCGTGCGGCGACGACAACAACTTCGTTGCATTCGCATGGAAGGACGGCAGCCGGCTGCCGTCGTTGCGTATCCTGTTGGAGCGGGCGCTCGCCTGTCCGCAGGCCGGCGAACTGAAGCTGGCCGCCACCGCGAGGCGCATGAAGCACGGCGAGGGCATCGATCCGCGGCGGCTGGTCTGGCGCGCGCAGTCGCACGAACGCTGGGAGATCGGCGCGTAACGGTACTTCGGATACTTGAGGTGCCTGGGGTATCGCGGCGGCGCCGCGCGCGCCTTTGCGGCCGCGCTTACTTCACGCGCTTGCCGATCGCGCTCCGGGTTTTGTACGTGACGCCGTGCCGGTCGAGATATTCGCGGATCAACTGCCGCACGACTTGCGACGGCGTAAGATCCTGCTCCGCGCAGAGCATCTCGAAGGCTTCCTTCTTCGCGGGATCGATCAGGACGGTCAGGCGGGCGGTTTTCGTTTCCATGACGGGGCGAGGGTGGTCGGTATGTTAATCAAATTATAATCGATCCGCTTTCGGCGTTACCGCGCGCCAGCGCCGTCCGTGGTGCACGATCAGCGTTTGCCGCGCAGCAGCGCGAGCAGGTCGTCGATCACCGGCACGATGGCGAGCGTGACGAGCACCGCGGCGAGCGGCACGGTCGATATGTAGCCCACGTGCTTGAAACCAATCGCGCCGGCCAGGCCGCCGACGAGGAACGACGCGAGCATCGTCGCGTGAATCCTCAGTTTCGAACGGTTGGCGATCACCGCGTGCGCGTCGACGTCGATCGCCGAGCGGTTCCAGTAGAACAGCTTGCCGAGCTCGATGCCGAGGTCGGTCACGATGCCCGTCACGTGCGTCGTGCGGATCTCCGCGCCCGACAGCTTCGTGATCGTCGCGTTCTGCAGCCCCATGATGAAGCACAGCAGCGTCACGGTCACCGGCACGAAGAACGTTTCCCACAGCGCGAGGTGGCTGCCGAGCAGCCCGAACAGCAACAGCAGCGCGGCTTCGAGCAGCAGCGGCAGCATGAACTGGCTGTGCAGCCCGCGGCGGCGCCCCCAGTTGACGAGGATCGCCGAGCAACTGGCGCCGATCAGGAACGACCCCAGCGAGCTGATGCCGGCGAGCGCGAGCCGCACGTCGCCGAGCGCCGTCGTGTCGGCGATCGCCGACACGATGCCGCTCATGTGCGACGTGTACTGCTTGACCGCGAGAAATCCGCCGGCATTGGTCGCGCCGGCGACGAACGCGAGCGAAAACCCGAGCTGGCGGTTCGCGGTCGCGCTGCGGTGTTTTCCCGTCAGGGTTCGGAAGTACTGCGCTGGCATAAGGGTTTCGCTCAATCGTCGCGGATGCGCGGGTACGGGCGGAAAACCGGTGCGGGCGGCGTGACGGGCACGCTGCCCGCACCGGATGCCGGGGCCGTCGAATCATGTGATGAACATGATAATGTCATTATCATACTCTGTTGGCCGGATGGTGCTTTCAGTACAATGATGCGAGGCGCTGCCGGCCGGCTGTTCCGTTGCCGCGCGGCGCGTGCTTGCGATTACTTCTGCTCACCGCTTCATGACCCCGATCAAGTTCATCCTTCGCTACACGGCGATCCCGTTCACGGCCATCGTCGCCGTGGTGATCTGGACTGTCATACCATCGTCGAAAGAGATCGATGCGAGACAATATGCGGCGCTGTCGCGCGCGTACGCGAGTTTCCCGCTGCCGTTCCGGCGCGAGATCTCGGACACGATGGAGCACGGCACGATCAACGACCGGCGGTATCAGGCACTCGTGCGCGATTCGCTCGGCAATGGCGTCGCGCTGGACTGGCCGGCGTCGGGCGTCGGCGGCGTCGCCGACGAGCGGCAAAAACTGGCCGAACTGATTCAGGCCGATTCGGATCTTCAAAGGCAACGGCAATGAAAACCCTGCTGGTTTCCGTGGCATTCGCGATGATCATCGCGAGCCTTATCTTCGCGCTGTACTTCATGAATCACGATCGCGGCAAGTCCAAGCGGATGGCGTGGTCGCTTGCCGCGCGTGTCGGGTTGTCGATCACGCTGTTTCTGTCGCTGCTGATCGCGTACAAGCTCGGCTGGATCGAACCGACGGGCTTGCCGATCGGGCGGTAAGCCGGTGGACGCCTCGCGGCATGCGGGGCGTTTTCGCAAACGCAGGTTTGCGTGGCTGATGCGTCTATTGTGATAAGAATACTTATCCCGATGGTCGCGATGCGAATGCGTGGCGTCGACGGAATCGCAACATCGCGTGCCCGATGGACGCGGTAACGACGCTAGTTGCCCGACTCGTTCGTCACGTCATGACGATATGCGCGCGGCGAACGACCCACGATGCGTTTGAACGCATGGCCGAACGCGCTATCCGAGTCGTAGCCGAGCCGCTGCGCGATCGCCGATATCGACGCGTTCGAGCGGCGCAGTTCGCGCATCGCCACCTGTATCCGCCACCGCAGCACGTATTCGAGCGGCCCGAACCCGAGCCGCCGCTTGAAATGCAGTGCGAACGTGGAACGCGACACGTGGCAGCAGGCCGCGAGGGCGTCGACGGTCCAGCGTCGCTCGGGCGCGGCGTGAATCGCGGCCAGCGCCGCGCTGACCCGCGAATCCGCGAACCCGGCAAGCCAGCCGACGTCGCCGTTCGCGCCGGCGTCCACATAGCGCCGCAGGATCTGCACGAGCATCATGTGTCCGAGATGCCGAACCATCAGCGACCCGCCCGGCGACGACGCGCCGAATTCCCGCGCGAGCTGCTGCAGCGACCAACGCAACACCGCCGCCTGTTCGGAATCGCCGCTCACGATCACCACGGGCGGCAGGTTGCCGAGCAGCAGCGGCATGCCTTCCTCGTAGGCGAAGCGGCCGCCGATCAGAAAGCAGTCGGCCGGTTCGGCATAGTGCGCGATACCGTGCTCGACATGCCGGTACACGTCGGCGACCGGTACCGGCGCGACCGACGGATCGCTCGCCAGCGAAAATGCCCGCGGTGCGGCGAGCAGGAAGCAGTCCCCCGCGCGTAGCTGGACGGGCGGTCCCTCACCGTCGACGGTCAGCCAGCAACTGCCTTCGACCACCGCATTGAACTTGATCCCGCTGGGCGGGGGAAGGTCGACCGCCCATGGGCCGCCGGCGCGCAGGCCGGTGAAAAACGAGTCGCGCGTCTCCAGCAGCGACAGCACTTCCGATAGCGGGTCCACGCGCAATCCCCGGACGATCTCGACGAAAAACCGGATTCTATTGCATTCACAGTCCGGGGGTGCGGCCGGAGAATGATCTCGTGCAGTGACGCGGCCGATCGGCGGCCGCGTGCTTCGCGCACCCTTCCTGGAGCCTTCGATGACGAGCAGGCAGCACCCCCTTCATTCCGGATTCGACGCCGCGTCGACGGCGACCGACGTCCTGGCCGGCTTCGACCTGCGCGGCAAGACCGCCATCGTCACGGGCGGCCATTCGGGTCTCGGCCTCGAAACCACGCGTGCACTGGCGCAAGCCGGTGCGCACGTCGTCGTCGGCGCACGGAGCGCCGAGGCCGCGCGCGAGGCGACCCGCGGCATCGCCGGCGTGGAGATCGCGCCGCTCGAACTCGCCGACGCCGCGAGCGTGGCCGCATTCGCCGCGCGGTTCGTCGACGCGCGACGCAACGTGCATATCGTCATCAACAGCGCGGGCATCATGGCGTGCCCCGAGACGCGCGTCGGCGACGGCCGGGAAGCGCAGATGGCCGTCAATCACCTCGGTCACTACGCGCTCGTCAACCGGCTGTGGCCGGCGCTTGCGCACGGCGACGGCGCGCGCGTGGTCGCGGTGTCGTCGCTCGGCCACCGGCTGTCGCCGATCCGCTGGGACGATATCGGGTTCGCGCGCGGTTACGACAAATGGCTCGCGTACGGGCAGTCGAAAACCGCCAACGCATTGTTCGCGGTGCAGCTCGACGTGCTGGGCGCGCCGTTCGGTGTCCGAGCGTATTCGCTGCATCCCGGCAAGATCGCGACGCCGCTGCAGCGTCATCTGACGCGAGAAGAAATGATGGCGCAGGGCTGGGTCGACGAGCACGGCGTGCCGGTCGATCCGACGTTCAAGACGCCTGCGCAGGGGGCGGCAACCCAGGTATGGGCGGCGACGTCGCCGCGCATCGCCGATCTCGGCGGCGTCTATTGCGAGGATTGCGACGTTGCGGCGGTGACGCGCGGCGACGAGGAATCGGGCGTGCGGCCGCATGCGATCGATCCGGAGGAGGCGGCGCGGCTGTGGGCGTGGTCCGCGGCAGCGACGGGCGTCGATGCCTTTGCGGCGCGCCGCTGACGCTCAAGCATTCGCCGGGCGCGGGCGTCGTGCGCCGTGCGGGGTTCGGTGGCGGCACGACGCCCGCGCCCGGCAGCCTATCCGCGCGTCTGCCGCAGCACGCGCCCCATCTCCGCGATCGGCATGGCAACGATCGAATTCAGCAACCGCATTTCCCCGGCGTCCGGATGCGCGACGTTCCGCACTTCATCGAGCGTGCGCTCGACGTGACGATCGAGCGGTTCGAGAAAACGCTGCAATTCACTGGCGGCCGCTTTCTCCCTGAGGCCGAGCACCTGACCGAACGCGACCAGCGCGTCCACGTCGATATCGGCGAACCGCGTCGCATTCCCGAGTGGCATCGTCAGCTCGCAGTGCGGCCAGTGATCGCCGCGATGGTCGGGCCGGTGCGTCGGCGTGTGATACGCGACCGTGCTGACGATGTCGTAGAACGGCGCGAGCCGGTAGCCGCGCGCGTCGACGAAGAACGACAGGTTCTTCAGGTGCGCGTCGGCATTGCCGACCACCACGTTGAACACGGTCCAGCGGAACACCGACAGGCGTGTCAGCGCGCGCGTGCTGGTGCGGTCGATCGCGCGGGCGAGCTCCTGCGCATTGGCCCGCTGGTACTTGAAACCGCGGTCGTAGTTGAGCAACTGCATCGCGTCGATCGTATGCACGCGCCCGGCCGGTTCGGACGCGACGTCGCGGTCGAACCGGTCGATCACGTAGCAGGCGGACGGCGCGCGCAGGAAATGCACGTCGGGCACGTCGAGCCCCATCTTCTTCGCGAGCTGCATGCAGAAGAACTCGTTGATCGCCGAATGCGGATAGCCGGCCGCGCGCATGTCGGGTTTGAGCAGGTGCATCGACGGTTCGCTGCCGACCGGCTCGAACAGCGCGTAGTCGGGCGCGTCGCCCCGCAGCACCAGCAGCAGCTTCTGCTGTGCGCCGGCCGCCGACATGCGCTTGGGCGCCGTGGCCGTCAGCGCGCGCTCCGGCATTGCCTGAATCCGGCGCTCGAGCTCGTCGAGCGGCAGCGGTTGCAGGCCGCCGGCCGCCTCGTGCTCGCCGTCGGCCAGCAGCGTCAGCGCGCCGGCCGATTCGCGGCCGAAGTACGCGAGCAGGCCCCACGCGTCGGCCGCATCGACCTTCGCCTCGCGCGCGAGCGACGTGCGCATGCCTTCCTCGGGCAGCAGGTTGTCGAAGAACCATTGAACCGGGCGATCGGTCGACGTGTCGGTGAACACGCCCGCGCGGAGCGGGAACGCCGGCGACAGCGGGTAGGCGGCGGGTGACGCGAGCCAGTGCGCGTCGTACGCGAACGACCAGATGCCTTTGTCGTCGGTCAGCGTGCCCATGCGCACGCCGTTCGCGGACGCGATCAGCGTTCTAGCCGCCATGGCTGCTCCTGCGGCGTTGCGCGGCCTTCAGTGCGGTGGCTTCGGAAATCTCGATCGACGACTCGGCGTACAGCCGCACCCCCAGTTCGCCGAGCAGCAGCATGACCTTGCCGATTTGCGCGGTCGGCTTGCCGGCTTCCACCTGGCTGATGAATTTCGGCGACAGCCCGGTCGCGTTGGCGAGTTCGTCCCGCGTGAACCCCTGCTGGATCCGCGTCGCGCGAATGAGGTGGGCGAGCGCGCCGATCGTATCGACGGACTGCGACTCCGACATGACGTTCTCCGTGCTTCGTATCTGATCGGGAACAGTATTGCATAACTCGCCGCGACGGGCATTAATTCGTATTCGTACGGGAACGAATACAGGATCGCGACGGCCGGAACGTCATTTCGTACCCGATCGGGAACCGAATGTCGCGAAATGATTGCAGAGAGGAGGTCCGTATCTGATCGGATACGGAGAAGAATGGCGCGCGTCGCGCCTCAGCATGCGTGCTCGATCGGCCATGCCGGTGAGGCGGCCCGGAAGATGTCCGCGGGCGGCAGAGAGTCCGCCGCCGTCCCGCGCGACGAGCGGCGGCCCACGATCATTCGGCGAACAGATCCGGCCCGAACACCTCGTAGTGAATCCGCGTCTCGTGGATTCCGAGGTTCTTCAGCGCATCGTGCTGCATTCGCATGAACGGTACCGGGCCGCAGATGTAGTAATCGGCATCGGGCAAGAGGATCGCGCCCTTGATCGCGTTGACATCGACCAGACCCTTCAGGTCGTAATCCGTTCCTTCGATGTCCTGCGGTAGCGGATCGTCGTAGAACACGACGAGATTGAAGTTCGCATACGTGTTCGCGGTCTCGCGCAGCCGGTCGCGCATCGCATGCACGCCGCTGTTGCGCGCGCCGTGCACGAACACCACCTGCCGCTGCGGATCCTGGATCGCGCGCTTGAGCATGCTGATCATCGGCGTCAGCCCGACGCCGCCGCTGATCAGCACGATCGGCGTTTTCGCGTTGACGTCGATGTGGAAGCTGCCGTACGGCGCCGCCACCTTGATCTCGTCGCCGACGTTCACGTGGTCGTGCAGCAGGCACGAGACATAGCCAGGCGGATAGGTGCCGCCGCTTTCGCGCTTCACCGAAATCCGGTACGTATGTCCGTTCGGCATGTCCGACAGGCTGTACTGGCGAATCTGCTGCAGGCCGAGCTCGGGCACGTCGACCGCGACGCTGATGTACTGGCCCGGCTCGAAGTTCGCGACCGGCTTGCCGTCGGCCGGCTCCAGGATGAACGATGTGATCACGGTGCTCTCGGGCCGCTTCTCGCGCACGACGAAGCTGCGCCAGCCGGTCCAGCCGCCGAGCTGCCCCGACGACTGTTCGTACAAGCCGCTTTCCATGCCCATCAACACGTCGGCGAGGTTGCCGTAGGCCTGCGCCCACGCGGAGATGATGTCGTCGGTGGCCGCGTCGCCGAGCGTCTCCTTGATCGCCGCGAGCAGGTGTTCGCCGACGATCGGGTAGTGCTCGGGCCGCACGCCGAGGCTCGCATGCTTGTTCGCGATGTTCTTCAGCACGGCCGCGAGACTGCCCGGATCCTCGATGTTTTCCGCATAGGCATAGACGGCGCGCGCCAGCGCCTGCTGCTGCTGGCCCTGTTCCTGGTGCGCCATGTTGAACACGTTCTTCAGCTCCGGATGCGCGTTGAACAGGCGCGTATAGAAGCATTTGATGATGTCGTAGCCGTGTTGCGCGAGGACGGGGGCCGTGGCCTTGACGATGTCTTTCGTTTTCTGCGTGAGCATGGTCGAACTCCTTCGTAAGGGGGCGTATCGGGCGTATCGGGCGGGGCGAGCGTGGGCGGCGGTCGCCGCGGCATGGTCGGGCACGCGGTGCACGATTCGGGCCCGTGCAGCACGATCGACCGAACGCATATTGTCCGGTCGTCGCAAAGCGCGGGTCAAAACTGACGGCAGCCGTTCGCCACTCTGGCGCGGTGCTCGCGGAACGTTCCTTTCTACAATTCGGTCCGCCACGCTACACGCGTCGCCGCACCCCGAAGGCAGGCCCGATCCTTGCGACCGGCAAGCGTCATCGGCGGCGTTCGCGCCCCGACACATGACGATTTGCACGGGAGGCGCATATGGAGCCGATGCCGGTCGTACTGCAATGGAACGACGTTCTCGTCAGGATCGTGCTGGCGCTCGTCGCGGGCGGGCTGATCGGCTTCGATCGCAGCGAATCCGGCAAGACGGCCGGCCTGCGCACGACGATCCTCGTCTGTCTCGCCGCATGCCTGTCGATGCTGCAGGTCAATGCGCTGTTGCTGCAAGCGGGCAAACCGGAGGGCGCGTTCTCGGTGCTCGATCTGATGCGGCTGCCGCTCGGCATCCTGACCGGGATGGGCTTCATCGGCGGCGGCGCGATCCTTCATCGGGACGGCCTGGTGTCCGGTGTCACGACGGCCGCGACGCTGTGGTTCGTGACGGTCATCGGGCTGTGCATCGGCGGCGGCCAATTGTCGCTCGGCGCGCTCGGGCTGGTGCTCGCGCTGCTGGTCGTCTGGCCGCTGCGGTTTGTGGAGCAGCGCTTGCGGCGCGTCAGGACCGCGCTGGTCACGGTCGAATATCCGCTGGGGTCGGTTGCGCTTGAACAACTGACCGCGAAGCTGCACGACGCGGGTTTCACGTGCCGGACGAAGCGCTTTTGCGAAACGGCCGCACGCGCCGTGCGCGAGGAGGAACTGCTCGTGCAATGGCGCGAAGTGGCCGGCGCCGACGTGATGCTGAAGCAACTGATGCGGACCGTCGAATCGGTCGGCCTGACGTCGGTCCGCTGCTCGACGGAGGACTGACGCGCGCGCGGCCGCCGGAACGCTCGATGCTCGTGCTGCTGGCCGCCGTGGGCGGTTTATCAAGGAGCGAAACATGACATGTGTATCGGAAGTGATGACACGCGACGCCGCGACCATCGGCCCGACGCAGAGCCTGCGCGATGCGGCCAGGTTGATGAGCGACCTGAACGTCGGCGCGCTGCCCGTGTGCGACGGCACGCGGCTGATCGGCATGCTGACGGATCGGGACATCGTCGTGCGCGCGGTATCGATGGGCGTGCCGCCGGACGAGGCGGTCGAGGGCGTCGTCAGCGGACCCGCGAACTGGTGTTACGAGGACGACGACATTTCCGCGGTGCAAAAGAAGATGGAAGACGCGCAGATTCGTCGCGTGCCGGTGATCGACCGGCAGAAGCGGCTGGTCGGCATCGTCGCGCTGGGTGATCTTGCTACCGCCGCGGACGGCGGGATGTCGTCGACGCTCGGCGCGGTGTCGGCGCCATCGCGCCCGGATCGGTGATCGCCATGGCAGACACGGAGAACGACATGAACGTAGACAGGGAAACGCGGGTCCGCGAGCGCGCGTACCGGCTGTGGCAGGCGGACGGCGCGCCGGACGGCAAGGCCGACGAATACTGGCAACGGGCCGAGCAGCAGCTCGATGCAGAGGGCAGCAGCGCGGACGGGCGCGCCGGGCAGGCGACGGATTCGCCGGCCGATCAGTCCGCGAAGCGCCGCATCCCCGGCGAGCCGCTGCAGGACGTCGACGCGGTGCCGACCGGCGAGATCGCGCACGAAAGGCGGCGCACGCGGTGAAACGTGGCCGGCCGTGACCCAGCGACAGCCGCACAGGACGACGCATGCGGGACACGCGCGATGGCGGATCCCGTGCGGCGCGCGCGGTCGGCCCGACACCATCCGAACACGGAGATATTCATGACCCAGGACACTCAACCGAAGGACATCGCGTCGCCCGAGGCGCCGGACCGGCGCGGCCCGACACCCGGCGGCGAATCGACCGCGCGCCCCGGCCATGCGCCCGGCGGCGGCGAGCTCGGCACGATTCCGGACGATCAGGCGCGCAAGGTCGTGCCGGACGATCCGCGCCAGACCGAGGTGCACGATCCGGCCGGCAAGCCGTGGCCGGACGAGCACGACGCACCCGACGATTCGGGCAACCGGCCGCGACCGCTGTAGCGGTGCCGCCGCCCGACTCGCCGCGTCTCGTTCCATTCCGTCATCCACGCACCGGAGTCCATCATGTCATCAGACGAAGTTTCCGAATCCCGTCGCAAATGGGTGCAGGGCACGACGGCCGGACTGGTCGCCAGTGTCGCCCTGCCGACGATCGCGCAGACGGGCAGCCCGCCCGACGCCGGCGATACGGCGCCGCGCGATCCGCGCACGCTCTATCCGCATGCGCCGTTTCCGCAGCAACACCAGCCGTGGCCGGGCCTCGCGGGCCGCATGACGCCCCGCCCCGATCACGGCGAGCGTAGCTATCGGGGCAGCGGCAGGCTCGAGGGCCGCAAGGCGCTGATCACCGGCGGCGATTCGGGCATCGGCCGCGCGGTGGCGATCGCCTGCGCACGAGAAGGCGCAGACGTCGCGATCGTCTATCTGCCCGACGAAGAGCCCGATGCGCGCGAAGTCGTGGACATCGTCCGCAGCGCGGGGCGCAAGGCGGTGCCGCTGCCAGTCGATATCCGCAGCGAAGGCGCGTGCAACGGGCTCGTCGAGCGGGCGGTCGCCGCGCTCGGCGGGCTCGACATTCTCGTGAACAACGCGGCGCGCCAGCAGAGCCACGAATCGATCCTCGACATCAGCACGGAGCAGTTCGACTGGACGCTGCGCACCAACCTTTACGCGATGTTCTGGATCACGCGGGCCGCCATTGCGCACATGCCGCCCGGTTCGGCGATCGTCAATACGACGTCGGTCAATGCGTACGACCCGTCCGCGAACCTGCTGGACTACGCGATGACGAAAGCGGCGATCGCGAATTTCACGAAGGGGCTCGCGAAGCAGATGATCAAGCGCGGCATCCGCGTGAACGGCGTCGCGCCGGGGCCGTTCTGGACGCCGTTGCAGGTCAGCGGCGGACAGACGACGCACAACGTGGAGACGTTCGGCGAGCAGGTGCCGATGGGGCGGCCCGGACAACCGGCCGAGATCGCATCGATCTACGTCGAGCTGATGTCGTCGCGCGCGAGCTATGTGACCGGGCAGATCTATGGCGCGTCGGGTGGCGCCGGGCAGCCTTAGTTGGCTGGCGGCGCAGGATGCGGCTGGATACGGCCGCACCCCGGTCATCGCCCCGGTTGACGATTCCGCCCCGAATCGACGCCGTATGCGTGAGCAGCGATCTTTATCACCGCAGCAGATAAACGTATCCGAATCGCTTCGTTGACGCACGCCGGCACGCCCTCGTAGATTCGCGTTTTGACCGAATCAGGAGCCGTGCCGTGACGACTACCGCCATCCGCGACGCCGCAACGCTTTCCGCCGGGCATCCCGCCTTGCGGCCGGACGGCGCGGCGCAGCACTTCGACATCGTGCCGTTCGACGCGCCGCTCGGCGCCGAAGTGATCGGCCTCGACCTGTCGAAACCGCTCGACGCCGACGATTTCGCGCGCATCCATCGTGCGCATCTCGATCACCACGTGCTGGTATTTCGCGACCAGCGCATCACGCCGGACGAGCACATCGCGTTCAGCCGCCGCTTCGGACCGCTGCAGATTCACGTGCTGCACCAGTTCGCGCTGGCCGGCCACCCGGAAGTGCTGATCGTGTCGAACATCGTCGAGAACGGCAAACCGGTCGGGCTCGGCGACGCCGGCCATTTCTGGCATTCCGACCTGTCGTACAAGGAAAAGCCGAGCCTCGGCTCGCTGCTGCACGCGCAGGAACTGCCGGCGGAAGGCGGCGACACGCTGTTCGCGAACATGCATCTCGCGTGGGATACGCTGCCGGCCCATCTGCGCCGCGCGGTCGAAGGGCGGCGCGCGGAGCATACGTATCTCGCGCGCTATGCGGAATTGCAGGCGCGCAGCCCATGGCGGCCCAACCTGTCGCCCGAGCAGATCGCGCAGGTCGCGGCGGTCGTTCATCCGGTCGTGCGCACGCATCCGGAAACCGGCCGCAAGGCGCTCTTCGTCAGCGAGCATTTCACGACGCGCATCGTCGGGCTGCCGGACGACGAAAGCCGCGCGCTGCTCGACGAATTGTTCGCGCACAGCGTGCGCGCCGAGCACCTGTATCGACACGCATGGCGCGACCACGACCTGGTGTTCTGGGACAACCGTTCGCTGATGCATCTCGCCGCCGGCACGCCCGACCATCTGCGCCGCAAGCTGTACCGCACGACGATCGAAGGCGACGCGCCTTTCTGAGCCGCGCGCCGCGTCATTCTTTTTCGTCTCTTCCCGACCGGAGTTCCGATGTCGTTTTCGCTTTTGCCGGCGCGTCGCGCGCTGGCGGCCACGCTCACCGCCGCGCTCGCCTTCGCGGGCGCGGCGATCCCGCAAGCCGCGCACGCGGAGGGCCGCATCCGCATCGCCGAGCAGTTCGGCGTCGTCTATCTGATGCTGAACGTCGCGCGCGACCAGCAACTGATCGAGAAGGAAGGGCGCAAGGCGGGCCTCGACATCAAGGTCGACTGGGTGCGGCTGTCGGGCGGTGCGGCCGTGAACGATGCACTGCTGTCCGGCGCGGTGGACGTCGCGGGCGCGGGCGTCGGCCCGCTCTTGACCGTGTGGGACCGCACGCGCGGCCGGCAGAACGTGAAGGGCGTCGCGTCGCTCGGCAATTTTCCGTACTACCTCGTGAGCAGCAACCCGAACGTGAAGACGATCGCCGACCTGAGCGCGAAGGACCGGATCGCGGTGCCGGCGGTCGGCGTGTCGGTGCAGTCGCGCGTGCTGCAGTACGCGGCCGCGAAGCAGTGGGGCGACAAGCAGTTCGACAAGCTCGACGCGCTCACGCAGGCGATTCCGCATCCCGATGCGACGGCGGCGATTCTCGCGAACAGCAACGTGATCACCGGTCACTTCGGCAATCCGCCGTTCCAGGAACAGGAGCTCGCCGGCAATCCGAACGCGCACGTCGTGCTGAATTCGTACGACGTGCTCGGCGGCCCGAGCTCCGCGACGGTGCTGTACGCGACCGAGAAATTCCGCGACGACAACCCGAAGACCTACCGCGCGTTCGTCGCCGCGCTGGCCGACGCCGCCCGGCAGATCGCGGCCGATCCGGAGCGCGCGGCCGATACCTATATTCGTGTGAACGCGTCGAAGATCGATCGCGCGCTGCTGCTGAAGATCCTGCGCAATCCGCAGGTGCAGTTCAAGACAGCGCCGCAGAATACGCTGCCGCTCGCGCAGTTCATGCATCGCACCGGCGCGATCCGCAACGAACCGAAGTCGTGGCGCGACTACTTCTTCGACGATTCCGCGACGGCCGACGGCAGTTGAGCGGCGCCGATGCAGCGACGCCGCGATCGACGCTTATGCGTCGGCGCGGTTTCGATATGCGCAATCGATGGTTGGTCCGCACGATGCCCAGCCGTATGTTGACGCTTTTCCCGCAAGAGATTCGATCGTGAACGCCACTTCTCCCCGAACCTGGTTGCCGCCGTATGCGGCGCGTGGCGGCGCGACGCCGGCCGCATCCGCCGCACCCGATACACGTGCCGCCGGCCGGCCCGCGGCGAACGCCGCGCCCGCTGGCGCACACAGCGAACGCCTGCTGGCCATCGACCAGGTCAGCCTCGAATACCGCAGCGGCGCGCGGATCGTTCGCGCGACGCATCAGGTGAGCTTCGACGTGTACGGCAGCGACCGCTTCGTGCTGCTCGGCCCGTCGGGGTGCGGGAAGTCGACGCTGCTCAAGGCGATCGCCGGCTTCATCGAGCCCGTCTCGGGTTCGATCGCGCTCGACGGCCGGCCGGTACGCGGGCCGGGGCCCGACCGCATCGTCGTGTTCCAGGAATTCGACCAGTTGCCGCCGTGGAAGACGGTCGTCGAGAACGTTGCGTTTCCGTTGCGCGCCGCCGCGAAGCTGTCGCGCGCCGAAGCACGCGAGCGCGCGCTGCACTATCTCGACAAGGTTGGCCTCGGCACGTTTGCCGACGCCTATCCGCATACGCTGTCGGGCGGCATGAAACAGCGCGTCGCGATTGCACGGGCGCTTGCGATGCAGCCGCGCGTGCTGTTGATGGATGAGCCGTTCGCCGCGCTCGACGCGCTCACGCGCCGCAAGATGCAGGAGGAACTGCTGCGGCTGTGGGACGAATTCCGCTTCACGCTGCTGTTCGTCACGCATTCGATCGAGGAGGCGCTCGTGGTCGGCAACCGGATTCTGCTGCTGTCGCCGCATCCGGGCCGCGTGCGCGCGGAGCTCAACAGTCACGAGCATTCGCTCGACAACGTCGACACCGGCGACTTCCGCGACAACGTCGCGCGGATCCACCGCCTGCTGTTCGACACCGATACCGCCCACGTACCGACGACGGAGGACGCCGCATCATGAGTACGCTCGACCCGGTCCTGCCGCCGCTGCCGCCCGTGCGTGCCGAATACACGTGCACGCTCGACGCGCCGCCCGACGCCGAGCGCGCGGTGCCGCCGCCGCTGCCGCGCCGCATCGCCGGCGCCGCATGGTTTCGCCGCAGCGTCATCGCGCTCGTGCTGATCGCCGCATGGGAGATCGTCGCGCGCATCGTCGCGAACGATCTGCTCGTCCCGACCTTCGGCGCGACGCTGGCCGCGTTCGTGCAAGGCATCGAGTCGGGCGAACTGCTGGTCAAGACCGGCATCTCGATGTCGGTGCTGCTGCGCGGCTATGCGCTGGGCGTGCTGCTGGCGTTCGCGCTGACGTCGCTTGCGGTATCCACGCGCATCGGCCGCGATCTACTGACGATGCTCACGTCGATGTTCAATCCGCTGCCGTCGATCGCGTTGCTGCCGATCGCGCTGCTGTGGTTCGGGCTCGGCACCGGCAGCCTGCTGTTCGTGCTCGTGCATGCGGTGCTGTGGCCGCTCGCGCTCAGCATGTATACCGGCTTTGCCGGCGTGCCCGCCACGCTGAAAATGGCCGGGCGCAACTACGGGCTCACGGGGCTGCGCCAGATCGCGCTGATCCTCGTGCCGGCCGCGCTGCCGTCGATCCTGTCGGGCCTGCGCGTCGGCTGGGCCTTCGCATGGCGCACGCTGATCGCGGCCGAACTCGTGTTCGGCGCGAGTGCGGGGCAGGGCGGCCTCGGCTGGTATATCTTCCAGAACCGCAACGAGCTGTATACGGATCGCGTGTTCGCGGGCCTTGCGGCCGTCATCGTGATCGGGCTGCTGGTCGAGAACCTCGTGTTCGACACGCTCGAACGCGCGACCGTGCGACGCTGGGGCATCCAGCATTGACGCGCACGGGCGCGATACAGGTGCCGTCAGGACCCTTCAGAACTTCACGCGCAACCCGCTGACGAACGCAAGCTGGCGGTTCGTCGACGACGCGCTGCCGATGTTCGAGATCGACGCGATCTTGCGATAGCCGCCCGACGTTGCAGTGCTCGCGTCGCCGGCCGCGAGCTGGTAGATGCCCGACACATAGATATCGGTGCGCTTCGACAACGCATAGTCGAACCCGAGCGTGAACTGGTGCCAGCGCGGCTTCAGCGTCTGGCCGCTCGTGCCCGGCAGGTTGCTCGCGCGCCCGTCGGTAAACGTATAGACGCCGATCAACGTGGCCGCCGGCGTGATCTGGTAGCGCGCGTTCACGTCGTAGTTGTTGAACTTGCGCGACGAGCCGTCGAGATAGTCGAGCTGCGTGTGGCTCCATGCGAAGCCGAGCGTCGCGCGACCGAGCGCGTAGTTCGCGCCCACCGCGCCGATCTGCTGCTTCAGTACGCCGCCGTTCAGCCCGTAAAAGAATGCGCCGCTGTAGTCGTTGCCGGTGGTCGAGGTCGCGCCGCCCACCGCGCCGCTCGTATTCGACGTCGCATTCGGATGGTTGAATCGCACATAGCCGCCGCCGATCGACAGCGGGCCGCTCACGTAATTCGCCGATGCACCCCACGCGTTGTTGTTCGAGAATCCGGTGCCCGCGCCGCCATTGGCCTGGTTGCTGAATGCATAGAGCAGGTCGGCCGTGAAGCCGGCGATCGTGTCGCTGCGGAACTTCACCGCGTTGTTCAGCCGGAAGCTCTGGTTCATGTTGTCGTTGTCGCCCACGTGCGTGGCCGGCGACCAGAAGCCCGACCCCGAGTACTGCGCGACGAGATCGGTGATCGGCTCGTACTGACGGCCGAACGTCAGCGTGCCGAGGCCTTGCTTGCCGAGGCCCACGTAGGCGGACCGGCCGAACAGGCGGCCGCCCTGGCCGAGCCCGCCGTCGCTCGGCCGGAACCCGCTTTCGAGCGTGAAGACCGCCTGCAGGCCGCCGCCAAGATCCTCCGCGCCTTTGAGGCCCCAGCGGCTGCCGCTCAGCTTGCCGCTCGTCTGCTGGATGTTGCTCGCGCCGCCCTGGTTGTTCGTATATGCGATGCCGGCGTCGACCACGCCGTACAACGTCACCGAACTCTGCGCATGCGCGCTGACCGAACCGATCGAAACCAAACCCAGCGCCACCGTTTTTTTGATCATGACCATCCTCTGTTTTTGTCAGTACGTTGATGAGGATCACGATGCTATTGACGACGAACGCGCCGATGAACGGCCGATCCGTGGTTTGTAAATCGCTGTGCGGCCGATTTGCAATGTGCGTCGTCGCCGGCCCGACATGCGCGCCGCGACCGCGTCCGGCACGCCTGCTGCGGCGAACGCATCGCGCGGACCGCGAACGCCGCTCGCCGGAAATGCATCTGTGCGGTCATATCGATCGATGAAATCGTTCGATATGCGCAATACCCGTCGTCCGCATGACGATGCGTTTACGCAACAGCGTGGCGGCGCTGCTCGTCCATCTCGAAGCACGGGCTGCGCGCAAAGACGTTGTTCCTGACGAGACCGACGTCGAAAATTCCGGCGGCGGCATCCATAGTCGGATCGGTTGACGCTTGCCGGCGTCCGGTTTCACCGGGTTGTTCGGAGGCGCAGCGGCCCGAATTGGCTATCGCCACAGGCGGCCGGTGAACGACAGGGAACAATGGCAAGCCGACCGGAGAGGGGCCCGCCAAATGAACGTCGGTGCGGCTCGTCGCGTGACACGCGCGCGGAACGATCCGACCATGCGCTCTCGCCGCGAAAATCTTGTAGCATCACCAGCGTGCCGGTAGGCATGCCGCCATCCCCGCTGCATGCCCATTTTCTCGTTTGTCGCGGCGCCGCCGGTGCCCGCCGTCGGCGCCGATTCGCGTGAGGTCAGTATGCGTCGCATTGGGCTTGTCCTCGTCCCCCAGTTCCAGGTGATGAGCTTACTCGCGTTATCGGTGTTCGATATCGCCAATCTCCGGGCCGGGCGTTCTCTGTACGAAGTCAGCGTCATTTCGGAAGACGGCGGGCCGGTCGAAGCGTCGTTCGGCATGTACGCGTCGACCAAGCCGGCACAGACGTCGGATCTGCACACCGTATTCGTCGGCGCATCGCTGTCGAAGCCCCCGCTCACGGACGGGATGCGCGAGTTGTTGCTCGATCTGTCGGGAAAAGTCGAGCGGATGGCGTCGATTTGCCTCGGCGCGTTTCTGCTGGCCGAGGCGGGATTGCTCGATGGGCGTCGTGCCACGACTCACTGGGCGTTCGTCGACCGGTTCAGGGATGGCTATCCGGCAGTGACGGTGGAGAAGGATTGCATCTTCGTGCGCGACGGCAATGTATGGAGTTCCGCCGGCATGAGTACCGCCATCGACATGGCGCTTGCGATGCTCGAGGAAGACCTCGGACCGGATGCCGCGCTGGAGGTCGCAAGGGATCTTGTGCTCGAGCGCTGGCGGCGTTCGGGATCGCAGCCGCAAACATCGGTACTGCTCGAGCATCCCGCACGCACCAACCGGATCCACGACGTCATCACACACATTCGGGAGAATCTCGGCACCGAACTGAGTGTCGAAAAACTGGCCGACGTGGCGAGAATGAGCAAGCGCCAGTTTACGCGTCGCTTCAAGGATGAAACGGGCCTGACGCCGGCAAAGGCGGTCGAGCGCATCAGGCTGGAAACAGCGAGGGATTTCGTGACGAGTTCGTCATGGACGATCGATACGATCGCGCGCGAAACCGGATATGCGGACCCGGAACGCATGAGGCGGTCGTTCCTGCGCGCATTCGGGCAGCCGCCGCAGGCGATGCGGCGAGGGCGCAAGCTCGAACCCACGGGCGCCGACTGAAGCGTTCGCATGCGCAGCCGTGCCCAGCATGGCACGAAACGAGGGAACTGCGTCCCTCCGCGCGCATTTTTCCCCCCTAGAATGATCGCTGTCCGGATGGCATCGGTTCCGGGATGCGTCGGCCGAGGATGTCGGCTCAACGGAGCGTGTGCCACCAGCCGGCACGGATACCCATGCGCGCCGCGTACCGGTTCGCGTGCGGCGCTTCGTGCACCGCAGCCGTGCGTATCGAAGGTCGGTGACACGCCGCCTTGGGCGCACCCGGGTTCGGCATCCGTCGCGGAATTCGTCCGCGGCGATGAACCATAATTGAATGGACGGTTGAAACCCACGATATGTCAGTCGTAGCGACGAAAGACGATTCGACGCCCGTCGTGTACATCGTCGACGACGATTCCGCGATGCGCGCGTCGCTCGATACGCTGTTGCGCTCGATGGGCCTGCGCGTCGTGACGTTCGCGAGCACCGCGGAGTTGCGCGCGGCGCAATTGGAAGACACGTCGAGCTGCCTGCTGCTCGACGTGAGGCTGCGCGGAGAGAGCGGGCTGGTGTTCCAGCAGGCCACCGACCGGCCGCCGGTCCCGATCGTCGTCATCACCGGCTTCGCCGACGTCGACATGTGCCGCAAGGCGCTGAAGGGCGGGGCGGTCGATTTCCTGGTGAAGCCCTTCACGGATCAGGAATTGATCGACGCCGTGAACCTCGCGCTATCGCTCGATGCGGCACGGCGTACGCACGACTGCACGCGCCAGCGACTGCAACAGTCGTTCGAGCAGCTCACGCGCCGCGAGCGGGAAGTGCTCGCATACGTGGTGGGCGGCGCGTTGAACAAACAGATTGCTTCGCACCTCGGGTTGAGTCTGATCACGATCAAGCAGCATCGCGCGTCAGTGATGCGCAAGATGAATGCTTCATCGTTGGCGGACCTCGTGCGCAAGTCGCAAGCGATCGGCGTGCAGCTGTCGGCCGCCCGTTAGCGGCGCGCGGCGTGCGGTGCGCGTCCCACCGGCACGCCGATCCTCGCGAAATACTCGCGACGCGTCGGGCGGCGAGGTTCGCCGCGGCGTGTGCGGCGGTGTCGAGCCCTTCGTCGGAGCGGGAGTTCGTGACTTGATCCGGTCACGGCCTGCCGGCGTGCGATATGCGACGTTCGCACGCCGTTCCGCGATCGTCGCGCACGCCATGCTCGCAGCGTACTGAAGCGCTCGACCGGAGGCGTGACACATGCCCAGCGCGATCAAGCGGCCACGGCACCAGCGCCCCGGCGCGCGGGAAGGGCGAACGAGAAGGCGCACCCCGTTCCCGGTTCGCCGCGGGCCCAGATCCGGCCGTTGTGCGCGTCGACGATCGAGCGTGCGACGGTCAGGCCCATTCCCATGCCGTCGCGCTTGCTCGTGAAGAACGGCTGGAAAAGCTGTTCGATCGCTGCCTGTTCGACCCCCGGCCCTGTATCGCGCACGTCGAACACGACCTCTTCCGCGCTCGCGGTGACCGACACGGTCAGCGTACGCTCGCGCGACGGGCCGATATCGATTGCCTGGATGCCGTTCAGCAGCAGATTCGCGAGAACCTGCTGGATTTGAACCGGGTCGGCGAATACGCGCGCGTCCGGATCGATCTCAAGGTCGATGCGAACGCCCTTTGCACCGGCTTCGGGCGTGATCAGGAACAGCGCGGCATGCACGGCCTCCGACGCCGCGAATTCGACGAACTGGACAGGCGCTTTACCGATGAAGCCGCGAATCTTGCGGCATATCTCGGTCGCATCGCGCGCCCAGCGAGCGGCGCAGGCGATTGCGGCCTTGGCCTCGTCGATGTCGGGCTCGTCGCGTGCCAGCCAGCGCAACGCGGCCTCGGCCGATGAGCCCACGGCCGACAGCGGCTGACTGACCTCATGCAATATCGACGCCGACATCTCGCCGAACAGCGAAACGCGCGCCGCGCGCGCGGCCTCCGCCCGCAACGCGTCGAGCCTGTCGGCGTTTTCCTTCTGCTCGGTCACGTCGAACGCGTAGAAATGCAGCCGCCGGTAACCGTCCTCGTTCTTCGGCAGCGAACAGCGCCACACGATCGGCACACTGCGACCCTTGAGGGTCACCAACGTGTGTTCGCCCTGGCAGGTCGGGCGATCTTCGTAGATCGCGCGCAGCACCGCGTTGTTGCAGAGCCGGTCGGCCGGCAACAACACCGCCGCGTGTTCGAGGAAATGCGTTGTCGATTCCGCTTCCAGCAGCGTCACCACCGCATCGTTGGCGGCGACCAATGCGCGCAGCGCGTGAAGGTCGGAGACGGCCTGCGAATGCTCGTCGAAATAGCGGTCGATATCGACGACGCCCGACTTCCGCAATTCTTTCACCGCCCGATAAATGCGCGACCAGTCCTCGATCAGGATCGGTATCGGCGCCGACTGAAAAAGCTCGCTGTCCGCGGGATGGGCGCCCGGGAGTGGATCGAGCGCGAGGGCTGGGGACGTGGACATGGAGACCTGATGTTCGCGCTGAGGCTCGCGCACTGCGAGCGAAACCGGAGAGCCGGCGGTAAAGGAGCGGGGCGACGAACGAAGCGTTGCGTCCGCCCTCGAAGCAGTTGCAACTATAAGGCAGAACGTCGCGTCTCGCTTGGCGTGACAGGGGGCGCGGCCGAAGCGCATGGAGGGGCGACGTCGCGGTGCAAACCTTGGTATGGGGGAGCATCGACCACAGGCTGATGGATGGCGGGAAGTCGTTCGAATAGACTCGGTTTCAACGTGAGCGAAGCGTATCGCGCCGGAACTCGAACAGGCTCGACCTTCGCGGTTTCGACGGCGTGCGCACGTTGCGCGCACCACTGCGCGTCCGATGCGAGAGGAACGGTAGATATGGCACAGCCTGGGTTTGCTTACGACGATGTGTTCGAAGGTGCGCTGATGCGCTTGCTCGATCCGTCGAGACTGCCCGGCACGCGCGACGGTCCGGCAGGCGCGGCAGGCCGGCGGATGCGGCGCGTGCGTATTGCGCGCGGCGACGGTGCGAGCGGGGTGGCGGCGCCGGCGGCCGCCCGAGTCAGGATCGTCGAGATTTTGTCCGATACGTCGGTCAGTGTGCGCTGGAGCGATCCGAGATCCGGACATTTCGGCGAACAGGTTTGGCGGTGCGTGACCGCGCGAACCGCATCACGCTGCGTACTGACCGGCATGCCGATCCATTGCGGCGATCGCGTGTATCGGCCGCAAGGGCGCGGCCGCACCGTTCCGTGCAACTGGGACCGGATGATTCATGCGGCCGCCGTCGCTTCGAGGTCGTCGCACGATGCCAGCGACGAGTGAAGCGCGGGCGGGCGCGGTGGGTATGGGCGGAGCCATACCTCGGCATGATTGCCGGCACAGGGTGCGACGGATACGCTGTCCGGAATCCTGTTGCGTTCCCGGCGCCGCCGGCGAGCGTGGCATCACGCGAGACACGCTGTGCACGACAAGACGGTTTGCATCATCGACGATGAAATGGCGATGAGACAGTCGCTGGAATCGCTCGTGCGCTCGATGGGTGTCCGCGTGAGGCTGTACGCATCGGCCGAAGCGTTTCTCGAGCACGACGGGAGCGCGCCGTCCCACTGCATCGTGTGCGATATCCAGATGTCCGGCATGTCGGGCATCGAGTTGCTGGCCGTACTGCGCGCAGGGTGTTGCGACGTGCCGATCGTCTTCGTGACCGCGCACCCGAGCGCGCGCCGCATGCTCGAAGCGAGACGGCTCGGTGCATTGTGCGTGCTCGAGAAGCCGTTCGATCCGCGGGAACTCGTGCAGTGGGTGATGCGGGCGCTCACCGGATGCTGACGGCGCGGCATGGAGGCATACGCGTACGACAACGTCGCGTTTGGGACGCGTCATCGCGATTGCGCGTTTCCACCACAAGGTTTCGTTTTCAAACGACGGGAGAAGTTATGGCAAACGATACACCGAGCCTCGGCGCGAGAACGCAGTTCGTCGACGTCGACGGGCGACGCCTCGCGTACCGCACCTTCGGCAGCGGAACGCCGATCGTGCTGTGCGTGCGCTTTCGCGGAACCATGGACACGTGGGATCCGCTGTTCCTCGACAGCCTCGTCGAACAGGGGTTCCAGGTCACGATTTTCGACTACAGCGGGCTCGGGCAATCGACCGGCGAGCGCACTTACCACCCCGCGTCGCTCGCGAAGGACGCGATCGACCTGATCGTCGGTCTGAAGCTGGAGAACGTCGTCATCGGCGGATGGTCGGTCGGCGGAATGGCCGCTCAGATCGTGCTCGCGAAGGCGCCGCAGCTCGTCACGCATGCGGTTCTGATCGCGACCACGCCGCCGGGTCGACTGGTCAAGCCCGGCGAGCAGCTGTTCTACACGATGGCAAAGCGCGAAAACGACTTCGACGATTTCGTCACGCTGTTTTTCGAGCCGACCTCGCCCGCGAGCCGCGCGGCGGCCGAGCAGGCCGCGGCGCGGCTCGCGCAACGCACGGTCGATCAGAGCCCGGCCGTGCCGGTCGAATGGGCGGGGCAGCAGGTCGGCGACGGCCCGCGAAACCCGGCGTTCCCGGTCGACGCCGTGCTCGACGCGCTGAGGTCGACGTCGATACCGGTTCTTCATGTCGGCGGCGATCACGACATCGTGTTTCCGGTGGAGAACTGGTATGCGCTCAACGGTCAGCTTCCGACGCTGCATCTCGTGACGCTGCCGCGCACCGGGCACGGGCCGCAACTCGAGTATCCGGTGGTTTGCGCCAAACATATCGCGGCGTTCGTCGGCGCAGACGCCGGCTGATCGCACACGCGAAAGAGAAGGGGCGCGGCAGCACGCCGCCGATCGAACCCTGCTCTGAAGAATTGAAGAAGATATTGTCGAATTGATCAGGATTACAAATGGAAGATCTGGTTGAGTTTGCGATTCGCGCGGCAGGCGGCATGGAGCGCTTCATGAGCTTTCGCAGCGTATCCGCGCAGTTGCACCACACGGGCGTGATCTGGTCGCTGAAGCAGCGCGACGGCGTGCTGACCGATTCGCGCGTGACGGTGCAGTTGCACGAGCAACAGGTGTCGCACGCGCCGTTCGCGCCGACGACGGATCACTCGATCTATACGCCTTCACGTGTCGAGATCCGGCGGCCGGACGACAGCGTGGTCGATGCGCTCGACGCGCCTCGCGCATCGTTCGACGGCTACGAAATGGACACCCCGTGGTCGAATGCGCAGCTGGCCTACTTTGCCGGCTACACGATGTGGACGTATCTGACCTCGCCGTTTCTGCTGCGGCACAGCGGCGTGAAGAGCCGGGAAATCGAGCCGTGGGTCGTCGACGGATTGCCATGGCGGCGCTTGCGCGTCGAGTTTCCGGCGGAGATCGCGACGCACAGCGCGGTGCAGACGTTCTACTTCGACGCCGACGGACTGCTGCGCCGGCACGACTACGAGGTCGACATTCAGGGGCGCAACGCAGCGGCCCGATATCTCGGCGATTACGTCGAGGTGCAGGGCATCCGCATGCCGACGCGTTTTCGCATTTATCCGCGTACCGCGGAGAACCTGGCTCTGCCGGCGCCGCTGATCGTCGGCGTCGATCTGTCGAACTTCCGTTTCGAATAACGAGGACAACATGACACATTCAGCGACCTACCGCGCGGCGGTAGTCAAGGCGCCGGGGCAACTGGAACTGGTCGACCGGCCGATTCCCGAGCCGGCATTCGGGCAGGTCCGCATCCGCGTGGAAGCCTGCGGCGTATGCCACTCCGACAGCGCGACCGTCGAACGCCAGGCACCGGACGGCGCACCGCCGCGCGTGCCGGGCCACGAGGTCGTCGGGCGCATCGATGCGGTGGCCGATGGCGTCGAAGGCTGGCACGTCGGCCAGCGCGTCGGCGTCGGCTTCCTGGCTGGCGAAGACCGTACGTGTTCATCGTGCCGGCACGGCGATGTCGTGAACTGCGAGAACCCCGTGATCACCGGGATGACGACCGACGGCGGTTACGCGGAGATCATGCTGGCCGAAGCGCGCGGCCTCGTCCGTGTGCCTGACGATCTCGACGCGGCGGAAGCGGCGCCGCTGCTCTGTGCGGGGCTCACGACGTTCAATGCGCTGCGCAATGCCGACGCGCGGCCGGGCGACGTGGTGGCGATCCACGGCCTGGGCGGCCTCGGTCATCTTGCCGTGCAGTTCGCGAACAGGATGGGGTTCTACACCGTCGCGATCGCGCGCGGCGCCGACAAGGCCGCGCTTGCCGCGCAGCTCGGCGCGCATCGCTATATCGATGCTCGCACCGAGGACGTCGCCGCCGCGCTGCGTGCAATCGGCGGTGCGAAAGTCGTGCTCGGTACGGCGCCGACCGGTTCCGGGATGGCGGAAACCGTCGCGGGGCTGTCCGCGCGCGGCAAGCTGATCGTCGTCGCCGTGCCGGGCGAGCCGATCGCGGTGAATGCGGTCGACCTCGTGTTCGGCGGCCGTTCCGTCGTCGGCGCGCTGACCGGCACCGTGGCGGACAACGAAGAGACGCTCGCGTTCGCACGGCTGCAGAACGTGCGGCCGATGATCGAGACGTTTCCGCTCGAGCAGGCGCAGGCGGCATACGACCGCATGATGCGCGCCGACGTCCGGTTCCGCGCGGTACTGACGATGAATTCCACACCCACAGGAGTTACCGCATGAACGCAATCGCTCAATCCGTCATCGATGCCCACGGTGGGCTCGACCAGTGGCGCAAGTTTCGGCAGGTTCGCGCACGCCTCGTTCAGGGCGGCGCCCTGTGGGGCCTCAAAGGTCACGCCGGCGTGATGGACGACACGACCGTCACCGTCGCGACGGATCGTCAATGGGCGTCGCATGCGCCGGTCGGTGAATTGGCCGCGCGCAGCGAATTCACGGGCAAGCGCATCGCACTGCTCGATTCGTCCGGGCGGGTGCTGGCGGA
Source organism: Burkholderia sp. BE12 (assembly GCF_002959955.1). Taxonomy (NCBI): domain Bacteria; kingdom Pseudomonadati; phylum Pseudomonadota; class Betaproteobacteria; order Burkholderiales; family Burkholderiaceae; genus Burkholderia; species Burkholderia sp. BE12. The sequence goes on along the minus strand of NZ_PREY01000026.1, from coordinate 23,809 downwards.
GCGCGAGCAGCCGCGCCGGTCGTTCGACGGACATACGCTGGAAACGGGCTGGGACGCGCTGCAGCTCGCATTCTTTGCCGGATGCGCGATGTGGACGTATCTGAACGCACCGTTCGTGCTTGCGTGGGACGGCGTGAGCTGTGAAGAGGACGGCATCTGGAACGAGCAGGGCGAACCGTGGCGCAGGATTCGCGTCCACTACCCGGATACGCTCGAGGTGTTCAGCAAGACGCAGACGATCTACGTCGGGCCCGATGGCCTGATTCGCCGTCTCGACTACGACGTCGAAATCGCCGGCAACACGCCCGGCGCGCATTACGTCAGCGACTACACGACCGTGTCCGGCATCCGTTTCCCGACGAAGCGCCGCATTTATCCGCGAACGCCGGACGGGCACGCGCTACCGGAACCGCTCGTCGTATCGATCGACCTGCACGACATCGCGCTCGGCTGAGAGCGAACCGCGGCGCGCGGCGCGCGCCCACCGAGGATCCAACCATGACCGAAATCGCATCATCCATTGCTCCGACTCGCTACGTCGACGCATCCGGCGTGCGCTATGCGTATCGCCGTTTCGGCAACGAAGGTGGCGGGCGGCCGCTGCTCTGCCTGCAGCACTTCACCGGCACGCTCGACAACTGGGATCCCGCGATCGTCGATGCGCTCGCGCGGGATCGCGAAATCATCCTGTTCGAGAATGCCGGCGTCGGCCGTTCCGGCGGAGAGGTGCCTACCTCGATTGCGCAAATGGCGGAGCACGTGCTGCACTTCGTCGATGCGCTTTCGATCGGCAGGCTGCACATCCTGGGATTTTCCCTCGGCGGCTTTCTCGCACAGGACATCGCGATCGCGCGGCCCGAACTGGTCGAGCGGATGATCCTGTCCGGCACCGCGCCCGAAGGCGGCGAGGGCGCCGGGATGGACCGCCCGGAGCTGCTCGCGATCTATACGGACGGCGGGATGCCGATGAGCGACAAGCTCAAGCGCCTGTTTTTCCCGGCGACGCCGGTCGGCCAGGCAGCGGCGGCCGCGTTCGTCGATCGCCTCGACGCGCGCACCGCCGAGCGCGATTTGCCGGCCGGGCCGCAAGTCGCATCCGCGCAACTGCAGGCGATGATCGGGTGGGCCAACTGGAGCGGCGACGTGGCCGGCAAGTTGAGCGGGATCAAGCAGCCCGTTCTGGTCACCAACGGCGACGACGACCACATGATTCCGACCGCCAACAGTTTCGTGCTCGCAAAAGGCTTGCCCGATGCGACGTTGATCGTCTACCCGAATTCCGGTCACGGGGCGCTCTTCCAGTACGCGCCGGCGTATGTGTCGCACGTGCGGGAATTCCTGCGAGGCGCTTGAGCGCCTCGTGCACCCTGTCAAGGAGCCGAAGATGAAAGCCGTTGTTTATGCCAGGGCCGGCGTACCGATCCCGACACGCTCGATGCGATGCCGCTGAAGCGCAAATCCATTTCGCTCCATTGGAATTCATGTTCACGCGTTCGATGTCCCGGACGCAGGACAGGGACCGTCAGCATGCGCTGCTCGCGCGCGTGGCCGCGCTGATCGACGACGATGTACTCAAGGGCACCGCCGGCGAGCATTTCGGCAAGAGCGATGCGGCGAACGTGCGGCGCGCGCGCGCACTGACAGAAGCAGGGCGCGCGAAGGGCAAGATCGTGCTCGAAGGATTCCGAGCGTATCTCGACATCACTCCATTTGAACCAACATGACGACCATCACCACCCAAGACGGCACGCAGATTTTCTACAAGGACTGGGGCACCGGCCGCCCGGTCGTTTTCTCGCACGGCTGGCCGCTGAACGCCGATGCATGGGACGCGCAGATGCTGTTTCTCGTGCAGCACGGCTACCGCGTGATCGCACACGACCGGCGCGGCCACGGCCGCTCGGGGCAACCGTTCGCCGGCAACGACATGGACACGTATGCCGACGACCTTGCGTCGCTACTCGATGCACTCGACGTGCGCGACGCGACGCTGGTCGGCCATTCGACGGGCGGGGGCGAAGTCGCGCGCTACATCGGCCGTCACGGGACGAAGCGCGTCGCGAAAGCCGTTCTGATCGGCGCCGTGCCGCCGATCATGCTGAAAACCGACGCTTATCCGGGCGGTTTGCCGCGCGACGTGTTCGACGGAATCCGCAGCGGCGTGGCTGCGAACCGTTCGCAATTCTATCGCGATCTCGCGGTGCCGTTCTTCGGTTTCAACCGGCCGGACGCGAAAGTGTCGGCGGGCACCGTCGATGCGTTCTGGGCACAGGGCATGACGGGCGGCATCCATGGGCAGTACCAGTGCATTCGCGAATTCTCGGAAGTCGACTACACGGAGGATCTGAAGAAGATCGACGTGCCCACGCTGATCCTGCACGGCGACGACGACCAGATCGTGCCGATCGACAATACAGGCCGGCTGTCAGCGCGGATCGTGAAACATGCGACGTTGAAGGTCTACGAAGGCGCATCGCACGGCATGTGCGTCGTCGATGCCGATCGCGTCAATGCGGACCTGCTCGCGTTCCTGCAGTCGTGACGCGGGAACGCGCACGATTCGTATGCGCTGGGGATAACAAATGAAATCTGGAGAGCAGAATGGCAAACGTCAAACGGGTTGAATACCTGTTTCTGGGCGGCGGCAAGGGTGGAAAATCACTCGCGATGGACATGGCCCGGCAAGGCAAGCGCGTTGCGGTGATCGAGCGGGGGATGATCGGCGGGTCGTGCATCAATGTCGCGTGCATCCCGAGCAAGGCATTGATTCACCATGCGCGGGCGATGCACGCATGGCGGGAAGCGGCGCAACGGGCGGATGTCACCGCGGATATGGCCGCCGTTTCCTCGTACGTTGCGTCGGTCGTGGACGGGATGGTCGACGTCAATCGCCGCGCATTCGCGCAGTCGGGGCTCGAACTGGTGATCGGGACCGGACGGTTCGTCGCGCCGCGAGCCATCGCCGTACGCGCGGCCGACGGGACCGAAACGATCTACGAGGGCGAGAACGTCTACATCAACACCGGCACGGTCGCGTCGGTCCCGGACGTGCCGGGCCTGAGGGACGCGCAGCCGCTCACACACGTGGAGGCGTTGCGCCTCGCGACGCTTCCGGCGCACCTCGTCGTCATCGGCGGCGGCTATATCGGGCTCGAGATGGCGCAGGCATTTCGGCGGCTCGGCAGCGCTGTCACCCTCGTCAGCGATACGCCGCGCGTGGCGATGCGCGAAGACGACGATGTCAGTACGGTCATCCAGCAGGCGCTGACCGACGACGGCATCCGGCTCGAACTGGCTGCAAAACTCGTCGACGTGCGCGGGAAAAGCGGCGAGCGTGTCACGGCGAGGCTGGCCGACGGCCGCGTCGTCGAAGGCTCGCACCTGCTGGTCGCAACCGGGCGCACGCCGCAGACTACCGGCATCGGACTCGATCTTGCCGGCGTTGAGACGAACGAGCGAGGGTTCATCAAGGTCGACCATCAACTCGCGACGACCGCGGAACGTACGTGGGCGATCGGCGAAGTCGCGGGCACGCCGATGTTCACGCATGCATCGTTCGACGACTACCGCGTGCTGAAAGCCGGTATCGAAGGCCGACCGGCAAGCACCGCGGAGCGCATCATCCCTTATGCGCTGTTCATCGATCCGGAGCTCGGTCGAATCGGGCTGAACGAAACCGATGCGACTTCGCGAAACATCGATTTCCAGGTCGCGAAGCTTCCGATGGCGTCCGTACCGCGGGCACGCACCGACGGCAACACGCGGGGCTTCATGAAGGCACTCGTGGACCCGGGCACCGGTGCGATTCTGGGGTTCACGATGATCGGCACGGGCGCCGGAGACGTAACGACCGCCGTCCAGATGGCGATGCTCGGCGGGTTGCCGTATACGGCGGTGCGCGACGCGATCATCGGCCACCCGATCGTTTCGGAAGGACTGAACCTGCTGTTCGCGACGTTGCGTTGAGTGTGACGCTGCGGGGAGAAGGGGCCACCGTGCGGTGGCCCGCCGAAAGCGCGCCGGATGCTGCGTCGCGCATGCCGGATCAGCACAGCGCGGGATTGCGCAGGCGGTGGATGTGACTTTGCATAATTCGATCACATCTGCTTGAAGAGACCCGCACAAGCACGGCTAACCGGCAAAACGTCTCCACTTCCGCGCAAATGGATGCGCTGGCGACCAAGCAGGTCGCGTTCGATATGGTCGATCGCTGCATAGGCGACGATCACGCCGCGATGCACCTGCGCGAAACGCGCGCTATCGAGCCGCGGGAGCATTTCCTTGAGGGGAGTGCGGATGATGTGCCGGTCGCTCGCGGTCACGACCTCCGTGTATTTGTCCGCGGCCTGGAAATACAGCACCTCGTCCACCGAGACGAGCCGGGTCGTGTCCCGGAGGCCAACGGTCAGCCACCGGATGGGCGCGGTATCCCGCTGCTCCTGCGTGCTTGCCAGCAGCGCGGTGTCGGTCGGTGCGGGGCCGCCGCGCTGCAGTTTCACGATGCAGCGGAGCAGGCGGTCGTCGGTCACGGGTTTCAGCAGATAGTCGATCGCCGACTGGTCGAACGCCTGAACCGCGTACTCGTCGTAGGACGTCACGAATACAACGTGTACGTGCGGCACGAGACTCGCGATCTTCAGCCCGTCGATACCAGGCATCCGGATGTCGAGGAATGCGAAATCGGGGCGCTTTGCATTCAGCTCGGCGAGCGCGTCGACGCCGTTGCGCGGCATCCCGACGATCTCGAGTTCGGGCCACAGCGTACCGAGGCGCGCGGCGAGTTCGGCGGACAGGTTCGGTTCATCGTCGGCGATCAGGGCTGTCGGCATATCAGGCGATAGGGATCTGCAAGGTTGCGGTCACGCCCTGCATGGCGTCGGCATTCGTGCCGACCGACACGCGGCCGCGCTCGCCATAAAGGCTGATCATCCGGGCGCGGACGTTCGCGAGTCCCACGCCGCCGTGCAGCTTCGTGTTGCCGTTACCGAGCCCCACGCCGGTGTCGCTCACGCTCAGGACGAGGAGGTCGCCGTCGCGCGTCCCGCGAATGCACACTTCACCGCCGTCGACCGACGGCTCGATGCCGTGCAGCAATGCATTCTCGACGAGGGGCTGCAGCAGGAGGGGTGACAGAGGCAGAACCCGCAGTGCATCCGGCACGGCGATCGTATAACGCAGGCGATCCTGGCCGAGCCGGATCGTCGCGATCTTCAGCAGCGCCTCGACCAGTTCCAGTTCTTCCCCCAGGGTGGCGGTGGCCTTGCGCGTGCGCCCAAGGCTCGCGCGCAAATAGCGGTTCAGGCTGTCGAGCATCGTCGTGGCGCGGGCCGGATCGCGCTCGATCAGGCTCTGCACGTTGGCCAACGTATTGAACAGGAAATGCGGTTCGATCTGGGCCTGCAGCAGGGCGAGCCGCGCGGCCGTTTCGGCTTGCCGCGCCTCGGCGGCCTCGCGCCGCTGCGTCTCGAGCGACGTGCGCATGCGTGCGGCCTGTACGAACACCGAGACGAATGCGCAGGCGGCGCCGGCGACGATGAACGAGGAGCCGTACGCCAGCCAGACCTTGACGCCCGCATGTCCGATCAGGTGCGGGACGTGCCCGACCGTGGAGGCCGCGACCTCGAAACCGATGAATACGCTCGCCGGTGCGACGATCAGAATCTTCGGCACCAGCGCGAGTTTGCCGCGCACGAGCCTGTCGATCGCGATGCCGAGCAGCGTCGCGCTGAAACCGATGCCGTTCGCAACGACCAGGTAGGGCAGTAGCGCCTCGTTGCGCCGCGTCGCCCAGAAGATCAGTCCGACCGCCGAATTGAAACAGAAAAGACCCAGCAGCGAGCGGCCTCGATGCGCGGGGCCGACGTAGGGTTCGGACGACAGGAATGCGAGCAGCTTGCTTGACATGGCAGCGAGCGGGGGCGGATTGCGGAGATGTTAGCGCAATTCGCGACGGCGTAGCTATCGGCGGTCGGCCGGGACGCGCGTGCGGCGGCCCGCGCGGACGTTCGCCCGACCTGAGGGCAGTTCGTCGGTCGATTTCCACCGTTCATCGCAAAGCGCGGCGCGCGGTCCGGCCGGTCGCTATAGTCGCCGACATGTCCGCTGGTTGCGGCGCTCCCGGATAGGTACCCCCATGCCACATTTCCCTGCCTACGTTTATTTCTTGTTCTGCGTGCTCGTCTATATCGGCGTGAAGCGCTGCTTCGTGCGCGAAGTCCGGCCCGTCCGTCCGATCCTTTTTCCGGTCGTGTTCGTCGGTCTCGGCCTGTCCAGCCTCGACCACCTGTTTCCAGGGGCGGGCGCCGATACCTACGCGGCGGGCTTCGCGATGCTCGGGTTCGGCACGGCGGGCGGATGGTTCCACGCGAGCCGCTGGCGCCTGCAGTTCAGGACTGGTCCGGAAGGCATGCTCGTGCGCCTGCCGGGCGACGCGAGCCTGCTGGTCACGCTGCTCCTGACGTTCGTTGCCGAAACGTTCATTCATTACGCGATCGCGACCTCGCGGCCGTGGGCGGCGACCGGCGCCTTCGCGTCCCTGTCGTTCGCGGTCTGGGGCGGGCTCGTCGGCATGCCGCTCGGACGTGCGATCAACGTGGTGACGCGCTGCATCCGTCACGCAAACGGCGCGGCGGCGGACGGCGGCGGGTCTACGCTCGAGTCGCGCTGAGCGCGGCGGGGGCGGCGAGAGCGGACGGCGCGGTTCGTCGCGATTTCCGGCGGGCCGAGTGTTGTTCATGCCGTCCTTTCCCGAATGATAGAGGCCCGTCCGACGTCACACCATTTTCCGCGCCCGCCGCATCGCGCCGGGCGCGTCTGGCATGATGCGTGCCGGCGGCTACGCTTGCCCCGTTTCCCTGTTCAAAAGAAGAACGTCGCGATCGCCTGCACGATCTGGCTTTGCGCCTGTGCGCCGTAGACGCTGTGCGCCGAGCCGTGGTTGCTCTGCCATTGCACGGCGAAGTCGGTGCGGGGCCAGTGGTAGCGCGCTTCGAGCCACGTGAAGTAGCTATGGTCGTCGAGGTTGTAGCGCGCCATCGCGGTCAGCCCCAGATGCTGGACGAAGGCGTCCGGCATCGATGCGTAGACGAACAGCGAGCGCCGCGTCATCAGCTCCTGCGCGATGCTCGCCGTGTCGCGATAGCGCCAGTATCGCGACGGATCGCTTTGCAGCGCCCGCCACGCGGCGGCGCTCGCGCTGGCGCCGTCGTAGTCGTACTCGAGCGTCAGCGACAGTTTGTTCGCGAAGGTGTGGGTAACGCCCGTCGCGAGCTTCGAGGCCCAGGACGACTCGGCCTGCGAGAAATCGGCGACCGCGCTGCCGCGACCGATTGCGTATTCGAGGAACCCGACCGTTGCATCGTCGATCAGCGTGGTGGCGTTCACCCCCAGCTGCGGCGCAATGCCTTCGCCGCCATACAGCAGCCACTGCGGCGAGAAGTTGCCGAACAGCCGCTGCGACCCGCTCAGCATGTAGCGGGTGCGCGCGTTCGTCGCGCCGAGATCGGGATTGAAGGTTGCATCGTTCGGATGCGTGTCGAGCCGCGGCGACACCAGGGCGGTCATGGAGCCGCCGCTCCACAGCAGTTGCCCGCGCGCCATCACGCTGCCGAGCCGGTTCTCGCGCAGGCTCTCGGGATCGATCGACACGACCGAGCGCAGCGCGCCGGCCTTGAAGAAATCCGTGGGATTGAAGCCCGACGCAACCCCTTCGCGCAGGTTCACGCGGCCGACGTCGACGATCGCGTTCGGGCCCGCCTGCCAGCTCACGTAGGCCTGCTTGAGCGTGTCGACCGCGTTGTACTGCGACGTGCCCGCACGCCATCCCGCATCGAAGCGATTCGAAACGATCGCCCGCCAGTTGCCGGCCGTGCCGTCGTACGACAGCGTGTTCGATATACGCGCGTTGTCGTTGAGCACCACGGGCGCGGTCTGGCTTGCCGCCGTGTAGTTCGCCGCGGCGGCCTCGAACGTGCCGCGCCAGTTGCTCGGCATCACGGGCGCCGCCGTCGCCGTGTCGGCGAGCCGCAGCGCGTCGCCGTCCGCGTCGTCGGCCGCGAGCGCGGCCTGCGCGGCTGCGAGGCCCGCCGCGCAGACCAGCACCGCGACCCGGGATCGCGCCATCGTCTAGTCGGCCTTGAAGCGGGACAGGTACGCGCGCTGCAGCCATGCGTCAGGAATGTCGCGCCACGCGTAATCGGAGTAGCGCATCACCGTGACCCAGCCGGGATCGAGCCCGTCGATGATGACGGTTTCCGTCGGCCGCGCCGCGCCCAGCTGATCCTGGTAGTGCCGGTAGTACGCGATTTTCAGCACGCTGCCGCTCGCCGCGAAGAAGCGTGCCTTGACCGGCCGCTTCGTATCGCTCGCGATCCACAGATCGATCGCGTGGTACGTGACGTCCGGCGCGCGCGCCGTCAGGCGCAGCCGGTAGCAATGCCGAGTCTGGTGCTCGCCGTCCGCCACGTTTTCCTCGCCCGCGAGCGACGCATCGTAGTCGTTTGCCCAGTTGACGGTCACGACGTCGCCGTTCGCGGCCTGGCCGAGCAGGCGCTGCTGCGGCGAGATCCGTACGCTGGCCTGGCTCGACGGATCGTAGAACCACAGGTCGTTGCCGTTCTTCAGCATCAGCTTGTTCGCGTCGCGGGCCGGGGCGACGAACTGCACCAGCGTGCGGAACTGGCTGGTTGCCGGGTCCGCCTTCGAGTAGATCTTCAGCACCTCGGCGTCCGTCTGCTGTCCGTTGCGAAATTCGAGCAGCGTCGTCGTCAGGCCGAACGGTTTGTCGGGGTTGCGCACCGCGTCGCTTTGCGCGAGCAGCTGTTGCGCCGACGGATCCGCCGCCGCCGCTGCGGTGGCGGCGATCGCGAGCAGCATCGCGGCGGCGCGCACGATCCGGATGGGGAATCTCATGGTGGCGGCTCCTGGTCAGGCGAAGCGCAGCGCGTCGACGATCGGCAGGCGGGCAGCGCGGTGCGCGGGCAGCCAGGCCGAGAGCGTCGCGACCACCGTCACGCCGAGCGCGTAGCGCGCAATCATCCCGAACTCGCCCCACACGCGTACCGACAACGCGACGGGATCGGTCTGTCCGGGCGGCGTCCAGTGCAGGCCGGCACGGTTGATCGCGACACCGGCCGCGAGCGCGAGGACGGTGCCCGCAACCGCGCCGCACATGCCGAGCAGGCACCCTTCGCAGACGAACAGGCGGCGAATGCCGGCACCGCGCAGGCCGAGTGCGCGCAGCGTGCCGATCTCGTGCGTGCGCTCCATCACGGCCATGTTCATGGTGTTGCCGACCGTGAACAGCACGATCGTGGCGATCAATACCGCGATGAAGCCGAAAATCGCGCCGAACATGCCGGTGACCTGGCCATACTGCGGATTCAGCGTCGCGAAGCCGAGCACCTCGAGCGGCTCGCCCGCGAGCCGGGTGCGTAGCAGCGTCTGGATGCGTGCGCGTGCAGACGGCAGATCGACCGTGTGCTTCAACTGCACGACGATGGATGTCACCTTCGCATTCGGGCCGCTGCCGTAGACGAGCTGCTGCGCCTGCGGCAGATGCACCTGTACGAACATGTCGTCGATCTGCTTGACGCCTTGCTTCTGCGCCGCGATCACCGACAGTTCGGCGACGTTCGGTGCGCCGTACGCATTCGACGTCAACAGCTCGAGGCGGGCGAGCCCGTTGCGATGCGCGGGCTTCGCGGCGGCCTCGGCCTGCGAGAGCGACGCGATGTCGTCGGGCATGTCCGACGCGCCGGCCGGGGCGGCCGTCACCGGATCGCGGCAATCGGGTACCCGCAGCGCGTCGCACAGGCGCAGCACGCGCGCGACACCCGTGCCGATTACGGCAGCATTCGCCGCGCTGCCGGTCAGTGCAAGGGGAGTCGCCCGGTCGGCGAAGCCGTAGTCGTTCCACTGGCGCATCCGGTTCTGGTCGGCCACGACGATCCCGCTGCCCGAAACGGTGCGCGACACGCCCGCCGTGAAATTGCCGCCGATGCCGTTGATCGTCAGCACCGGCGTCACGACCGTCACCTCCCGTGCCAGCTCGGGATCGCCGAGCACGGTGTCGATGACCTTCCGGTAGTCGGCAATCCCGTACGAGACGGGGTCGCCGCTGCCGTACAGGAAATAGTCGCGGTGCTGGATCTGCAGATGACCGCCCTGGCGCACGTAGCTGGTCTGGAGTCCGTAATTGATGTTGCGCGCGTAGCCGCCGAACAGCAGGATCGCGGCCAGGCCGACGACCATCGCGAGCAGCGTGGTCGACGAGCGGCGGCGGTTGCGCAGCAGGTTGCGGAAGGCGAGAACCCAGAGGTTCATTGGCAGGCCTCCTCGTGCAGGGTAGCCGAGCGGGTCGTGACGACGCGCCCGTCGCAGATCGTCGCGACATCGTCCGCGGCGGCGATCACCTGCGGGTCGTGCGACGAAAATACGAACGACGTCGTGTGCTCGCGCTGCATCGTGCGCATCAGCGCGATGATGGTCGCGCCCGTCGCGCTGTCCAGATTGGCGGTCGGCTCGTCGGCCAGAACCAGCGCCGGCTCGGTGACGAGCGCGCGTGCGATCGCGACGCGCTGCTGCTGGCCGCCCGACAACTGGCCGGGCCGGCGATTCGCCTTGTCGCCCATGCCGACGGCATCGAGCAGCGCGAGCGCCCGTTCTCGTCGCCGCGCGCGGGCGACGCCCAGCAGGGTCAGCGGATATTCGACGTTCTCGAACGCGCTGAACACGGGCAGCAGGTTGAACGACTGAAACACGAAGCCGACGTGGCGTGCGCGGAAATCGGCTAGCGCATTCTCGCGCATCGCGTCGATTCGTTCGCCCGCGACCGTGATGGCGCCGTGCGTCGGGCGATCGATGCCGCCGAGCAGGTTGAGCAACGTCGTCTTGCCGCTGCCGGACGGCCCCGACAGTACCGTGAAGCGGTTCGCGAGAATCTCGAGCGACGCATCGTCGGCCGCGGCGACCGCGAGCGGGCCGGTTCCATAGTTTTTCGTGACATGACTCAAGCTGGCCGCCAACACGGACACCTCCCAAGGTATTCGATCGATGTCGCTACCTTAGCGGCACCCGCGGCTCCGTATTGCGCAGTGCGACGAACGGCGCAACGCGCGGACGAACGGCATTCCTCCCCGACGAACGGCGGCCGTCGGCAACGCCGTCGCACGCCGGCGCGGCGAGCGGGTCGCGGCCCGCCGTCGGCCGCACCCCCGCGTTGCATTCCATCGGCCCCATGCGCGGTTCGTCGCCCGTTTCTGCAATTGGTCGCATGATCGTTTCTTTCGGCGACGAATCGATACACTCGCAGCCGATCAGCACTTGATCCGCACGACATCGGCCGACGTGAGAGCAGTCACCGGGGTGCGAGAAGCCAAAACACAGACATAACAAGGCATAAAAATGAGACATACCAGGTTTGAGAGGGGGAGCGAGACGGCGCGGCCTGGCTTTCTTGCCCTTTGTCGCGTGATCCGCGATCCGTCCGATCCCGCGCGTTTCGCGGGCGATGCGGATCCGCGGCGGTATGGCGACTGGTCGAGCGCACGGCCGGGGCTGCTCGTCATCGAGGCGCTGCATCAGTTCGCGGTCAAGGCGGCGCGCACGATGCACGGCGAGCCGGCGCTGATGGTACCGGCGCAGCTGCGCGAGCTGACGCTGCACCGCGTCGACGGCCATCCGCGGCTGGCGCTGGCCGGCACCGTCGCGAGACACGGCGACGGGTACCGCGTCGAGGTGTCGGCGCGCGACGCCGATGCCGGCACGTTTCCAGCCGTCGCGTCGGGTACCGTGTTCGTCGCGCTGATGCCGGCTCACCTGCACGCGTCGGCCGCACCGGGAGACCGGCCATGATGCCCGCGATCGCAACGCCGGCGGCTACCATCACCGGCGATCAGTTCGGCGTGATCGACGTAGCGAGCGCCGCGCCGCTCTTCGACGAACACTTCGAGCAGTTTCCCGTGCTGCCCGGTTCGTTCAGCCTCAGCCTGGCGATCGCGATGCTGTTCGATGCACTCGGCCTCGCGGCGAACCGGCCGATTCCGGCGCTCACGCTCCGCAAGATCAGCTTCATCTGCCCGGTACGGCCGGGCGAGCGCCTGACCGCGCGCCTGCGGCGCCTGCAGCAGGACGGGGCGCGCACCACCGCGCACGTCGAGCTACGCAATGCGAATGGCCAGGGCGTGATGGACGGCATCCTCAGCTGGGAGCACGACGCATGACGAAGCTCGCCATCGTCACGGGCGGCACGCGCGGGATCGGGCGCGCGATCGTCGATGCGCTGGTCGCCGACGGCCACACCGTCTACTTCACCTACCGATCGAATCCTGAATTGGCCGACGCACTGGAGCGTGCGTACGACGGCGCGGTGCGCGGCTTTCGGGTCGACGGCGGCGACTGGGACGCCGTGCAGGCGTTCGCCGACCATGTGAACGCGGAAGCGGCCGTCGACGTGCTCGTGAACAACGCAGGCATCAACGACGACGCGCTGCTGATCGGCAGCCCGTTCGCCCGCTACTGGGAAACGTTACGGATCAACCTCGGCGCGACGATGGCGTTTTGCCATGCGTTCGGCGAAGGGATGCAGTCGCGCCGGCGCGGCGCGATCGTCAACGTGTCGTCGATCGCCGCGCGCAAGCCGAAGACCGGCAACGGCGCATACGGCGCGTCGAAGGCGGCGATCGAGCGCTTCACGAAAACGCTCGCGCTCGAGATGGCGCGCTTCGGCGTGCGCGTCAACGCGGTCGCGCCGGGGTTCGTGCGCTCCGACCTGTTCGAGCGCTTTCTCGCGTCGCAGGACGCGGCGGCGTTCTACCGCCAGATTCCGATGCGGAAGATCCTCGAGCCCGAGCAGGTCGCGCGCACGGTCCTGCTGCTCGCGAACGGCTCGCTCGAAACGACGGGAAGCGTCGTCGATCTCGGCAATGGCGAAAACATCAGTGGCTGACCCAGTGACTCAAGGAGAGTGGACCATGAAGGAAGACATCAAGAACATCGTCGCGCAAATCCTCTATCTGAGCGGTCCCGAGCAGGTGGCCGACTCCGCGTCGCTGTTCCGCGAGCTGAACATGAGCTCGATCGACTACGTCGACCTGTGCTACGAGCTCAAGGACAAGGTGGACAACCGCATCAGCCTCGAAAACCTGTGGCCGTTCAACCGGATGCTGCTCGATCCGCAATGCCACACCGGCACCGAGTGGACCGACGCAGGCTGGCAGCAGGTGTGCGACGTGATGCGCTGGAACGATCACGAGAAATGCAGCCTGCAGGATCTCTACGAGCACTTCTCGGTGAACTACATCGAGCGCCGCATCGCGCAGTTCAGCTGATCCGGGCGTTCCGTCCGTGTCGCAGGAACGCCGCACCGTGCGCCGCGGCATCGCGCGCCCGCCCGGTTTTCGACTCACGTGAATGGGGACTTGCCATGTCGTACATCACCGGCCTCGGCATCGCGACGGCCGCCTTTCCCGACATCGCGTCGCTGCTGGACGTCGACTTCGCCGCGCGCAAGCCGCTCGCACCGGCCGCGAAGCCTGGCGACTACACGCGCGCCAACCTGCCGTTTCCGCTCGTGCAGCGCATGGCGCGCGAGGATCGTTCGCTGCTGAACCCGGGGTCGCGTCTCGCGCTGCAGGTGGCCGCCGAGGCGTTTGACGCGGCATCGGCCGGCCGACCTTACACGGCCGAAGAGCGCGAGCGGTTTGCGGTATTCACGGGGGTCGAGGGCGAAGACGCGACGATGGCCGTGCTCACGCCGCTGCACGAGCGTCACGGCCTCGACGGCTGCCGCTACTTCGGCGAGGTCAAGGCGGACCTGAATCCGCTCGACATGCTGCGCCTGCTGACCACCAACGCGCTGTACCAGATATCGAAGCTGTTCGAACTGCGCGGCGAAGGCTATCCGTTGCAACGGATGTCGCTGACCAGCCTGTGTGCGCTCGAGGAAGCGCACCGGCAGATCGAGGGCGGCGCGATCGACCGGGCCGTCATCGCGGCCGTCGGCGATATGACGTCGGCCGACAACGTCGCGGCGTTCGAGAAGATGGGCCTGTTGCGAACGACGTCGCACCCGGTCGGCATCGTTCCCGCGTTCGGGGCCGTCGGCGCGGTCGTCGAACGCACGCCGCGCGACGGGCGCACGCCCTGCGCGCAGGTGCTCGACGTTCATTCGCTCTACAAGCCCGATACGTCCGTGTCGAGCGCCGACTGGTCGAGGCTGTTCGCCCGCTTTCCCGGCGAGGCCGCGCTCGGCGTGCCGCACGTCGTGCTGTACCAGAACGGAGAACCGTCGCTCGGCAAGGCGGAGCGCAATGCCGTGCAGCATGCGTGGCCGAATGCCGTCATGCACGCATACAAGCCGCATGTCGGCTATACCGGACGGGCTAACAACCTGATCGATCTGGTCCTCGCCATCGCGGATCCGGCCATTCCTGTCGGCGCACCCGTCCTGGTCAACGGCATCGGCGTGTCGTCGGGCCTCGGTGCGATCCTGGCACGCAAGCTGAGCGGGGTGGGGCGATGAAACCGCGATCGGACGCAATCGTCATCAGCGCATTCGGCGCCGTCACGCCGCTCGGCGGCAGCTACGACGAACTTCACGCCGCGCTGCGCGAAGGCCGCTCCGGCATTCGCCGGATCGAGAAATTCGACTGCTCGACCTATACGACCCAGCACGCGGGCGTTCCCGACGAAGGCAACGAGCGCGTGCGCTGGCCTTCCGCACGGCGGATCGCGACCGAGCAGCTGTACGGCGATCTCGCCGCCGCGCGGCTGCTCGCGCAGGCGCCGTTCGTCGTGCGCAACTACGCGCCGGAGCGCATCGGCTGTCTGGTCGGCGTCGACGTGCCGGCCACCGACGTGCAGAGCGCGCTCGAGCTCGTCGACAAGGTCAATGGCGACAAATCGCGCGACGCGCTGATCCGCGTGCTCGTGTCGCACATGCGCATGAGCGAGTTCGTGAGCGGCGACGCGACCGCCGTGTTCGGCGCGATTCATCGCCACATTCCGTTCAGCGGCTGCGCGCTCGCGCACGTGGGCCTGTGCTCCGCGTCGCTGCAGGCGATCGGCATGGGCCTGCTCGCGCTGCGCCAGGGGCGTGTCGACGCGGCCATCGTCGGCGGCGTGTCCGGCAAGGTCAATCCGCTCAATCTCGCGCGACTCGAATCGCTCGACGTGATCTCGACCGACCTGAATCTCGATCCCCGGCACCGTTCGCGGCCGTTCGACACGCGTCGCTCGGGCTTCGTGCTCGCGGAAGGCGCAGTGCTGTTCCTGATCGAGCGCGAATCGGCCGTGCGCGCCCGGGGCGATACGCCGCTCGCGCGCGTCGCCGGCTACGGGGCGAGCCTGGCCGCCGAGCACATCGTCATTCCGCACCAGCAGTCCCTCGAGATGCGGCTCGCGATGCAGCGTGCGCTCGACGACGCGGGATGCGCGCCGGCCGATATCGACTACGTCAACGCGCACGGGACGTCGACGGTGCTCAACGACAAGCACGAATCGGAGGCGATCCGCGCGATCTTTCCGACGCGGCCCGGGATGCCCGTCACCGCCAACAAGTCGCAGCACGGTCACCTGATCGCGACGGCGGGCGCGATGGAAGTGCTGAACACGGCGATCGGGCTGCGGGAGGGTTTCATTCCGGCGACCATCAACCTCGACGAGCAGGCGCAGGAGTGCCCCGTCAACGTGGTGCGCGCGCCGACGCCCAGCGATGCGCGGCGCGTGCTCAAGAATTCGTTCGGCATGGGGGGCCTCGCGGCCTCGCTCGTGCTGGAAGGAGCGGCCGCATGAAATTCGCGTCGCTGCTTGCCCGAGAGGCGAACTGGCAGATCGTGCTGCACGGGGCGCGCCTGACGGCGGAAGACCTGCGCGCGCGCCTGAGGGCGGCTCGGCGTGCGCTCGGCGCGCTGGAGCCGCACTTACTAGGGCGCGGTTGCCTGATCGCGGTCGGCTTCTCGGGGTTCGATTATTTCCTGTTCACGCTGCTCGCATCGACGCTCGGCTGCCGGATCGTCCTGTGCGATCCGAAGATGCTGTCCGCCGCGCGGCACCAGTACCGGCTCGATGCACTCGCGGTCGTCTCGACCCGGTCGATCGCGTGCGACGGGCTGCCGGTCGTCGTGCTCGACCCGGCCATGGCCGATGCCGAAGCGCCCGGGCACGACGCGTTCGCGTGGGCCGATGCCGGCGCGCCGCGCGCGCAGATCGTCTTCATGACCTCAGGCACGACGAGCGCGCCGAAGCTGGTCGTCTACGACGAAGCCCAACTCGTCGAGAATGCGCTGGCGGTCGGCCGCTATCTGGGCGTGCAGCCGGGCGACGGCGTCCTGTGCATGTTCCCCACGCACTACATGTACGGGTTCTCGACGATGATGAACGGCCTGCTGGCCGGCGCGACCGTCTGGCTTGAACGGGCATCGCTGACCGCGCACGAGGTGCTCGGCTACCTGGGCGGCGGCCGGATCCGCTTCGTGCCGCTGATCCGCAGTATTGCCGAGCGCGTGTGCGACCTGGCCGAAGCGACGGCGGGCATGAGGTTCGACGGAATCGTCGTGCTCAATGCATCCGACCGCATCTACGCGGCGCAGGTGCGCCGCCTGCTCGCGCTCGGTGCTTGCGTGTGGAACAACTTCGGCCAGACCGAATCCGGGCCGCGGATCTTCGCGCTGCCGCTCACGCCGGACGATTTGCCGCGCGTCGATTCGTATTGCTTCGAGGGTGTCCTCGCACCGGGCCGCCCGATCGATCCGCGCATCGAGCTGTCGATCGTCGACGCGCAGGGGCGGCCGTGCGCACCCGGCGAGCCCGGCCATCTGCTTTACCGAACGCCGTATGCGATGCACGGCTATCTGCTGCCCGACGGCAGCCTGCGGCGGTTCACGACGCTGGAATCCGGCGACCTGGTGTTCCGCCGCGACGACGGCGTCGTGTTCTGGGTCGGCCGCAGGGATGAAACGGTCAAGTGCAACGGCCGGCTCATCAACGTCAGCCTGCTGCACCAGCATTTCGATGCGTTCGACGACATCGCGAAGAGTTATTTTCTCGCCGATCCACAGACCGGCGCGCTGACGGTGTTCGTCGTGCCCGGCCTGGCGCCGGCCGGTGCGAACGTGGATTTCAAGGCGCGCATCCTGAGCCGCTACCGGGCAGCGTTCCCGCTGTATCCGCGCATCGCCGACGTGCTGTTCGTCGACGACCTTCCGGTCACGAGCACCGGAAAGATCTCTTTGCGTCTCCTGCGCGAAAGCGCGTGATCGCGGCCTGAACCTGGAGCCCACGATGTCCGACCGCACGACCCGCTTCGATTGCTCCGCCGTGAACGAAGCGCTTTCGTACGATGCCCGCTATGCGCATTTGCTGCCGGCGGGCGTGGCCAGCTACGCGGCCTTCCGCACGCTGATCGCGATCGAGACGGCCGACGACCTGAAGCGGCGCGTGCTGGACCGCCTCGACCACGACGGTCTCGCCGGCGCGACGTTCTACACCACGTCGGGCACGAGCGGCGAGGTCAAGCTGCTGCTCAATGCGCCGGCGCGCAAGCGGCCCGACACGACCTATGGCCGAGCGCTCGCGAACGTGCTGGCCGGGACGGCTATCGTGCCGACGGACCGGGTGGCGAACCTGTTTACCGCTGGCGGTTTTTCCACGCTGTACGACGGCGTGAACCGGCTGCTGGAAGCGATCGGCGCGAACGTACTCCCGATCGGGCGGCTGGACGCATACGGCGCCGATTTGCCCGCGATGCTGAACCTGATCGGCCGCGCCCGCCCCAACGTCCTGGTCGGAACGCCGACGAGCGTACTGCAATGTCTGCGGCTACTCGACGCGCACGGTGTCGATCTCGACGTGACGAAGATCCTTTACACCGGCGAGGCGTTCACCGAGCGCAAGCGGGCGATCGTGCGGCGGCGCTGGCGCGATGCCGCATTCTTCGGGCTGTACGGGGCCACCGAAACGGGCTTTCTCGGCTATCACACGCCGCGCTGCGCCGACGGGTATTACCACGTGCTCGACGACTGGTTCTTCCTCGAGGAGGAGGGCGGGCAACTCCTCGTGACAAGCCGCGCGAACCCGGGCCTCGCGATGCTGCGCTACCGGATCGGCGATCGCGTGCGCGTCGGGCCGTCGGTGCGCTGCACTTGCGGGGAGGGCGGCTCTGTCGTGGTGCTGCAGGGACGCACGGATCAGCGCTTCAAGTTCGCGGGCAACCTGGTCAGCACCGAGCTGCTCGTGCAGCGGCTGGTGGCGTGCGTCGGCCGGCCGCTCGATTGCCAGTTCCGCCTGGACGCGGACGCGCACGGGCGCGATTGCCTGACGGTCGCGCTGGACCTGGGCGACGACGAACTGGCGCCGCTCGTGTCACGACTCGCCGCCGCGCTGCTCGAGATCGAGGACGTGCGCGAATGCATCGACAAGGGCGAGGGCCGCCTCGATGTGCTCGGTCGCGACTCATTGCGCTTCTCCGCGCGCCAGAAGCTGCCGCGCCTGATCGACGAGAGGCACACCCATGTCTGACGATCGCGCTACCGTCGCGCCTGCCGCGACCGCCACGTTTGCTTCGACACGCGCGTCACGGGCCGATCGCACGCGGCAGTTCGCGGCCGAGGTGCGCGCGACCTGGCTGATGCTCTATCCGATGGTGCTGTCGTCGATTTTCGGCTACTGCATGACGCTGTTCGACTATCGCTGGATTCGTGACCTGCCGGCGGAGGACATGGCGCTGCTCGCGCTCATCAACGGCAGCGTGGCGACTTTCCTGTTCCTGCTCGGCAAGAGTTTCGAGGAGTCGTTCGTCGCGGTGTTCGCCAAGGCGCCCCGCGAGGACCAGGGCCGGCTGTTCGTGCAGAGCCTGGTGTTCGCGGGCGCGATCGGCGCACTGGTCGTGCTGGTGCTGATCGGCATGCGGGCGCCGCTGATGACGTTCATTTCCGGCGGCCAGTTTCGCGGCGAGCGCATGTTCGGCTATTACGCGCTCGTGATCGGCAGCTTTCCGCTCACGCTGCTCAGCACCGCGCTTTCCGCGGCGATGCGCACGTACGGCGACACCAAGTCGCCCGCCCGCATCAGCATCGCATGCGGCGTGGTCAACAACATCCTCGATCCGCTGCTCGTGTTCGGGCTGTTCGGCCAGCATCCGTCGCTGCAGCTGTTCGGCCTCGCGCTGACCTCGTGGATCACCAAGAGCCTGTATCTCGGCTGGTGCGTCCGGTGCATACGCCCGCGGCTACGCCGCGAGCAGGTCGTGCTGCCGCGTCCCGGCGTGGAATGGCCGACGCAGCGACGGCTGCTGCGCATCTTTCTGCCGTCGGCCGCGCTCGAAGCGCTGACCTTTCTTGCGAATACGGCCGTCTACTCGCTGATCGCCCGCTACGGCGTGCGTGCGATTGGCGGTTACGGCATCGGCTTCGAACTGATGACGATCGGATTCATCCTCATCAAGGGCCTGAGCATGGTCTTCATGATCCGGATCGGGCATCTCGTGCGCAGCCGCGCGCCATCCCGCGCGGCACTGCAGTCGGTGATGCTGCTGGGCGTGTTGTTCACCGCGGCGATCAGCATCGCGTTCTTCCTGATGCGCTCGCTTGCGCTGCACTTTCTCGCGTCCGACGCCGGCGTGATCGCGGTCGCGACCGCGCTGCTCGACTACGTGCCGCTGTTCGTCTTCAGCTATCTGCTGACGAATCTCGTGACGGGCTGCTTCCAGATTCTCGAACGCCCGGCGCGCGCGATGGCGCTCGGGCTGTTCTTTTCCTGGATCGTCACCCCGGGCGCGATCTATCTCGGCGTCACGCACCATCTCGCGCTCACTCAGCTGTTCGCACTACTCGCGGGCGTGAGCGTCGTACGCCAGGCCGTGTACCTGACGATTTTCCTGCGGCTCATGCGCAGGCTCGGCGCCGCGCCGGCCGCACCCCCGGCCGGCGCGCGTCCCGCAGCCGGATGATTCCACGACCGTTGTACCCCTAGACCTCACGACTGGAGACCTGCATGCGTACCAATACCCCCGCCGAAGTCAATGCCGACACCTACGACCACTACGTCGACACGTTCACGCTCGAATGGAACCGCAATCTGGTGCAGCGCGTCGAGCACGAGCTCGCGCAGCGACGCATCGCGTCGGGCCGGTTGCTCGACGTCGGCACCGGTACCGCGCGTACGCTGATCGAGCTGGCCCGCGTCCCGTCGCTCGCCCCGCTGGGCTTCGTCGGGGTCGATTACTACGACGACATGGTGCGGCGCGCCGAACAGAACGTGCGCGCGGAAGGGCTGGAAGGGCGTATCGAAATCCGCGCGGGCGACGTCCACGCTCTGCCGTTCGACGACGGGACGTTCGTCGCGGTGATCGGCCGTTCGGTCGTGCATCACTGGGCCGACCCCGTCGGCGCGTACCGGGAGATCTTCCGCACGCTGGCGCCCGGCGGTTTCGCGCTGATTCACGAACCCTGCAGCGATCCTGCGCCGGAAGCGCTCGCGTTCTTCAACGAGCGGCGCGCGGCCGCGGGCGTTCATCCACTCCATCTCGACGGCAAGTTCACGGTTGCGGAGTCGGTCGGGCACCTGCACGAAGCCGGCATCGGCGAATACGCCAGCGTATCGAAGGGGGCGGGGATGCTAGCGATCGGCTTCGAGGTGCTGATCGCCAAACCGGCGCGGCAGTAAGCGGGGCATCGCCGATGCGAACCGATCACGACCTGCCGACGCCGGACGCCGCCCGTCCGCGCGCCGCACGCGACGAAGGCGAGATCGATGCGGTCTCGATCTCGCCCGACCGGCTTTCGGTACGCGGCGTCGATCTGCTTCAGCTGATCGAGTCCGTCGATTTCACTGCCGCGATCCTGCACGTGCTCACGGGCCGGATGCCGGAAGAGGACGACGTGCGCGCACTCGATCGCGCACTGGCGGCGCGGCTTGCCGACGACGGGCCGCCTGACGATGGCCTGCTCGCCGCGCAACTGGCTCGCCGCCAGCGCCGGCCAGAGGTGTTCCTGGTCGCGGCGGTCGCGGCCGGGCTGGCTGCCGGGCCGCAAGCGC
This sequence comes from Burkholderia sp. BE12, assembly GCF_002959955.1. Classification (NCBI taxonomy): domain Bacteria; kingdom Pseudomonadati; phylum Pseudomonadota; class Betaproteobacteria; order Burkholderiales; family Burkholderiaceae; genus Burkholderia; species Burkholderia sp. BE12. The sequence goes on along the minus strand of NZ_PREY01000026.1, from coordinate 2,776 downwards.
AGCCGGTTGCGTGGCCCGACGGGTTGTCGGGTATCGGGCAGGACGACGCGGTGGCGACCGGCCTGGGCATCGTCGCCGCGCTGCCGCGCCTGCTGGCGGTGTGGCGCACGATGGACGACGAGGCCCCGGCCTGGCCGCGGCCGACGGACGCCGCTCGCGGTTTCAGCGCATCGGTGCTGGACTGCCTGTGCGGTGGCGAATCGCGCGACGCCCAGGCCCGCCTGTTCGACGTTCTGCTGGTGGCGTTGCATGGCGGCTTCGGTCTCGTCGCGCCGACCATCGCACTGCCGCGGTTCTCGGCGAGCACCTATGCAAGCATCGACCTGAACCTGATCGCGGGCCTGACCGGCAGCGGTTCCGCGCACGTGGGCGCGTGCAGCGACGCGACGCGGTTTTTCGCGAACCTGGTCGGGCGGTCGCCTGCGGAGATTCGCGATCGCGTCGCGCAGCGCGTGCAGGCGGGCGACCGGATTCCCGGGTTCGGCCATCCACTGCTCGAGTGCGACCCGCGGCCGGCCGCGCTCGAGCGCCACGCGGTGCGGCTGGGCGTCGACGGCGCGGCGTTCGACGCGTATCGGGCGGTATGCGGTGCGATGCAGGACCTGCGTGGCCTGCCGCCGAACATCGATTCGGCCGCTGCGGCGATCCTGCTCGAACTGGGAGTGCCCGCCGTGCTGGCCACGCCGGTGTTCCTGTTTGCGCGGATGCCGACGATGCTCGCGCACGCGTTGCAGAAGAAAGCCTACCCGCCGTTCGGCCAGACCCGACCCGTCGCGCGCGAACGCCTCGCAGCGCTGCCGAAAGCCTGGATCTGATGCCGGCTCGCCGGCGCCCCTCAACCTGAAATTGGATCGACACCGACATGCTGACCAATCTGCCGCTTGCGCCGCATTGTGCGGCCAACGATACCCAGTGCCGCATCGACTTCGTGAAGACCCAGATCCATCGCTGGATCGACGAGATGTTCGTGTCACCCGACCGACACGATCTGCGAGCGTGTTTCGCCAAGACGCTGCTGATCCGCAACTACCTGCTGTCCCCGGTGCTCGATGCGAACGAGACCGGGCTATTCCTGCGCGACGGTACGGTGCGTGAGTACATGAAGCGATTTCAGGCGCTGTCGCTGGACAACGAGGTCCGCTTCGAGCGGCAGATGAGCGACGTGCTGCGCGCCGGGCCGGCGAGCGACGGGTTGCTCCTGATCATCAAGGAGTACTACGCGGAGATCTACCGGCTTCTCGCGCGAACCGAGATCTTCCTGTCGGACATGTCCACCGATTCGACGGTGGCGATGATCGGCTCCGGCGGGATGCCGCTGTCGCTCTTGTTCATGCAGTCGTTCAGCGGCGCCCGCATCGTCGGGCTTGATCTCAGCGAGGAATCGCTCAGGACCGGCGAGCGGTTCGTCGATCATCTGTGCGCATCGAACCCCGTACGCTATCGCCGCGCCGCGATCGAGATGGTTCATGCGGATGGCGCGGCGTACGACTACGGTGCGTGCGACATCATCATCCTGTCGATTCATATCGAGAACAAGGGGGAAATCGTCGAGCGGATCATCGAGACGGCGCCGCGAGACCGCCGCGTAATCGTGATCGAGCGGCAGGTGCAGGGCCTCGGCCAGTATTTCTATCCGAACCACGGATTCGATCCGGCCGGGCTGCCACTCGTGAAGCTGGCGACGCTGTGCTCGTCGCTGCTGGTGAGCACGGCTTATCAGCTCGACTGGTAGGAGGGCGGGATGACCACGTGCGAGATCCGTTCCGGTGGAATCGGCCTGTTCCATGCATGGGAGCGGCAGGTGCTCGCGCTTTACATGGACGCGTTTACGACGGGGCCGTATGCCGGCCACTACCTGGACGAGGCGGCGGAGTGCGGCTGGATCTACGGACTGTTCACCGAGCATGCCGCGCGCTGCCATCTGTGGGTGACCGGCGAAGTGCTCGTCGGTTTCCTGCTGTCCGCCGATTCGGACTACGATCATAAATTACCGATGCCGCTGCGCGCGACACTCGGCGACCGACCCGTGAGATCAATCGCCGAACTCGCGATCGCGCCGGACTGGCGCTCACGCGGGCTCGGCGAAGCGCTGGTGCGGCGTTGTGTCGGCGAGGCGACGACCGGCTACGGGAATGTCATCGTGCGCAGCAACGGGAACGCGCTCGCCGCACATCGGCTTTACCTGAGACTCGGGTTCGAGCCGTTCGGTTCGGTGCAGGTTCCAAATGACATGCTCATCAACGGGCGCCGTCGTGTCGAATGGGTCGACAAACAATATTTCCGGTACCGAATGGCCGACTGGAAGCGGGGGTAAAAATCGACCAAAGATGTTCGAGCGCACGAGAAACGCCGATGAAACCGCTGCTGGCGTTTCTTGGCTACGAACAGGCGCCAACCGAATGCGGCGGGCAGCCATCAGTTGCATTTCGCGAAGAGTGCTCCAGCCTTGCGAAACTCGTGGCTTTCCAGGATGGCTGCTCAAGGAAGCCGCGTTGTAGCGAATGGCCTCGCACGCGTCGACAGTGTCGCGACAGCGGGCTTCGGCAGGTGTCAGGCGGACCGGTGTCGCAGCTGGAAATTCAGTCATTGCAATCGTCATATGCTTTGAGCATCGACATAATTTAACATAATGCGTATTATCACCGGATTTGGTTGTAGCAGCCATATCCTAATGTCGTGTTCTGGCTATTTACAGATGTCGTGTTTTTGACTGCTGGCATGCTGGACGGCTCGTTGAGCAAGCACGGGAGCCGACCATGCAGCCAGCCGGATTGGT